>NZ_QNFZ01001060.1 GCF_003313395.1 Nonomuraea lactucae | reverse complement strand
CCCTCCGCGAGGCCCTGGCCGGAACCCCCTGGATGCCACCACAAAACGCCTGATCAATCACAGGCCTGAATGGATACCCCGCTTGCCCTGCTCGCCCGCCGCCGACACTCGTTCGCTGGCGTAGGCGATGGCGTCTTCGAGTAACGCCCGGTAGGCGGGGGAGAGGCGGTAGGTCTCGTCCTTGAAGTAGCGGTCGGAGGGGAAGGATGTGTCCTCGCGCTGGCTGTCGTCGGCCAGGCCGTCGTTCACGGTGAGGAATTGGCGTACGTCGGCCCGCTTGCGCTGCACGAAGTGCTGGGCAAGCAGTCGCCGCCCGGCGTCCGAGTCGAGCTTGACCGAGGCCAACTCGGGGCTGAGCAGGCCCAGCAGGTTGCGGAAGGCGCTCTCTTTACCGCTGTGCGGGGTCGCGGTCACCAGGAGCAGGTGCCGCTCTGGCTTCTTGGCGATCCGCTGCAGCAGCTCGAAGCGGAGCTGGTTCTGGGCGGAGGTGCCGTCGTCGGCCGCCACGCAGGTGTGCGCCTCGTCCACGATCACCAGGTCGGGGCAGTGCCGGACGAAGTCGTCGCGGTGCCGGGTGGACTTGATGAAGTCCGTGGAGACGATCACCCGGCGGTGCCGGTCGAAGAGCGACTGCCCCAGGTCCAGGCCCCGCTCCAGCTTGGAGACCGTGCTGGCTAAGACGAGTTCGGCGTCGATGCCGAACTTCGTCCGCAGCTCCTCCTGCCACTGCTCGGCCAGCGCCGGTGAGCAGAGCACGGCCAGCCGCTCCGCGCTGCCCTGGGCGAGCATCTCGGCGGCGATCAGCCCGGCCTCGACGGTCTTGCCAATGCCCACGTCGTCGGAGATCAGCATGCGGACGGTCTTCTGCCGCAGCGCCATCATCAGCGGCACCAACTGGTACGCCCGCGGCTCCACTGCGATCCCCGCCAGCGACCGGAACGGCCCCGCGCCCGAGCGGAAGCCGATGCGCAGCGCCGAGCGCAGCAGCCCGGCGGCGTGCTGGTCGCCCAGATCCTTCGGCGAGGGCGGTGCGAAGCTGGCGCTGACCACGTCCTCGAACGCCGGGAAGACGGCGGCGACGTCGTCGTCGGAGCCGCCCAGCGGGCGCAGCACCAGCATGTCGGGGGCGCTCTCGGGGAGCACCACCCAGTCGCGGCCCCTGGCCGAGACCAGGGAGCCGGCGGAGTAGGCGGGCATCAACTGTTTCCTCGTGTCGTCATGGTTCCGAAGTAGCGCTCGTTCTGGGACGCGACCGCCGCCCAGTCGGCGTCGTGCGAGAAGCGGATGACGTCCCAGCCCTGGTCGAACAGGCGCTCCTCGGCCTCGGCGTCCCGCTCGGCGACCACCGCGTCCTGGTGGACCGGGCCGTCGACGAAGACCGCCAGCTTGACACCGGGCAGCCGGTAGACGTAGTCGGGCCTGGCCAGCGCCTCGGTGATGAACGTCTGCGCTTCGTCGGGCAGGCGCAGACCCTGCTGCTTCAGCCAGGCGAGGAAGTCGCGCTCCAGCCCGCTCTCCGACTGGTCCGCCAGCCGGTTCAGCTGCTCGGTACGGCTCTCGCCGCGCCCGGTCGGCCTGGCCTCGGCGGCGGCCAGGCGCAGCAGCAGGTCCCGGACCGAGTGCCGGTTTATGTCGGTGTGGTTGAGCTGGTTGCCGTAGGTGAGCAGGCAGTCGTAGCAACCGTGGGCGCACTTCCGGTCGGGGCGGGGGCCGCCGCGGTCGGTGCCGTCAGGGGCGAAGTGACAGATCTCCAGCGCTTCGGTGGCGGCGCGGGCCAGCGCACCCGGCTCCGACTGCATCAGCCGGAGCACGCCGGCGCCGCCCTCTGCGGCCTCGGTGAAGAGCATGCGATCCCGCGGCCCCTCGTTGGGCGGCAGCAGCTCGCTGGTCAACTCCGAGTCCTCCAGCTCGAAGGCGGCTTCGATACCGCGTTCCAGCGCGTACATCAATGAGAGCGCGACCGGCACGGGTAGAGGTTCATCGAGCTTGAGCACCAGGATGTTACGGGTGTCCTGCACGTACGGGATGACCCGCTTGCGCTGACGCTTCTCGTTGCCGTCGGCGTCGACCACCGGCATCTCGCTGGAGTCGCCGGAGGCGTCGGCCGCCGCCTGCTCGTTCAGCCAGCGGCCGTCGGCCGGGTCGAGCCAGAAACCGTCAGGCTCGTCCTTCTTGGCGCGCAGGCGTCCCATGTTGGAGATGCGTACGGTGGCGGAGTCGCCGAACGAGAGCGTCGCGAGCTTCCCGGCGGCGTCGGCCAGGAGCGCGTCACGGCGGCCCGTCCGCCGCCCGTGATCGTTGAAGCGGTAGGAGGTCACCAGCCGGAAGCCCGCGCGGCGCCGCTCCTCCTCGTCGGAGGAGATCCGCTCCCGCCGCCGGGTGTAGACGGTGTGCAACTGGAGCAGGCCGCGCGTCGGCGTGGGCAGTGCCGCGTCGCACACGTCGCACTTGTCGGCGCGGTCGCCCGAGTCATAGTGGTAGCCGCAACCGGCGCAGCGCTGCGCCTCGGTGGTCACCACCTCGCCCGAGGCGTCGGGACGCAGCTGGATGCGCTCCACCTGGTAGCGGTTGCCCTCGTGGTAGATCAGCGCACCGGGCCCGAACTCCCTGATCGCCAGGAAACGGGGACGCTGCAGGTAGTCGCCGTCGCCGTAGCGCCGCCCCGTCGTCGGGATGTACGCCGCCAGTGGGAGACGCGGGAAGGAGTAGCCGGGCAGAAAGCCCTCGCTGGCCAGGTAGCGGTACGGGTTGAAGTCCGACAGCAGCGACCGGCTGTCCACGCTCTCGTTCTTCAGCAGGTCGAGTTGGGTCTCGGCCTGCTTGCGCTGCAGCTCGGCAATCTTGCGGTCGCGGTCGGTGAGCGTGTGGTCCAGGCGCCGCCGGTTCTGCTCGGCCTGGTCGGCCAAGGCCGCCCTGAACAGGTCGCGCCAGCGGTCGAAGGATCGGTCGAACCCCTCGGGAGCGCGGCGCACCTGCTCCTCGATCCACTCGTCGTGCCACCAGGTGGGCGGTTCACCGGGACCGGGCAGCACCCCGTCGAGCACATTGTGGGCCGCCGCCACCGCGCGCCGGCGAGCTTCCTGATCACGGACGTCGGCTTCGACGTAGGCGTGCAGGAGCAGATCGGGGTTCGGGCGGCGGGCGCCCTCGTCGTAGCTCAGGTCGATGAGCGTCGGGATGTTGTTGCCCAGCCTGAGCCCCGTTTCGGCCAGCCAGATGGCCTGGACGTGTGAGCGGACCAGGTCCTCGTTGGCGAGGTCCAGCCGTGGCGGGCGGACCGCCCCGGCCACCATGCGGTCGGAGCGGCGGAAGTAGTACTGGTCGTGGCTGTTGCCGGTGGCGCAGTAGGTGGTGACCAGCGCCGGCTGCCCCTGCCGGCCCGCCCGGCCACTGCGCTGGGCGTAGTTGGCGGGCGTGGGCGGCACGTTGCGCATCATGACCGCGTTGAGTTCGGAGATGTCCACGCCCAGCTCCATGGTGGGGGAGCAGTAGAGCAGTTTGAGCTCCGCCTTGCGGAAGTCCTCCTCGCGCTGCTCCCGGTCCTGCGGGGACACTTGCGCGGTGTGCTCGCGGGCCGACAGGCCGACGAGGGCGGCGGCCGTGTCGCGGTAGAGGTCGCGGAAGAAGACGTTGACGCGCGGGCCGTCGCCGCTGGCGTAGGTGCGGGTCAGCGGGTCGTGTGTGCCGCTCTCGCCGGTGCCTGCCCGCCAGATGAGGCAGGCGGCGGCGATGCGGTAACCGGTGACGGGCGGGCCGGAAGGGCGGCGGTACCGGCCGGCCCGCTGCGGTGCGACCTCGACCGTCGTCAGGAGGTACGCCTTGGCCAGCACTTTCATCAGGTCCGCGATGATCCGTTGGGCGTCGTCGGCCGACACCTTGGGGAAGTGGATCCGCCGCAGGTACTTGCCGAACTTGCCCCTCCCTGACAGGAACAGCCCGGAACGGTCGATGCCGGGGCGGGAGCCCTGCGGGTAGGCGGTACTCACCTTCGGCCGGTCGCCGCCGGCCAGCCGCCACGGATCCTTCAGCCGCTCCTCGCTCGCGCGCTGCAGGCTGTCGAAGTCCTCCCGGAAGTACTCGACGTCGATGGCCAGCGACCGGCGCATCTCGTCCAGCAACGCACGCATGATCTCGGCGCGCTGCCCCGGCTCGGCCTGGCGCAGTTCGGGACGGACATCGCTCCACCGTTCGTCCCTGCCGGCCAGCCAGTCGAGGTCCGCGTAGTCGATGACCAGCAGGCCCGTCTGCTCCAGGTTGGGCATGGTGACGCGCCAGCCCCGCTGCAGATCCAGGTAGAGACGGAAGGCGATGACGTCCCGTAGCGTCTTCGCCGCGCTCGCGGCCATCATCGGCGGCGGATCATCGCCTGCGGTGTAGTCTCCAGGGCTCACCCCCAGCGCCCCGGAGACACGGGCAGCCAGGTCCTCGTGCCGGATGCCCTCCTCGCCCGCGGCCGTCGCCGCGTGGTAAAGCGCGCTGCGAAGCTGGGTGATCTGGACGAAGTCATTGAAGTGCCCCGCCTGCAGGGAGGCGTCCTGCCGGTTGTCGACGAACGTCAGCAGCTTGCGGGCTTCCTTCTTCAACGTCTCGGCCGGCACCTCCTTGAGCGAGCGGACGATCGAGGCGGAGATGAGCGACGTCGCCGAGGAACGCCCTTCCTGGTCGAGGCGGGCCAGCTTGGCGAAGTCCTTGCCACGTACCTGCTCGTAGCTCACCCCACAGTGCAGGCAGAACAGGAACGGCGCCGGGATGAACGCGGCCTTCAGCTCGCCCTGCCCCTCCACGCCGTACGGGTCAACGGTGACGAGGCGGGGAATCCTCGGCCGGTACGAGTCCCGCACCATTTCCCCGCCGTGCGCGTCGAACTCCAGCCAGGACTCGGGTAGCCGGCGGTCCTTCATCGCCTGCTCGACGGTGGACGGCCACGGATGGGTGGAGTCGACGTAGAGGTAGCCGTCTTCGCCGCTGCCGCCAGTGGCGGCCGTCTCGCGGCGGTTCTCGTACACGGTCTTGCCGTTCTTCTCCGAGCGCCACACGGTCAGGTACTCCTGGCCGCACTCGCGGCAGAAGGCCAGCGGCAGCAGGATCTTGCCGTCGGTGCCCGGCTGGTAGAGCTGGTAGTCGCGGGTCAGATGACGGCTCGACTCGTCCTCGAGCGTGACGTGCACTGTGTCGCCCTTGGACAGGAACTGGTGCAGCCGGAAGGCGAAGAGCGGGCGGCCGGTCAGCGGGTGGCATGCCTCCGATCCGGCCTTCAGCGTGGCCCGGATCGCCTCCGCGCACGTGTCCGCGTCCAGACCGCTCGCCTCGGCCAGTTCGGCCGCGGCATCCTCGATCTTGGCGGGCTGCTGGCGGACCAGCCGGCCCTCCTCGTCGAGGGCGAGCCCGAAGCGGGTCTCGATCCAGCGTGCCAGGGGATCCCTGACGAGGCCCTCGTACGCGCGTGGCGCCCCCGACGCGGTCAGCCGCTCGACCGGCACCGTCTGCGGGGGCTCCCCGGTAGCGCGGACCAGCGTCTCACCGATGATGTTCGCGGCGTCGACCGGCGTGCCGAAGAGCGTCGTCGCGATGCGGGCCACCTCGTCGCGGCGGTCCTGGGCCGTGCCCTCGGTGGCCATGGTGGCGGAGGTGCCGATGCACTGCAGGCTCGTGGCGCGGCAGGCGTCACGCACCCGGCGAATGAGCAGGGCGACGTCGGCGCCCTGCCGGCCGCGGTAGGTGTGCAGCTCGTCGAAGACCAGGAACTCCAGCCCCTCGGCCATTCTGATCAGCGACCTGCGGTCCTCAGGCCGGGTGAGCATCAGCTCCAGCATCACGTAGTTGGTGAGCAGGATGTCCGGGGGATCGTCGCGGATCTTCTTGCGGGCGGCCTCGTCCTCCTGGCCGGTGTAGCGGGCGAAGCGCACCTTCTCCCGGCCGGCGCCGTAACCGTCCCGCAGATACTTCTCCAGCTCCTTGAGCTGGCTGTTGGCCAGGGCGTTCATCGGATAGACGATGATCGCGCGCACGCGCTTACGCGCCTTCGGGCCCTCCTGGTCACGCTGCCTGAGCACTCTGTCGACGATCGGCACGATGTAGGCCAGGGACTTGCCCGAGCCCGTGCCGGTCGTGAGCACGTACGAACTGCCGGATTGTGCGGTCCTGATGGCTTCGAGCTGGTGCTGGTGGAGCGTCAGCGGCCGGCCGTCGCACTCCGTGCCGTCCTCGGTCTTGCCGACCTGGAAGATGCGGGCACACTCCGGGTGCAGGGTGCCGTTCTGGGACGCCTCCAGTACTGTGCCGCCCGACTTGAAGAACGGGTTCAGCGACACCCACGGATCGGGCCACTGGGACTTGGCGTCCAGGTTGTCCTCGACGAAGGCCGCGATCCGGCCGTCGCGGATGGTCGTGCCACTTTCGGTGAACGCCCTGTAGTCCTTGAGCAGTTGCTGGTGGACGCCGAAGACGTCCATGCCGGCTCCCGTGTGGCGCGACTCCGGTGCCGGGGCGGGAGCCTGCACCTGATCGGCCGGCCTGGCCTTGAGGCAGGCCACCGGGTCGAACTCGGACCAGCCGGGGACGTTCGCCGTCCCTACTACGAGTGGCAGCAGCGCCTCCCGGACGGTGACCGCGTCGGCGGGGCGGTCGGCCGGGTCCTTGGCGAGTAACCGCTCCACCAGGCGTGTGAGGTCCTGCGGGACGTCGGAGCGGAGCAGGCTGATGGGCGGCGGCTGCTCCTTCTGGTGCTTCTCGGCGAGGTCGTAGGCGGACTCACTGTGGAACGGCGGGACACCGGTGAGCATTTCGTACAGCAAGCAGCCCAGGGCGTACAGGTCGGCCGCCGGGGTGACGGTCGAAGCGCGGAACTGCTCAGGGGCCATGTAGCGGGCACTGCCGACCGTGACCCCCGTGCTGGTGATCTTGCTGTGCTCGACGTCCCCGATGATCCGGCCCGCGCCGAAGTCGAGGACCTTGACCAGGCCGCCGCGCAGCAGCATCACGTTGCTCGGCTTGAGATCGCGGTGGACGACTTCGACGCCGTGAGCGGCGGACAGCGCATCGGCCATCTGCGTTCCCAGGGCGGCGGCCCAGGAGACGGGGAGCTGTGGGTGCTCGGTGACGAGGTCGGTGAGGGACTCGCCGTCCAAGAGCTCCATCGCCAGGTACGGCAGGCCAGAGGAGTCGACGCCGCCGGCGATCGTGCGGGGCAGATTGCGATGCTCGAGCCTGCGCATGATGCGCACCTCGCGGTCGAACCGCTGCACGGCCTTGGCATCGGACCGTGAGTCCAGGACCGTTCCAGACCTGCTGCGGAGGATCAGCTTGACGGCGACGGCGGCGTTGTCATCATGGAGATCCTGCGCCCGGTGGACCTCTCCCATGTTCCCCTTGCCGAGGGGAGTCAGCAGTCGGAACCGGCCCGCCACCACGTCTACGTTCACCGTAAGCTCCTCGCCCTGCGCACGATGATCACTAGCGCTACCGTACACGCATTGGCGTGGGTTTGGTATGGGGTGAGTGTTAACTGAGTCAACGAATATGATGGCGAGGGGCTGAGGTCCCTAGTTGAGGGCTATTTGCCGGCCTGAAGTGCGACGCGAGCAGGCTTTCCGGCTTGATCTTCGGATGGTCATCTCTGGGGTCTGAGCTGACGGTGATCGTCTAAATGATCTACCGGGATACACGGTCCCTACACAAGAGCAACCACCGAGCAACTAACCATGATCAACAACGCGATCCGAGGCCGACGAGAACCGTGAAACCCCAGGTCGAATGCGGAACTGGAAAGTAGGGCGGGTGGGACTTGAACCCACGACCCACGGATTATGAGGCCGACTTCCGTTGTAGCTATGTCATGTCTTTGACCAGCGACAACATGGTTTGCACGTCGCCATGCTGACCCCATTGGGTGAGCATTGGGTAACGATCAAGATTGAATGGCTCTGTGTCGGCTGTCGCTACCGTCCGAGGGTAAGGCTTGGAGCCATTGCAGAACGGCCGTCAGCGTGCCACACAGGGCCGCCCTTCGGAACGGTGGGCCTTGCTAGAAAACAAAGTTCAGAGTATGAGCAGCTAGGTTACCCCCCATGCATACATGCCCTGTCCTCGATCGCAGTGCTCCAGGAGGTAGAACTCCCCAAACTGTGTCCTTACGCCTACCATGGAGTTTGTGTCGCCTCTTGATCGTAACTCAAGTCCGGAACGCGGCTATGTTCGCAACTTAGGGCGCCTGCGCCTTCATTTTGAGGATCTAGATGATCTTCTCATGTATCTTCGCGCTGAATGCAGAGCGGTTGAGTTGTGGGCAGGTGACTGCGTGGCTGAGACTGGTGTTGAGGACCTACTGGAAGCGCGAAAAAAGGAGAAATATTACGTCACGATAAAAACTGCAGAACCAATGATTGTTGTAGAGCTATATCTAGGTGGGGCACAAGTTTCCACCCGAGACAAGAAGGTGGCCGCGAAAAAACTAGTAGACAATGTCTGGTTATTCACCAGAGCATTTAAAGTCCCCTTGGTCGTTCACCCTCTCTTTGTAGCCATAGTAACTACATCCATACTTTTCTATGCCCTATATGGCTGGTATATCATCCGGTATCCCGACGACTTCCAAGCTGCTCGATTGATCCTCTATTTCACCATGATTGCAATAGTGAATATAATGCTCATCGTCAGACAGTACACGCATGGATCTGCATATGTTATACGAAGGTGGCGCAAGGATAAGATGACTCAATGGAGGGGGATTAGAAAAGATGTCGCAATGGTGGCGGCGTCCGGGATAGTAGGTGGCACAATCACGGCCGCGATCTCAGCGCTTGTAGTGATACTGAATTTGCCCAAATAAACGCTCAGGTTGCCAACTGCCTCGCGGAGGCCCAATGAGTCCTCTCAGGAGACATGTCGACAATACGCCAATAGAGGATCGGAGCCATCTTGTTCGGCTCGGAACTTATAAAATTGATACGCAGGCAGTCCGTGACCTTCTTGTAGTACTTAAGGAAATGAAGGCAGGTCCACAGCTATATGCGAAGGGCTCTCGTGCACCTAAAGGTGTAGAGGATCTCGATGACGCATCTTACGGGGAGCTTCAAGATCTAAAAATCCTTTGCTCGAATCCCAAAATGTCGATAAACCTAGGATATAGAGGTGCCTACACGCTTGCATTAAAAAGAACTAAACGATCGGATGCTGTAACTGCCAAAATCCATCGCACGCTAGCTCCCTACGGATATCCGGCCATTTCTTTCGCCATACTGCGACCGATTCTATGGCTGGCCGCCCTGTGGCCAGTACTTACGATCCTACCAATTGCAGCCCAAGCGATCTTTATTCAGCTCAAGCCGCTGCTAATCCTCATTGTTGGCATAACGCCCGTCGTGGGTATATCCATGCTGGTAGCGCTCTTCTCTTTTCAGAGAAAAGTACGGCGACTGGGATGCTGCGCCTTCACGCATCGACGCAAGATATCTCCGCTGGCGATTCGCCTTGGGTATCATCGAGTTACCCTGTCGGTATGCATATGGCTAATAATGCTCGCCGTTCTTCAAAGAATATTGATGGCAAGCAATTAGTGGCTTTGAGAAATGTCTATTTCGTCGTCCTATAATGCTCTCAGTGCCTCTCCCTGGAGTCGGTTGCGACCAATTCCGTCATGCTGGTCACGATGTGGTCAGCGCCACCGCTCGGAGTCAGGCATGACATGCCGGGCCTACCTCTCGTGCGGGGTATGGGTGCGTGCTAGAACCCTCCGCAGAACGGCCGCTAACGTTGCACGTAGCGTGCGAGTTCCTACCTCCTCCGGCTGGGTATCGCCGAGGCTGCTCAATCCGGCCACTTCG
This sequence comes from Nonomuraea lactucae, assembly GCF_003313395.1. Taxonomy (GTDB): domain Bacteria; phylum Actinomycetota; class Actinomycetes; order Streptosporangiales; family Streptosporangiaceae; genus Nonomuraea; species Nonomuraea lactucae. The sequence goes on along the minus strand of NZ_QNFZ01001060.1, from coordinate 22,343 downwards.
TTAGCTCTCTGATTAGTGATCTCTGTCCGAATTTTTTTGATCTCAGTGAGAATCTTGTCGAGCGTCTGTACGCCATCGTGGAGATTTTTGGGGCTGATTCGATCATATCCCTCGTCGTACATGTTGAGATCAATTTTATAAGTCAGGGGCTCTACGGCGCCAAATGGCCCATCGGCTTCCACGGTTACCGTATAGGTCTTTGGCAAGTCGGAGGGAACGAGGTCGAATGTGCGATCGAAGAAGAGTTCTATCCTCCTTCTTGGGGGCATGAGTGCAATCCCTTCGCGGAACATTGAGGCTTCGGCCATCGGGAGTGCACCACGGCCATCGCTATCTCTGACCCTTTGGATCGGCGGGTTGAAGGTAATGCGGACATTCCGGGCCATGGTTGGACCGATGTTTTCGATCACCAAGAGAAATACCCAGCTCACAATTGGTGACGGCACAATATCAACAGTGATGTAGGGCTCTGATTGCTCTCGACGGATTTGCTCTGACAGGGCTAGCTGTCGATTGGCTATGTCTGCCTGCTCTCTAGCAGAAAGCGCTTGGTCATTGGCTGAATCGGCTTGCTTACCGGCCTCGACGGCCTGATCAATCGCAGCATTTGCCTGTTGGCGAGCGTATCTTCCTACAGCGATGGCCACAAATATGGCAATAGCAGAAACTATGAATGCCGCAATGTCTAAGCCTGACGCGGTATCCTCAACGGCGAGCACTGTGACCCTCTTTGATTGATTAGTTCGATTTCTTGGACTAAGTGCATGCTCGGGCACCAGAACTGATGAGTTGTACGCCGTGATGCTGTCGGATAGCCGCCCACTAGCGGCCTTGGCCGTCAACACATTTACAAGGAACGGTCACCAGGGTGCCTGCTTCCTCGTCCACATGAGAGACCTTCTTGGATCCGAGGCATAGGCGACAGGAGATGGCGGAGGCGATCCATGGATCCCGCCAAACCTTGTGCGCCCAGGCTGGTGGCGGTGCGGGCGGCGGTTGGTCGCTTCGTTCGGCCGGCTCATTGCTGCCGCCGACCCAGCCGCAACCGCCGCAGAATCGACAGGCTAGGAAAAGTTCGCCAAGCCGCTGACCCTTGCGCCCTTCGCACTCTGGGCAGGCGATTGGATCAGTCACCTACGCCCGGTTCCGTTGCATGCTGTGCATTGAACCCATTTTCGTTCCTGGCCCTTCTTGCCGTTGAGCTCGATCCACTCGCCACCCGCCCCGAGGCAGGTCCCGCAAACGGGAGGGGCTTCGTCGTCGTCGCCCTTAGCCATAACCTCGGACAGTAACCGAACGGACGTAACTCTGTCTGTCGCCTCCCGAAGGCCGGTTAACTTACCCGAAGTCTTGGTGGTTCCGGCTACGGGACCCGTGTCATGGCGACGCCGGCCAGGACCACGGCCATGCCACCTAGCGAAAGGAGGGTAGGCACTTCAGCGAGCACCAACCAGCCAAGGATCACGGCCACAATCGGGAGGAGGTAGGTCACGGTCGATGCGAGCACGGGGCCGTCATCTTGGATGATCCTGTAGTTGAGCACGTACGCCATTCCAGTGCCTAGGAAGCCGAGAACGACGATGGCAACCAACACATCCAGACGAGGCTTGATCGCCTGCAGACCCTCGAACGGCAGTGCCAGGACCATGAGACCTGATGCTGCGATCAGTTGGCTGGCTGAAAGCACCAACGGGGGCAACCCTCGGTTAACGAGGAAACGGTCCATGTAGAGGTAGCTGATCGCATAGCACAGAGAGGCGCCGAGACAGGCTAGTCCCCCCCAGGAGACAACCTGGTTGCCCGAGGACCAGGGGGCAAAGATCAGGAGCGTGCCTACAAAGCCCATGAGCAGGCCGAGAAGCCGAGCTGTACCGAGCTTTCGGTCATGACCTGAGGCATATGCAAGAAGCATGGTCCACAAGGGGGTGGTGCAGTTAATGATGCCCGCCACCGAGGATGAGACTGTCTGCTCGCCTACGGCGAATAGCAGGTAGGGAGCCGCATTGGCGAATAGGGCAGCCACGGCGAGGTGTGCCCAAAGGTATCGCCCAGATGCGAGTCTTAGTCGCTGGCTATAGACGATCGCCACCAGCACAATCGCCCCCAAGAGCAGTCTGGTCAGCGTGACCTGCGTGGGGGAGAGGCCCCACAGAGCGATCTTGATCCATAGGAACCCTGATCCCCACAGCAGGGCCAACGCCAGCACCCGTGCGGCGCCCCCAATGCCGACACGAGTCATTCGACAGGCACGTCGTAGAGCAGGCCAGACATGTCCGCCCGCATGACGAACCGGGTCACCTCGTAAGCCTTCCCCTTCTGGTCAACGCTGGTGTGGAGCACATCGATAACCGGCACGCCCGGGGGCAGTCGCAGATGTCGCGCCTCGTCAGCCCGTGGCATGCGCGCATTTATCTCTTCGCGGATGCGGGCCATCACGTGGCCCCGATCTTCCAGCACTCCGTGGATGCCGTACTGATGGGGGACCTCTTCTTGTAGGAGACCCGTGCCCGTAGCGATCGCCCACGGGATGTAGGTGGTCACTCGCTGGACCGGGTCATCGTCCGCCCAGAAGACGTTCTCACGTCGCAGAACAGACTTGGTCTTCTCGGAGACATCGAGCCGGCCCGCTACCTCAGTCGGCGGTGTGGCGCGTTCGATGCTCAAGACCTCGAACCGGCCCGTCTTGCCCTGCTTGGCGCATTCCAGCAGGAAGGGCGACAGTCCAGCGTCGCGATACTTCGGCGAGTAACGATCGTTGCCCAGCCGGATGAGGGCTTGAGGCTTGCGCACGTAGGCCCCCCGACCATGTTCCGCGATCACAAGACCTGCGTCGGTCAGGATCCTGACCGCCTCTCGTGCCGTGTTGCGCGCGGTGCCGTAGTGGGCGGCTAGGTCACGTTCGGACGGCAGCTTCGCGCCTGGCGTCAGCTCTCCCGACTCGATTGCCTGGCGAAGCTCATCGGCGATGCGCTTGCTCGGCGGGCGGCGCACGCTTTCGCGTTCCTCGTGATCGTTCATCAAAGGTTCCCTCGCGGTCACGCAGAGCTATTTGCCCTGGCTTACGCCACTTAGCCTACTGGCTCAGGCCACTGATGCCGAACTTCTTGGTCTAAGCCCTTGACCAACTGGCTTGAGCCAGTTTCAATCAGGCCATAGACGAACTGGCTCAAGCCAGTTCAAGCACAGCCGGAAGACTTGGGAAGGCGGCGCAAGCCGCGCGCCGACGGGCTGTCGCACCTGATCTTTTGAGAACTCAATAGCGACGACAAGGGCCACCGCCTCCCATTGAAAAGGCGGCCCGCATGGGGCATCGACCCCTGCACTTTTTGATCTTCCATACACCGCGTGGCCTGGGGTTGGTTGCCTCGGGCCACGCCCCTTCGATTCGCCCTGATGGTCGCAGGCAGGGTTCGACTCCCTGCCAGGGCACCCACGCCTCTCGCCTCTGTCACAGCCCACCCAAAGGAGTGCTGATGCTGTCCATCCGACTGACCGGAACGCCTGCCGAGGTAGCCGACGCCGTGCTGACCCTGCGCGAGACGTTCTCCATCACCGCGATCAAAGGGCTGTGCCCTTCGGCTCCTGCCCAACCCAGTGTCCGGGTCTATGTCGAGGTGGCCCCCGGCTGACCACGACCGGTCTGGCCTTTCCGCTTTCGCCCCGATGGTCGCAGGCAAGGGTTCGACTCCCTGCCGGGGCGCTCCGGCTGCTCTGCCGGGTTCACCTACCCATGGGAGCTTTCCATGCAGCCTGCCAAGAGCGTCGGCCGGTTCCTGCCGTCGCTGGTCCTGATCGGCTTTGTCATCTACCTCTTCACCGACCCGCAGGGCGCTGCCGTGGCGTGCAAGTGGGCCTTTGAGGCGATCGTGACCGGCGCGCAGCAGTTCGCCGAGTTCATCAAGGCCGTCAGCAGCAAGTGACCACTTCATCTGCCGGGGGCGGCCCTCATCCGCCAAGACCTGAGCCGCCCCCGCTCGACTCCCGAAGGAGTACCACCATCATGGTTCGCTCCGACCTTCCGATCCACCCGTCTCGCATGTCGCTCGCCGAGATCGAAACGCTGTGGGGCGGGGATGTCGACCCGCTGCTGCCTGAGTGCACCTACGACCCGGAGCTGCACACCGGCCCGCGCCTGCTGATCGAGACGACTGCTGAGCGTGCCGCCCGTGAGGCCGTGGCGCGTGAGGTGTGCGCCACCTGCCCGGCGCGCGTGCTGTGCGACGAGTACGCCCTGAGACTCCGCCCGACCTCGGGCATCTGGGCCGGCCGCACCGCCGCCGAGATCGACACCCACGCCGAGATCACGGAGCTGTACGAGGCGATGCGCTCTCGTGCCGCTCAGCGACTGTCCGGTCTGGAGGTGGCGTGATGACCGCCACCTACCCGCATCTGGAGCAGGCCGCCGCCGGCCAGCCGTTCGAGCAGATCGCGGTGGAGTTCTGGCCGTCCAAGCCCACCACGCGGCGTGGACTCACGTGCGCGATGCTGCGTCCCGGCGTGATCGACGACGACGCCGACGAGTTCTTCGCCTGGGGCTACTGCTGGCTCTTAGCGGCGGCCCTGCACGAGGTGACCGGCTGGTCATACGGCCTGGTCGAACGACGGCGTGAGGACGGCTGGGAGTGGACGCACGTAGGGGTCATCACCCCGGCCGGCCGTTTCCTCGACATCCGCGGATGTCACGATCGCGACGGCTTGACCGCCGACCTGGAAGCGGCCTACGGCATGCCGACCCGGATCCGCGTCGGCACGTTCGCCGACCTCCGGAAGGCGATGGGCCTGGCCGAGGACACCGCGCCTGACTGGTGGCTGACCATACTCGATGCGCCCATCCTCGCCGATGTCGTTCGCTACTTCGCCGCGCACCTGCTCAGCCGGTACACGTTCGCGGAGGTGGCGTGATGTCGCGCATCCTGGCCCGCTTCTGGGATCCGACCGGCAAGAGCCACGGCGGCCTGCCCACCTACCCGTGGAAGATGGCCCCGCCGCATCTGCTGACCCTGCGTCAGCTCACCGCCGAAGGGCTGCGCCCCGGTGGTCAGGGCGTGCAGGCGCAAGTGCTGTGGCGCTCGCGCCGCTACGGGGCGCCCGGCGTGCGCGCTGCCTACCTCTACGACGTGCGGTTCGCGTTGCCGAAGCGCCACCCGAGCCCGCGCCAGCGCGCCGCGCTGGCCAAGGCCAACCAAGCTCGCCGTACCTGCCCGGTGTGCACGCGCGATGTCGGCTACGTGCTGCCGCGCCACCTCGGGACCTGCCTCGACTGCGGACAGGAGGCCGCCGCATGACCCCCACCGACATGACCACTGGCATCACTGCCGCCGGCGCCCGCCCGCGCGAGTTGACCAGTGGCGAACACACCGCCGTCGCCGTCACCGCCGCCGTAACCGGCGTGCTCGGGTTGCTCGGCTTCGTCAACAGCTTCGGCCGCGTCGCCGAGGCCGCCGAACCGTCGTTCGGCTGGCTGTCCTTCACTGTGCCCCTCGGCATCGACCTGGGCATCGCGGTGTTTTCCGCGCTGGACATCGTGCTCGCCCGCCTCGGCATGCGGGTGCGCTGGCTGCGGTTCATCCCGTGGGCGTTGACCGCCGCCACCGTCTACCTCAACGTGGCCGCCTACCTTCAGGCCGACCCGATCGACTGGTTCGCCGTCGTGGCACACGCGGTGCTGCCGCTGCTGTGGGTCGTGGCCGTGGAGGTCGGCGCGCACGTCATCCGCAAGCGCGCCGACCTGGCCAAGCCCGACCGGATGGACGGCATCCGCCGCTCCCGCTGGCTGCTGGCCCCATTCCCGACGTTCGCCCTGTGGCGGCGCATGGTGTTGTGGGAGGTCCGCTCCTATCCCGACGCGCTGGCACGCGAGCGTGAGCGCATCCTGGCCAAGACCGACCTACAGGACCGCTACGGCCGGCTGTGGCGCTTCAAGGCCAGCCGTCGCGAGCGCGCCCTGTACCGCCTCGGCGAACTCGCCCCCACCGGCGCACCCGTCCATGTCGAAAGCGAACGCCTCACCCCGCCCACTCCCGCGCGTCCCGCCCTGCCGCCCGCCCCGCGCAAGCGCACCACCCGCACCGGCACCCGCCCTGCCGCTCGCACGTCGGGTACCGGCAAGCGGGCAGCGCCGCCGGACGTGGACGACCTGATGCCGCTCGGCTGGCAGATCGCCGCCGACCTGGAAACCAAGGGCGAACAGCTCACCCGGGACCGGCTGCGCGAGGCCATCCGGCAGACCGGTCAGTCCATCTCCACCGACCGCGCCGGCGCGCTGCTGACCCGGCTGCGCACCGAAGCCCCCGCCGAGCAGCACACCGCCGTCTGAAGGGACCGCTCGTCATGGCTAAACAGATCACTCTTGCCCAGCACGTCCGGCTGCTGCTGACCTGGCTGGACGCGGCCAACCCCCGCACCGACCACGAGATCGCCATGCGCATCATGAAGATCGGGGAAGAGTTCGGTGAGGTCGTCTCGGCTTACATCGGCGTGACCGGCCAGAACCCCCGCAAGGGCGTCAGCGCCACCCACGCCGAGCTGACCGGCGAACTGTGCGACGTCATCATCGCCGCCATGTCGGCACTGGCCACCGTCGCCGGCGGCCCCGAGGACGCCGAAAAGATCCTCAGCACCCACATCGCCGCCCGCTACCCGAGGCTGCTGCGCCTCCTGGACGCCGCCTGAGCGCACCGCCGCCCGGTGGACCTCCACGGCCCCGACCGCCCGGCGAGCCTCGGTCGGACCGCACGGTCCGCCCGCCCACCTCCCGCACCACCCGCCCGCACCGGCCAGACGCGGTCCGACCGCCCCGGCAGACCGCACCACCAGGCAGGGCACGGCCCCTCAGTCGCCAAACCGAAGCCGTGCCCTGCCGCCCCGCTTACCGACAACGCACGCGAGGTGCCTCACATCATGACCGACCTCACCCACGACACACCCGCCGACCTCACCGCCGACCTCACCGCCGACCGCGCCGCCGACCGTCCGGGGGCGGACGTGGTGGACCTGGACGCCGCCCGCGCCGACCGCCTGCCGTACGGCACCCTGCCGCCCACACCGGACGGCGACCCGACCGCCGACCCGGCCGGCGATCCGACCGCTGACCCGCAGGCCCCGACCGTGCGGCGGTCCGCCGCCCGTGACACGTCCTTTGAGATCGAGCTGGACGACCCGCCGCCCGCCGACGACACGCCGGTGCCGGTGGACTCACCCGAGGCCGCCGCCCCGACTACGCCGCCGGTGCAGAAGCGACGGCCGATCATCCCGACCGCGCTGCGCCGGACCAACCTCGGCGCGACCATCCGCATCACCGCCGCCCGCTGGGGCTACATCGCCGGTTTCCACGCGGTCCGTTCACCGTGGTACCTGCTCAAGGTCGCCTGGTGGGCGATCGTCGGCGTGTTCCGACTGGCCGGCCGGCAGCTTCGCTGGTGGTGGGTCAATGAGCAGTATCTGTTGTTGCAGCAGGCCGCCACTGACAACGACCCGGCGATGTGGCTCAAGCTGCACCGGGAGGGCAAGGCCACCCGCCGCTGGCGCGGTGTGGTGCTGTTCTTCCAGCTCATCGCCCTGTTCATCGCCATGATGGTGGTGCTCGGGTTGCCCGCGCTGTGGCAGGGCGTCATCGTCGCCGGCCTGGTGCCGGTGCTGGCCCGCTACGGGCGTCCCGCCGGCCGACAGCTCATCCCCTCCGCCGTGGTGACGCGCCGCTACCGCCGGCTCAACAGCGACATCGTGCTGCGCGCCTACTACTCCGCCAACCTCGGCCACCCCGAGCGGCCGAACCAGCAGATCGAGTTCGGCGCCGCCATGGCGCGCGAGGGCAACGGCTCCAAGGTGCTGGTCAACCTGCCCTACGGCAAGACCTTCGATGACGCGGTCAAGGCCCGCCCGGCCATCGCCTCGGGGCTGGATGTGGCGCTGTCGCAGGTCACCATCTCCCGCGACCCCGAATCGCACCGCTCGCACTGGCTGTGGGTCGCCGACTCCGACCCGCTCGCGACGCCGGCCGGTCGCACGCCGCTGCTGGCCTGCAAGGAAACCGACATTTGGCAGCCCGCCCCGCTCGGCGTGGACGAACGAGGCCGCGCCGTCACGCTGCTCATGCTGTGGACGTCCATCCTGGTCGGCGCGCAACCTCGGCAGGGTAAGAGCTTCACCGCCCGCCTCCTCGCCTTGTATGCGGCGCTGGACCCGTACGTGCGGCTGGAGGTCTTCGACGGCAAGGGCTCGCCGGACTGGCGCAAGTTCGCCCTGGTCGCCCACTCGTGCGGGTTCGGCTTCACCCTCACCCGCGACGGCGACCCGCTGGAGACGTTCGTGCAGATGCTGCGCGACCTCAAGGCCGACGTGCAAGCCCGCTACCAGAAGCTGTCCGAGCTGCCCGTGGACATCTGCCCCGAGGGCAAGCTGACCCGCGACATCGCCCGTGACCCGAAGTACGGCATGCCCGTGCGCCTGGTCGTGATCGATGAGTGTCAGGAGTACTTCGACACCGGCGACAAGGAGCTGAACAAGGAGATATCCGGCCTGCTGGTGTTCCTGGTCAAGGTGGCCCCGGCCGCCGGCGTCATCGTGCTGGACGCCACGCAGAAGCCCGGCGGGGTCGGCACCGGCGACGCCGCCACCGCCTTCACCAGCTTCCGCGACAACCACCAGGTGCGCATCGCGCTGCGCACCGGCTCCTGGCAGGTCTCTGACCTGGTGCTCGGCTCCGGCGCGAACTCCGAGGGCTTCGACTCCTCCACCCTGCTCCCGTCCTACAAGGGTGTCGGCATCCTGCGCGGCGCCGGCGACGACACGCCCACGGTGCGCTTCCACCTGGCCGACGCCGAGGACGCCGAAAAGATCCTGCTGACCGCGCGCAAGCTGCGCGAACGCGCCGGCACGCTGTCCGGCATGGCCGCCGGCCAAGCCGCCGTGCGCGAGGTGCGCGACGTGCTGGCCGACGCCGTGAGCGTCTTCGAGGGCAGTGAGACCGGCCTGTCCTGGGCGCAGATCGCCGCCCGGCTGGCCGAACGCATCCCCGAGCACTACGCCGACCTCACCGGCGATGCGATCTCCGCTCAGCTTCGCGACCTGAACGTGCCCAGCGTGAACATCAAGCGCGACGGTCAGGTGCTCAAGGGCGCCAAGCGTGCCGCCATCCAGGCCGCGGTGAGCCGCCGCGCCCAGACCGGAAGCTGACGGGCGCAACCCCACCGTCCACCGGCCGTACCCGCCGTTCCGGGCGCGGCCGGTGGACCGCCCGCCACACCCCTTGGGAGGGGGCGCCGAGGTAGCGGCTCACCCGCTACCGGTAGCGAACGCGCTACCCACGCCGCTACCGCCCGCACCCTCTCTGATCAGCCCAAATACCCGCAGGTAGCGGGTAGCGGGCTTCCTCCACCACGCCGAAAAACGCCCCTGGAGTGCTCACCATGACCCTCCCTGCCGCTACCGCTACCCCTCTCACCGCTACCGGCTCGCTACCACCCATGGTCCTTCTGGGACTGCTGGCCGCGCTGTGGTTGCTCGGCTACGCCGCCGCCTGCGCCGCCGACCCGTTCGGCAGCTGCCGCCGCTGCAAGGGCCACGGCAAGACCCTCAAGCCCAACGGGCGCGTCAAGCGCTGGTGCCGCCGCTGCGACGGCACCGGCCTGCGCCTGCGCCTCGGCCGCCGCCTCTACAACTACCTGCGTCGCCTGCACCACGCCGGCGCCCGCTGACCACTGTGCTGTTCGGGGCGGGGGAGCCCTCAGTCCTCCTCCAGCATGCCCAGACCGGCCACCCGACCCTCACGCACGTCGGACAACGCCTTGAGGTATCCGGTCTCCACGGCGCGCGTCACGATGTTCGCCACCGCCTCAGGCATGTCCATCCAGCCGCCCCACGCCGAGCACAGGTTCGCGGTGGCCTCTTCGGCCTCGCGCACGTCGCCCGGATCGTCGTGCGGACCGTACCGCAGCGTGTTGACCGACTGCTCCCACGCGCTCAGATCGTCACCGGTGTAGCTCTGCTCAGCCATAGGCCCGACGCTACGCCGCGCCCTCCATCTCGTCCCCATCAAGCCAACGCTGATCCGCCATGTCTTGAAAGGAAGACCCGCCATGTCCGGCGAGACCACGATCACCATCATCGGCAACCTGACCGGCGACCCCGAACTGAACTACACCCAAAGCGGCCTGGCCGTGGCCAGCTTCACCATCGCCTCCAGCCCCCGCGTCTACAACAAGCAGGTCGAGCAGTGGCAAGACGGCGAGCCGCTGTTCATGCGCTGCTCGGCATGGCGCGACCTCGGCGACCACGTCACCGAGTCCCTGACCAAGGGCACCCGCGTCATCGCCTCGGGACGGCTGCGCCAGCGCACCTACGAAACCAGCGACGGCGACCGCCGCACGGTCGTGGAGATGACCGTGGATGAGATCGGCCCCTCGCTGCGCTTCGCCACCGCCAAACCGCAAAAGGCCGCCCGCTCCGCCCACAACGGCCACGGCGGCGCGCCCGCCGACCCGTGGGCAAGCTCCACCCCGGCGAGTGACGAGCCCCCGTTCTAACCCCCGTGCACGAAGGGTGCAGGCGTCCTCGGCGACAAGCCGCCAAGCACAACCGCCGAGGCCGCCCGCCCCGCTCCCGATCATCTGCCAAGAAAGGTCTGCGATCGTGACCAGCGGCCCTGCATCACAGTCAAACAATCCCGCCCTGCGCGTGCTCAGCCTCGGCGCCGGCGTGCAGTCCACAACCTTGCTGCTGCTGTCCGCCCGTGGGCAGCTCCCCAAAATCGACGTCGCCATCTTCGCTGACACCGGCTGGGAACCGCACGCCGTCTACGCCCACCTCGACCGGCTCGAACGCGAGGTTGCCCAGCCAGCCGACATCCCCATCGTGCGGGTGCAGGCCGACAGCAACGCCCAGCGCATCACCGGAGACCTCCGCGCTGACTCCCTCACCCCCGGAGCGTTTGTCCGCATGCCCGTATTCGTACGCAACCGTGACGGGTCCGGGTCCGCGATGGTACGCCGTCAGTGCACCGAGGAATACAAGGTCAGCCCGATCAAGGCCGCCATCCGGGCACTGCTGGGGTACCCACACCCGCGCCCGGTGCCCGCCAGCGTGTTCGCTGAGCAGTGGGTCGGCATCAGCCGTGATGAGTTCCACCGGGCCAAGGATGCCCACGTGCGCTACCTGCACAACGCCTTCCCGCTGCTCGACCTCGACGACGCTGCCGATGGCCGGCCCGGCTGGACGCGCACCGACTGCGTGCGCTACCTCCGCGCCCAGGGCTGGGCAGACACCCCCAAAAGCGCCTGTATCGGTTGCCCCTTCCACGGCAACCGACAGTGGCGCGAGCTCCGCGACAACCACCCCGACGAGTGGGCCGATGCGGTCGCCTTCGATCGCAGCCTGCGTGAGGCCACATTGCGTGGCATCAAAGAGCGGCCTTACCTGCACCGCAGCCTATTGCCCCTCGATCAGGCTGCGATCGACAAAGTCACCCGCACTGAATGGAAGCAACGCCAGATCGACCTCTTGGAGGCCCTGGCAGACCACGCCATCGACAGCGCCGACGAGGCCGACGAGGCCGAGGAAGGCGCGCTCGACGGCTGCTCCCCGTGGAGCTGCCGCGGCGACCAGCTCACCTCTGATGCCGCCTAACCACAAGGGTGCATGCGGCCTCGGCGACAAGCCGCCAAGCACAACCGCCGAGGCCGCCCGCCCTGCTCCCGATCACCAGAAGAAAGGCACTTGCCAGCATGACAGCCACCGTCTCCAGCGGCTACTGGATCTACCAGGGGCGCGTGTCCCTGGACTGGCACAAGAAACGCGAGCACTGGGGCGGGGGACGCCGCCGCCCCTGCCGCTTCTGCCGGAGCCCGAGCTTCCTACTCGACGACGACCGGCGCCCCGTCCACAAGGTCTGTCTCGAACGGGCGCTGACCGCCGCCCTGCTCAGCGAGCCTGAAAGGCGGGCAGCATGACCGCACGTCGTCATGACATGACAGCCGCCGCTCTGGGCGCCGCCGCCCGTGGCTGGCCGGTTTTCCCCCTCGCCGTGGGCGACAAGGCACCCCCGCGCGGCTTCACCGACTGGGAGACGCGCGCCACTTGTGACCCCGACCGCATCCGCGCCTGGTGGAAGCGCGCCCCCTACAACGTTGGCATCGCCACCGGCCCGGCCGGACTGGTCGTGATCGACCTGGACATGCCCAAGCCCGGACAGCACCCGCCCCCGGAATGGGACCTGCCCGGCGTCGGTGACGGCGCGGATGTGTTCGCGCTCCTCTGCCAGCGTGCCGGCATCCCGGTGCAGTGGGAGACCTTGCAGGTTCGTACCCGCCGAGGCGGCCTGCATCTGTACTACACCGCCCCGCCCGACGCCCGCCTGCCCAGCACTAACGGCAGCCTGGGATGGCTGATCGACACCCGCGCCTGGGGCGGCTACGTCGTCGCCCCCGGCAGCACCGTCACCCTGCCAGACGGCGCCGGACGCTACCGCGTGCAGCACGCCACGATGCCCGCCCAGCTGGCCCCCTCCCTGTTCAAGCTGCTCTCGCCCGCCCCGATACCAGCCAAACGGCCTGTGCACGTCCCCATCGCCGATGATTGCCATTCCGCCTATCTGCGCGCGGCTCTGGACCGCGAACTCGCGCACCTGGCCGCCGCCCAGCCCGGCCAGCGCAACCGCTCCCTGTTCGGCGCCGCCGCCGCGCTTGGGGAACTCATCGCCGGCGGCGCGCTCCCAGAGCAGCCGATCAAAGAGCTGCTTGAACAGGGAGGGGGCGACCTCGGGCTGCCCCCGGGCGAAGTCGCCCGAACCGTCGAGTCCGGGTTGCGGCACGGCGCCCGCCGTCCCCGCCGCCTGACCGCCGTCTGACCCGCACCTTGGGAGGCACCACCATGACCCAACACCCGACCGGCGCGGCCCTGCTCGATCGACTCCGGGCCGCCCTGACCCGGTACGTCATCCTGCCGAGCAGCGAGGCCGCCGACGCGGTCACGCTGTGGATCGCCGCCTCGCACGCCCAACCCGCGTGGGCGCACGCGCCCCGCCTGGTCATCCGCGGCCCGGAGAAGCGCTGCGGCAAGTCCCGCCTGCTCGACGTCGTCGAGGCCACCTGCTACGCACCGTTCATCACGGTCAATTCGTCCAGCGCCGCGGTCTACCGGTCCATCACCGAGGACCCGCCTACGATGCTCGTCGACGAGGCTGACACCATCTTCGGTCCCAAGGCGGACGGCAATGAAGACCTGCGCGGCCTGCTCAACGCCGGACATCAGCGCAACCGGCCGGCCAAACGCTACGACGCGGCCACCAACCGCGTGGAAAGCATTCCGACCTTCGCCATGGCCGCACTCGCCGGCATCGGCGCCATGCCCGACACCATCGAAGACCGCGCCGTCGTCGTCCGCATGCGCCGCCGCGCACCCGGCGAAACCGCCGCACCCTACCGCCACCGCCGCGACCGCACACCACTCCGCGACCTGGCCGCCGACCTCAACCAGTGGCTACGCGCCGACCTGGCCACCCTGGAACAGGCCGAACCCGCCATGCCCGTGGAGGACCGCGCCGCCGACACCTGGGAACCCCTGGTCATCGTCGCCGACTACGCCGCCAGCACCTGGCCCGAGCGTGCCCGCGCCGCCGCCCTGGCGATCACCGCCGAGGCCGACGACAACGACCAGGCATCGGCACGTGTCCGGCTGCTGGCCGCCTGCCGCGCCGCATTCGGCGCCGACACCGCGCTGCCCACCGCCGTACTCCTGGAACGACTCAAGGCCGACCCCGAGGGCGAATGGAACGAGCACGGACCAGTCGGCCTGACACCCATAAGACTCGGCACGATGCTGCGCGAATACGACATCCGCCCAGCCCTGATCCGCTTCCCCGATGGTCCGCTGAGAGGGTACCGCCGCGGCGACTTCGCCGACGCATGGGCGCGCTACTGCCCGACCCTCGAACCCGCTCCAGAGGCCGACATCCTGCATCTGGAGCGGGGTAGCCGCTACAGCCGTTACAGCCGTAACACCGCAGGTCAAGGCGATACGGCTTCCGACCCTGTAACGGCTTAACCCGTTACACCACATCAAGCCGTTCCTGCCCTGAGCTGCAATGTTACGGCTGTAACGGGTTGAAACGGCTACCCCTCCAGACATGCCATCGGCCCCTCGGCGACAAGCCGCCAAGCACGACCGCCGAGGGCGCCGAACTTCTTTCCGATCACGCCACACCCGGAAGGACGTGCCGCCATGGCCACCGTCACCCGCCTACGCGCGATGCTCACCGTCCCCGAGGTCTGCGCGGAACTCCAGATCTCACGATCCACCTTCTACGACTGGCGCCAGAAAGGTCGCGCCCCGCGCTGTATCACCCTGCCCAACGGCTCCCTTCGCGTCCGCCGTACCGACCTTGAAAACTGGCTTAACGCCCGAGAGGACGCAGCCTGATGGAGAACACCACCTACCGCGTTCGCGTTCACAAGACCGAGGTCCGCAAGAACGCCGCGGGCAAGATCACTTCCTATCGCGTCCAGTGGTCCACGGATGGCAAACCGTGGAAGCGGACTTTCCAGAAGAGCGCGCAGGCAGACGCGTACCGAAGCAAGCTGCTCACCGCTGCTCGGGAGGGTGAGCCTTTCAGCCTGGCCACCGGCGAGCCGGTGAGGTGGAGCCGCGTTGAGCGGCCAGCGATGACCTGGTACGACTTCGCCTGCAAGTTCGCCGACTTCAAATGGAAAGCTGCCTCGGCCAAGTACCGCCAAGACATCGCCCGCGCCCTTACCGGAGCTACGCCGGCCATGTTCACGAGTGGCAAGGGCAAGCCGTCTGACCTTGACCTCCGAACTGCCATGCGTCGATGGGGGTTCAACACGAAACAGCGCGCCGAAGCGTCCGAGGAAACGGCCGAGGTGTTGGCGTGGCTTGCCAAGAACACCCGTCCCGTTTCCGCGCTTACCGAGGCGGCCACCGTCCGTGCGATGCTCGACGCCGCCACCTCGCGCCTGAACGGGAAGGCCGCCGCCACAAGCACGATTCGCCGGCACAAGACCATCCTGCAGAACGCCATGGACTACGCCGTAGAGCTGAAGCTCTTGGATTCCAACCCGATCAAGGCTCTGAAGTGGAAGCCACCGCGGGTCACCTACGAAGTGGACAGACGTAGCGTCGTCAACCACGCTCAAGCGCGCCGCCTTCTTGCCGCGGTGGAAGCACAACAGCCCAGCGGAAAGCGCCTGGTCGCGTTCTTCGCCGTCATCTACTACGCGGGGCTACGTCCCGAGGAGGTAGTAAGGCTCCGCGAGGACAACGTCATCCTTCCCTATCTGGCCAGGAATCCTGAGACGGGAGAACTGGAGGAACCGGCCGACGCTTGGGGCGAACTTCGCTTTGCGAGCGCCGCGCCGTTCGCCGGCCGCGAGTGGACGGACGACGGCAGCCTGCGAGAAGAACGCGCCCTCAAGCACCGCGCCGAGGGGGAGACCCGCGTCGTTCCCTGTCCGCCCGCGCTTACCCGGATTCTTCGCGCGCACCTTGCGGAGTTCGGCCCTGGCCCCGGAGGGCGGGTGTTCACTGGGGTGCGCGGTGGCGAGGTGGCGGGCATCACGTGCCGGCGCGTATGGGCCAAGGCCAGAGAACAAGCCCTGACCAGCAACGAGGCGCAGTCACCGCTGGCCAAGCGCATCTACGACCTGCGCCACGCCTGCGTCTCGACCTGGCTCAATGCCGGCGTACCGGCCACCCAGGTAGCCGAATGGGCAGGTCATAGCGTGGACGTCCTGCTAAGGATCTACGCCAAAACCGTCGTTGGCCAAGATGAGGCCGCCAAGCGGCGCATCACCGACGCCCTGAAGGATCTGGAACCCCCGACCTGACGCTGATACCTCAATCGGACCCCGAAAATCGATATCCAATTTCTTAATAGGGATTGCACATCCGTAATCGGGGTCCGCTAAGGTAGATCACAAGCAAAGTGATCGCAGGAGGGACAGCCTCATGACCACCCCCACCCCCGCATGGACTCTCAAGCCCGGCGAGCCGATCGAGCGCAAGGCGCTGCACGAGGACTTCGGTGGTCGCACCCAGGGCGGCATTGGCCCGTCCAGCCGCAGCGCCAACGTCTTCGTCTTCACCGATCCCATCGCCGGCGAGAAGCACGGCTACTTCGACGGCTGGATGCCGGACGGCCTGTTCCACTACAGCGGCGAAGGCCAGTACGGCGACCAGCGGATGATGTCCGGGAACGCCAGCATCCTGAACCACAAGCAGCAGGGGAAGGCGCTGCGCGTCTTCCAGGGCGCCCGCGGCACTGTCACCTACCTCGGCAAGTTCGAGGTGGACGACCAGGACCCCTGGTACGAGGCTGACGCCCCCGAGACCGGCGGGGGCGCCATTCGCCGGGTCATCGTCTTCCGACTGCGTCCGATCGACGCCGCCGTCCAGCCGCCGCAGACCAGCCTGGCCCGGCTGCTCGACGCCGCCAAGCGCAACCCGAACAAAGACCAGGTGCAGGAGCTCGACCTGGAACAGCAGCTCACCGAGCGGACTTTCGTCAACCCGGACCGCGAGCCGTACGAGGCCGAACGGAAGGAGGCCGCTCTCGTGCAGGCGCTGGGCGACTACCTGCGCGGCAAAAGCCACAAGGTCGGCCGGCACCAGATGCTGCCGAAGGGAGAGACCCGGCCGCTTTTCACCGACCTGTACGACCACACCGCGAAGCTGCTGGTCGAGGCCAAGGGCAGCGTCACCCGTGAGAACGTGCGCATGGCCATCGGCCAGCTCGCCGACTACGGCCGCTTCCTGCCTGACGCCACCAGGGCGATTCTCCTGCCCAGCGAGCCGCGCCAGGACCTGATCGAACTGGCCCACAGCCAGGACATCGTCATCGTGTGGCCGGCCAAGCAGGGGTACGGCGCCAGTCGGCCCGGGTTCGCGTTGTAGGTCACGCTCTTGGTGAAGTCGTGGGTAAGTATTGGGTAGAGCTACCCGCAAACGATCAGTATCGGCCGTAGACAGCCGGACATGAGAAGCCCCCGTCACCGCGCGAAAGCGCAGGTCAGGCGGGGGTTTTGGCTGTTCGGAAGAAGTAGGGCGGGTGGGACTTGAACCCACGACCCACGGATTATGAGTCCGATGCTCTGACCGGCTGAGCTACCGCCCCTGGATTGAGTTGTGTGGGCGCGTCGATGCCCCCGCGCACGCTAAGGCTAGAGCATCGGATCCGGCGGTGACGCCGCGCCCGGATGGATCGCCGCCTCGCACATCATTCCACGCTCCCGAGGGTTGATCGAGTCCGTGGGGTGATGTACGCCGAGGGCATAGCCGGAGAATTCCCCTCAATGGGGATGTGGGGGCCGGTAGCGTCGGGGGAATGGGCGTGAGACTGATCTACGAGACCCATTCCATGACGGTGGACAACGAGATCGGGATCGCCACCGGGTGGCTGCCGGGCGAGCTGTCACGGGCGGGGCGGGAGCTGGCCGTGGAGTTGGGGGCGCGGCGGCGGGACGTGGACGTCGTGTACGCCTCCGATCTGCGGCGGGCCGTGGAGACGGTGGAGATCGCGTTCGGTGGCGGCAAGGAGGTCAGGCTCGACGCGCGGCTGCGGGAGTGCGATTACGGGATCTACAACGGGCGGCCGGTGAGCGAGGTGGAGATGCTGCGCGGCAGGCACATCGACGCGCCGTGGCCGGGAGGGCAGAGCTACCGGCACGTGGTGGCAGAGACCGCGGCGTTCCTGGAGGAAGAGGTGAAGAAGGAGTGGCAGGGGGGCACGGTGCTGATCATCGCGCACTCCGCGAATCGGTGGGCGTTGCAGAACCTGCTTGAGGGGGTGCCGTTGGAGGAGCTTGTCGATGCGCCGTTCGAGTGGCAGCCCGGGTGGGAGTTCCTGTTGGCCTGACCGCCCCGCCTGATCGCCCCGTCTGACCTCCCCCCTCGCCGCCCCGCCTCGCCGCCGCGCCTGATCGCCGCGCCTGATCGCCCGCGTCTGACCTGCCCGCCTCGCCGGTCCGCCTGACCTGGCCGCCGATCATGGCGTGCGGGGGCGCCCAGCGGGAGGGCCGGGCGCCGGGTGCCGGGGGAGAGGGTCAGGGGGCAGTGCCGTAGCCGGTGTTGCGTACCAGCCAGTCGTGGTAGACGGGGCTTCGCCGTACGGACTCGGTGTGGGCCTGTTTGGCCTGGGCGAGGACCCAGGGGGCGTCGGGGGCGGAGGGGTGGCGGCCGAGGAGGTGCCGCCAGCTCAGCGGCGCGCCCGCGAGCGGCAGCATGACCAGCCCCGCCACGGGCTGGTTGGTGGCCTGGCAGAGCGCCACGGCGCGGCCGACCTGGGCGAGGTGGGTGCAGGTGGCCACGTCCGTCTCGTAGATGGTCGCGGGGGTGAAGCCGGCGCGGGCGCAGGCCATGGCGAAGCAGTCGGCGAAGCAGCCGTCTCCCGGTGTGACGGCCCACTGCTCCCTCGCGAGGTCGGACAGTTCCACCTCCTTCTCGCCGGCCGCGGGGTGGTCGTAGCCGACGAGGGCGAAGGCGGGGTCGACGCCGATGGTCTCCCAGAGCAGGCTGCCGGCGGGGGTGCCGCTGCCGCCGCAGGTGCCGATCAGGGCGTAGTCGAGGCGGCCCATCTCCACGCGGGCGGTGAGCTCGCGCGCCGACCAGCTCGTGTACGTGGTGACGGCGCGCTCGGAGGCGAGCCGGTCGACGAGGCCGCCCAGAACGGGGCCGTGGGTGGCGCCGATGCGGAAGCCGGAGGACGGGGCGTGGACGAATCGTGCGGCCTCGGCCTGCAGTTCCTTGGCCGCGGGCAGGAGCACCCGGGCTCTGGCGATGACGAGCTCGCCTAGAAGGGTGGGCCGGGCGCCGTGCCGGTCGCGCTCGAACAGGGCGCCGCCTAGGGCCCTCTCGATGCGCTTGAGCTGGGCGGTCAAGGCAGGCTGGGCCAGCCCGAGCAGGGCGGCGGCCTTGCTGACACTTCCCGCGTCCGCGACCGCGCGGACGATCCTGAGGTGCCTGAGCTCGAGGTCCATAACGGGAAGGTAAGGCGGTCGTCTCCTCCCGACAATGCCCTTATGTCAGGAAATATGACAGATATTGTCGAGGACCTCCTGGGGTAGGGGGGATCCCATGACCACGATGGGAATCGACCCTAGAGAGCTCGGCGACGACGATCTGCTGCGTGAGCTGCGGCAACTCCACGCGACCCGCACCGACACCCTGCTGCACGGTTCGGACGACGCCCTGGCGCGGCACACCTCGCGGACGAACGAGCTCGAAAGCGAATACCTGCGCCGCTATCCGGAACGTGACGTCGATCCCGGGCGGCTGCGGGAGGGGGCGAGGGAGCGCTGATGGCCCGCGACCACGACGTGCAGGCACTGTCCGACGTCGACAGCCATGTGTACGAGGCGGTCGCCTCCCACGCGGTCGGGGGTGGCGCCGTCGGGCTCGGCGCGCTGACCCGCGCGAGCGGCCTGGAGGAGGACGACGTACGGCGGAGCCTGTCCACGCTCATCGAGCAGGGGTATGTGGTGCCCAAGGGCGATGGGTTCGGCCTGGGGCCGCACACTTTCGGGCTCCAATACTGAGCGAGGCCGCCGTACAGCCGGAACAGCCCACCGATGACCCCCCTGGGCTACAGCGGTGGTATGCCCGCCGCGCTGAGCTGGGCGTCCAGTGGCGGGGCCGCGCGCCGGTTGTCGAGCTCCAGATGGGGTACGGCGGGCGGCTCGTCCACGAGGATCGCCTCCAGGTACGCCTCGAACGCCGCCAGCTTGCCCGCGTCCCTCGCCAGCCCCCTGGCCTCCAGCCGCTCGCGCAGCGTCGCGCCGTCCGAGCGCACCCAGACCAGGCGGACCGGAGGGCCGCCCAGCTCCTCCACCCACCGGGCCCACCTGCCGGCCGAGTGGACCTGCCCGGTGAACGGGCCGTCGAGCATGACCGGGCAGCCGTGCCCGCGGATCTGCCTGGCCAGCCGGGTGAGGCCGGCGTACTCGTGGCGCTTGACGTGCTCGTCGTACCAGGGGCCCTCGCGCTCGCCGGGCGGCCTGCCGTGCCCCTCGAGGACCGCGGCGACGAAGTCTCCGTAGACGGCGTCCTTGTCGAGCAGGGCGGGCACCGGCGCCAGGCGGGCGAGCAGCGCCGCGGCGACCGTCGACTTGCCCGCGCCCGGCGGCCCGCTGATCACCCAGACCGTGCTCATGCGACCAGTCTGCCCGCCTGGCCGGGCGGGGCACGTACGCGGATCCGCGTACGCGGAAGCAGCCGCTGAGCGGACGACCGCCGCGCGGCGCCCGGCCAGACTCGGGAGCCATGCCAACCATGCTGATCAGGGCGTTCCGGGTGCCGGAGCTCCGCAAGAAGCTGCTGTTCACGCTGGGCCTGCTGGCGCTGTTCAGGTTCGGGCAGGTGATGCCGTCGCCGGGGGTGGACGTCGTCGCCGTACGGCAGTGCCTGGGAACCGCGCGAGGCGGGCTGATCGACATGATGCAGCTGTTCAGCGGGGGCGCGATGCTGAAGCTGTCGGTCTTCGCGCTGGGCGTGATGCCGTACATCACCGCCAGCATCGTCATGCAGCTCGTCCCCGCGCTGGTGCCGCGGCTGGAGACGCTCAGGAAGGAGGGGCAGGCGGGGCAGGCCAGGATCACCCAGTACACCCGGTACCTCACCGTGGGCCTGGCCGTCCCCAACGCCGGCACGGTCGTGGCGCTCGCCCGGTCCGGCCAGTTGCTGCCCGGGTGCCCGCGCCCGCTGCTGCACGACGACGGCCTGACGAGCGCGGTCGTGATCGTGCTGACCATGGTGGCGGGAGCCTGCGTGGTCATGTGGGCCGGCGAGCTGATCACGGAGAGGGGGATCGGGAACGGGATGTCGCTGCTGATGTTCGCGCAGGTCGTGGCGGTCTTCCCGTCCTACCTGTCCACCGTCTTCGTGGTGAGCCCCTTCTCGTTCGCGGTCGTGCTCGTGTCGGGGGCGTTCGTGGTCGCGGGCGTGGTCTTCGTGGAGCAGGCGCAGCGGCGCGTGCCCGTGCAGTACGCGAAGAGGATGGTCGGGCGCCGCATGTACGGCGGGACCAGCACGTACCTGCCGCTGAAGGTCAACCAGGCGGGCATCGTGCCGGTGATCTTCGCCACGTCGCTGCTCTACCTGCCGACGCTGGCCGCCCCGCTGCTCGGCGAGGGCGCCGCCGGGTGGATCGCGCGCGTCCTCACCTCGGGGACGCACCCGCTGTACCTGGGTTCGTACGTCCTGATGATCGTGGGGTTCGCGTACTTCTACGTGTCGATCAGCGTCAACCCGGTGGAGGTGGCGGACGGCATGAAGAGGTACGGGGGGTTCGTGCCGGGCATCCGGCCGGGGCGGCCCACCGCCGGGTACCTGGCGTACGTGCTGTCCCGGCTGACCGCGGCCGGGGCCGCCTACCTCGGAGTGCTGGCGCTGCTGCCCCTGGTGGCGTTCATGATCCTCAAGGATCCCGGCACGCAGCAGAACTTCCCGTTCGGGGGGACGAGCGTGCTGATCATGGTGGGGGTGGGACTCGACACGGTGAAGCAGATCGAGGCGCAGGTGCAGCAGCGCGACTACGAGGGTTTCCTGCGCTAGCACCTCTCGCTCAGCCGGGCGCGGCCAGCCCGGCCCGCATGGCGAACACGACGAGCTGGGCGCGGTCGCGGGCCCGCAGCTTCACCATGGCCCGGCTGACGTGGGTGCGCACGGTGTCGGGGCTGATCACCAGCTCCCTGGCGATGTCGTCGTTGGACCTGCCGGTGGCCACCCAGGCGACCAGCTCCCGCTCGCGCGGGGTCAGCGTGTCGAGGCCCTCCACCGGCTCCGTGCCGTGCCGGCCGAACAGGCCGATCACCTTCCTGGTGATCGACGGGGACAGCAGCGCCTCGCCCGCGGCCACCACGCGTACGGCGTTCACCAGCTCCTCCGGCGCGCCGTCCTTCAGCACGAACCCGCTGGCGCCCGCCTGGAGCGCGGCGAAGACGTACTCGTCGACGGCGAACGTCGTGACCACCACGACCCTGGTGCCGGAGAGCTCCTCGTCGCCCGCGACGGCCCTGAGCGTGGCCAGGCCGTCCATGCCCGGCATGCGGATGTCGAGCAGCAGCACGTCGGGGCGGGTGCGGCGGATCAGCTGGAGCGCGCCCGCGCCGTCGGCCGCCTCGCCGACGCACTCCAGGTCGGGCTCCCGTTCCAGCAGCGCCCTGAGCCCCATCCGCACGACGGCCTGGTCGTCGGCCACGGCCACCCTGATCACCCGATGTCCCTCGGGAACCTCGCCACGACCTGGAAGCCGCCACCCTGACGAGGGCCGGCGGCGAACCGCCCGCCGGCGGCGGTCACCGTCGCGCGCATCCCCGCGAGCCCGCGCCCCTCGGCGTGCG
>NZ_QNFZ01001059.1 GCF_003313395.1 Nonomuraea lactucae | reverse complement strand
GCCCTCTTGGCCGGCCTCCACGGGGCCGGCCAAGAGGGCCTCCACGGGGCCGGCCGTCCAACGGCCCGCCCGGCGGCGCCGGCTCCGCCGTGCCGGTGCGGCCCCCGTGCGTACGCCTCGCCGGCTACGGCACGGTGAGGGTGGCGAATACCGCGCGGTGGTCGGTGCCGGGGACCGTGATCACGTTGACGTCCTTCACGCCCACCCGCCGGTCCACCAGCACGTGGTCGATGGTGATGATCGGCGGCACCCGCCTGTTCGCGGGCCAGGTCGGGATCAGCCCGGCGCCCACCTGGTCGGCGGCGTCCTTGTAGCCGCGCGACAGCACCCGCCGCAGCGGCGCGTGGTCGAGCGAGGCGTTGAAGTCGCCGGCCAGGACGCGGACGGCGTCCTCCGACGCGGGCGGCAGCGCCTCCAGCGCCCGGTGCCAGGTCGTCAAGCCTGGCCCCATCGGCGGGTGCGGGTGAACGTCCACGAACTCGATCGGTTTGCCGCCCGGCAGCGAGATCCTGGCCGCGGGCATGTTGTGCCCGATCTGCGGCATGAGCTCGGGAAGCGGCTGGAGGGGGTGCTTGGAGTAGAGCCCGCTCCCGGAGGCGTTCCACTCGTCCTGGAGCACCCGGTGGGGCATCAGGGTCTTCAGTCCGAGCGCGTCGAGTTCGTCGACCGCGCCGGTGGTCAGCTCCTGGGTGCTGAGCACGTCAGGGTCGAGGCGGCGGACCAGGTCGACGACGTGCCGCGCGTCAGCCTTGCCGAACAGCAGGTTGATGGTGAGCACTCTGAGCGGCCTGCCGGCCGTGGCGTCGGCGCCGCCGAGGGCCCGCGGGAGCACGCTGAAGCCGAGGGCCGTGGTCGTGAGCAGCGCGACCGCGGTCGCGGCCCGTTTGCGGCCGATCGCGGCGATCAGGAGAGGGACCAGCGAGCCCGCCGCCGCGTACGGCGTGGCGGTCATGAGCTGCGTGGGCAGCGAACCGCGTTCCAGCCCCGCCACCCTGGCCACGGCCCAGGCCGCGAACGGCGTGACGGCCATCCAGGTCAGCGCCGCCCCGGCGCCCTTGCGCCGCCGCCGTGCGGGGGTCACGATCGTGCCTCCGACCGGGCTCTCGGCAGAGATGTCCACGTGCCCCCCTCTTGGCCCCTCCCCGAGTAGTCCTCCCCGAGTAGTCCTCACGGAGAAGTCCTCACGGAGAAGTCGTCCTGGAACGGTACGGACTCTAGCCGGAGGCGCGTGAACCTGACATGAGCATCGCCCGGCCACGTGCGGCCAGGCGCCGGGTGGCCTCGTCGGACAGCTCGGGGATCTCGTCGACCGGGAACCAGCGCAGGTCGAGTGACTCGTCGCTGATCACGGCCTCGGCTCCGGCGGGCGCGACGGCCGCGTATTCGACGTCGAGGTGCCAGCTGTGCGGCGGATGGCACCAGACCTGGTGGCGGTCCAGCGCGAGCGGTCCGGGCAGCAGCTCCAGGCCTGGGATCCCCGACTCCTCCATGGCCTCGCGCAGCGCGACCTCGGCGAGCGACAGGTCGGAGGGCTCGCAGTGGCCGCCCATGGGCAGCCACATCCCGGCCTTGGGGTGCAGGGTCAGCAGCACCCGGGCGCCGTCGTGCGACAGGACGGCCGTGGTCGCGGTCAGATGGCCGGGCACGCACTCTCGCAGCATCGCGTCGTCGTGCGACCGCAGGTGGTCGAGGAACCGGGCACGCAGCAGCTCCTCCTCGGCGGTCGGCGCGGTCCAGCCGGACAGCACAGCCACCGCGTCGCGGTGCAGGCTCAACTCTTGTCGCCCTCGTCGTCCGGCTTGGACTCCAGCTGTGAGATGTCCCACGTGGAGTCGCCCCGGACGAACGCCTCCGGATCGTCGAGGTCGTCTGCCGTCGGCATGAGGTCGGGGTGCGCCCAGAGCGCGTCGCGCCCGTCGACCCCGCGCGCCTGCATCACGGCCCGCCAGAGCGCCGCCGCCTCGCGCAGCCTGCGGGGCCGCAGCTCCAGGCCCACCAGCGTGCCGAAGGTCAGCTCGGCGGGGCCGCCCGTGGCGCGGCGCCGTCGTACGGTCTCGGCCAGGGCGCCCGCGGACGGCAGCTTGCCCGCCGCGGCCTGGTCGACCACCGTGGCCACCCAGCCCTCTACGAGGGCGAGCGCGGTCTCAAGGCGGACCAGGGCGGCCTTCTGCCGCTCGGTCTCCTCAGGCTTGAGCAGGGCGCCGTTGCTGAGCACCTCCTGGATGGCCTCCACGTTGCCGATGTCGAGCCCGCGGATCTGCTCCTCCAGGGCCGAGGTGTCGACCGTGATGCCCCTGGCGTACTCCTCGACGGCGCCCAGCAGGTGGGAGCGCAGCCACGGCACGTGCTGGAAGAGCCGGTGGTGCGCGGCCTCCCGCAGCGCCAGGTAGAGCCTGATCTCGTCGGAGGGCTGCTCCAGGCCCTGGCTGAACGAGGCGATGCCGCCGGGCAGCAGCGCCGCGGTGTCGGACAGCGGCAGGCCGATGTCGGTGGTGCCGATGACCTCGCGGGCGAGGGAGCCGAGGGCCTGGCCGATCTGCTGGCCGACCATCATGCCGCCCATCTGCTTGAGCATGCCCATGAGCGGCCCGGCCACCTGCTGCGCCTCGGGAGGCAGGCCCACCCCGCCGATCGCGCCGCCCATGGTGTCGACCATGCGCTCGGCGACCGGTTCGCAGAGCTTGCGCCACACGGGAATCGTGTTCTCGATCCATTCGGACCGGCTCCATGCCTCGGGTGAGGTGACCCCGCTGGGCAGCGCGGTGGCCTCGTCGAGCCACAGGTCGGCCAGGCGCAGCGCCTCGACGATCTGGCGGCGCTCGCCCTCCATGACGCTGGGATCGCCCTCCGCGGCGACGGCGTGGCGGGCGATGTTCTTGGCCATGTCCCAGTTGACAGGGCCTGAACCCTGCGGCGCCGACAGCATGTCGGCGAACTGGCGCATCGCCTGAGCCATCTGCTCAGGGTCGCCGAACATGGCGAACGGGTTTTCGTTGGGGTCGTTTTCGCGACCTGGCAGGTCAGTCACCGCTCTACCTCGTGCAGGATGGAGGAGTCCACATCCGCCACGTTAGTCGTCCCACGGCGGATCAGTGCAAAGTGAGGACCTGGTGCCTACCTCGAAACGCCCGCGCCAACCAGTCGTCGCCATCACCGGCGCGGCCTCGGGGCTGGGCCGCGAGCTGCTCGCAAGGCTCGTAACCACCGCGGATTTCCGCAGGGTGGTGGCCATTGACGAGGAGCGCGGCGATGTCCAGGAGGCCACGTGGAGAGTGGTCGACGTACGGGATCCGCTCTTGGCGAACCGCATCTCCGACATCGACGTCCTGGTCCATCTGGCCGGTGACTACGCGATCGACTCCGACCCGCGGGAGCGCCGCGCGTACAACCTGAGAGCGGCGCAGACCGTCCTCACCGCCTGCGCGGCGGCGCGCGTGCGGCGGGTGGTGGTCGTCACGAGCGCGATGGTGTACGGCGCGGCGCCCGAGAACGACGTGCCGCTGCCCGAGAACTCCCCGGTGGCGGCCGAGCCCGACACCGGGGTCGTGGGCGACTACCTGGAGATCGAGGCGCTGGTGCGCCGGTCGCTGCGCAGCCATCCGGGGCTGGAGGTGACCGTGCTGCGTCCCGCGGCGGTCGTGGGCCCGGGGATCGACACGGTCATCACCCGTCACTTCGAGTCGCCCAGGCTGCTGACCGTCAAGGGATGCTCGCCGCGCTGGCAGTTCTGCCACGTGGACGACCTGGTCTCGGCGCTTGAGCTGGCCGCGCGGGGCGTGGTGACCGGTGTGGTCGGGGTCGGCTCCGACGGGTGGCTGGAGCAGGAGCAGGTCGAGGAGATGTCCGGCCTGCGGCGGTTCGAGCTGCCCGCCGGGCTGACGTTCGGCACGGCCCAGCGCCTGCACCGGCTCGGCATCACGCCCGCTCCGGCGACCGACCTGCACTACGTCGTCTACCCGTGGGTGGTCGACTGCGCGAGCCTGCGCGAGGCCGGGTGGAAGCCTGCCTGGACCAACGAGGCGGCGTTCGGGCAGTTGCTGGAGCTGCGCGAGAAGAGGACGACCGTGGTGGGCAGGCGCCTGCCGGTCAGGGAGGCCACGCTGACGGCCGCCGGCGCGACCGTCGCCGTCATCGGCACGGCGGCCATCGTCCGCCAGGTCCGCAAGAAGCGGCGCCAGTGAGGTCCCTGTGTCCGCAAGAAGCGGCGCCAGTGAGGTCCCTGTGTCCGCAAGATGCCGCGCCAGTGAGCCCCCCGCGTCGAGACTCCTGCGTCCCGCAAGAAAGCGGCGCCAATGTGCGGGCGGCGCTCCTCGGGATGTCGGTAGGCTCTTTACGTGGACGTCATCCGGTTGCTCGGCATACGTGACACTTCGCTCTCCGTGGACGAGGTGCTGGCCGCCGTCGGCGATCACGCCGCGGGCGGCACCACGATCTTCGTGGGCTCCGTACGCGAGCAGGACCACGGCAAGCCGGTGACCCGGCTGTCGTACTCCGCCCACCCCTCCGCCGCCGACGAGCTGCGCAGGGTGGCCGAGAAGGTGGCGGCCGACTTCCCCGTCACCGCGCTCGCCGCCGTGCACCGGGTCGGCGACCTGGAGCTCGGCGACATCGCGGTCATCGTCGCGGTGGCCTGCCCGCACCGGGACGAGGCGTTCAGGGCCTCGCGCAGGCTGATCGACGATCTCAAGGCCGAGGTGCCGATCTGGAAGCACCAGGTGTTCGCCGACGGGTCGTCCGAGTGGGTCGGCGCCTGCGAATAAGCTCATCTTCATGTCACGACGCGCCTTGACCCTGCTGGTTGCGGGCTTCCTCGTGCTCTCTCTCGGCATCGTGGGGGCGCTCATGAAGGTGCCGTACGTCGTGCTGAGCCCCGGCCCGACCGAGAACACGATCGGCGACGTCGACAAGAAGCCCGTGATCACGATCAGCGGGCGTCAGACCTACCCCACGAGCGGCGCGCTGAGCCTGGTCACGGTGGCCTACCAGGGCGGGCCGAGCAGCCGGATCGACCTGCTGACCGCGCTGCGCGGCTGGATCGACCCGAGCGTGG
The DNA here is from genome assembly GCF_003313395.1 of Nonomuraea lactucae. Taxonomy (GTDB): domain Bacteria; phylum Actinomycetota; class Actinomycetes; order Streptosporangiales; family Streptosporangiaceae; genus Nonomuraea; species Nonomuraea lactucae. The sequence continues at coordinate 26,284 of NZ_QNFZ01001059.1, read as the reverse complement.
CCGTCGTGCCGGAGGAGACGATCTTCCCCGACACCCGCTCGCAGAAGGAGGTCGAGCGGGAGAACTCCGTCGAGATGACCAACTCCCAGGACTTCGCGACCGCCGCGGCGCTGACGGAGCTCAAGATCCCCTACGAGACCGTCGTCTCGGTCGTGTCCACCGACAAGGGCAAGCCGGCCGACGGCAAGCTGCTCAAGGGCGACGAGGTCAACGCGGTCAACGGCAAGCGGGCGGCCGACGTCGAGGGCGTCGCCGCCGCGGTCAAGGCGCTCAAGCCCGGTGACAGCGTGACCTTCAACGTCACCAGGGGCAAGGGCAGGCTCGACGTCACCGTCCCGACGGTGGGCGGAGCCGGCGGCAAGACGGTCGTGGGCATGGTCATGCAGGAGAAGTACAAGTTCCCGTTCGACGTCGACATCAACGTGGGCGACGTGGGCGGGCCCAGCGCCGGGCTGATGTTCTCGCTCGGCATCCTGGACAAGCTCACGCCGGGCGAGCTGACCGGCGGCAAGCACATCGCGGGCACCGGCACCATCGACCAGAAGGGCACGGTCGGCCCGATCGGCGGCATCGCCCAGAAGATGGTGGGCGCCCGCAAGTCCGGCGCCACCGTGTTCCTCACGCCGGCCGACAACTGCGCCGAGGCCGTGAAGGCCGTGCCCGAGGGGTTGCGGCTGGTCAAGGCCGAGACGCTGCACGGAGCGGTGCTGGCGCTCGACGCTCTGCGCACCGGCAAGGGAGCCGTGCAGTCGTGCGCGGGATGAAACTTCCGCCGTCCGCCGTACGTTAGTCGTAGGGCTGGCGCCGCGGTGTAGGTTGCCAGACACGGACCGTTTGTTCATCACGACGAGGGGTTGGCATTGAGCTTCCGGACCCCAGGAGCCGGCCGGGCGATGCGCTTGCCCCGCCGACCGAGACTGCTTCTGCCTGTCGCGATCGCGCTGGTGGCGATCGTGGCCTTGTTCTTCCTTTTCTCCGGCATCTACACCGACTACCTGTGGTTCGACTCGGTCGACTACACCTCGGTCTTCTCGAGCGTGCTGCTGACCCAGGTGGTGCTGTTCGTGCTGGGGGCGGCGCTGATGGTGGGCATCGTCGGCGGCAACATGCTGCTGGCCTACCGGATGAAGCCGACGTTCGGGCCCGCCATGTTCGGCGGCGCCAGCGGGGCCGACCGCTATCGGATGGCGCTCGACCCGCACCGTAAGTTGATCTTCATCGTCGGCATGGGCATGCTCGCGCTGTTCGCGGGCTCCTCGTCCGGCGGTCAGTGGAAGACGTGGCTGCAGTACGTCAACGGGCAGCCGTTCGGCAAGAAGGACGCGCAGTTCCAGATCGACATCTCGTTCTTCATGTTCGACTACCCGTTCATCCGGATGGTGCTGAACTTCCTGTTCACCGCCGTGATCATCTCGATCCTGCTGGCGGCGATCACGCACTACCTGTACGGCGGGTTCCGGCTGCTGTCGCCCGGCGTGCACGCCTCACGGGCCGCGCGGGCCCACCTGTCGGTGCTGCTCGGCGTCTTCGTGCTGCTGAAGGCCGTCGCCTACTGGATCGACCGCTACGGCCTGGTCTTCTCCGACCGCGGCTTCGTCAACGGGGCGTCCTACACCGACGTCAACGCGGTGCTCCCGGCCAAGAGCATTCTCGCGATCATCGCGCTGATCTGCGCCGTGCTGTTCTTCGCGGGCGTCATCCGGCCCGGCGGCATGCTGCCCGGGGTGTCCTTCGGCCTGCTCGTGCTGTCGGCCGTGCTGATCGGCGGTGTCTACCCGGCGCTGGTCGAGCAGTTCCAGGTCAAGCCCAACCAGCAGTTGAAGGAAGCGGCCTACATCGACCGCAACATCAAGGCCACCCGCGAGGCGTTCGGCGTCGACAAGACCGAGATACTGCCGTACGAGGCCCAGGCCGACCCGACCAAGGTCAAGACCGACGGCGACGCCTCCGTTACGGGTGTGCGCCTGCTCGACCCCGCGCTGGTCTCCTCGACGTTCGAGCAGACCCAGCGCATCCGGGGCTTCTACGGCTTCTCCGAGCAGCTCGACGTCGACCGCTACAACGACGGCAACGGCAAGCTCCTCGACCACGTGGTGGGCGTCCGCGAGCTTCTCGGCCCGCCACAGGCCCAGAGCAACTGGATCAACCAGGCCCTGGTCTACACCCACGGCTACGGCTTCGTCGCCGCGCCGGGCAACGAGGTCGACTCGGGCGGCCTGCCCGACTACGACGCCAAGGACATGCCGGTCACCGGCCCGCTGGCCACCTCGACCAAGCTGTCGGAGCCGCGCGTCTACTTCGGTGAGAGCCCCGCCCTCAACGAGTACGTCATCGCCGGGGGCAACCCCGGCAACCCGCAGGAGCTCGACTACCCGGAGACGGGCGGCACCGGGCAGAAGAACACCACCTACACCGGCAAGGGCGGCGTCCCGGTCGGCTCGTTCGTCAACCGGCTGGTCTACGCGGCCAAGTACGGCGAGAAGAACATCCTGCTGTCGGGTGACATCAACGACAACTCCAAGATCCTGTACGTGCGCAACCCGCGCGACCGGATCGAGAAGGTGGCGCCGTTCCTGACCCTCGACGGCAACCCCTACCCGGCGATCGTCGACGGGCGCATCACGTGGATCGTCGACGGCTACACCACCTCGAACGAATACCCGTACGCGCAGAGCGAGAGCCTGGGCGACATGACCCGCGACCTGGCCACCGACCGCCGCGTGGTCGCCCAGCAGCCCCGAGACAAGATCAATTACATCCGCAACTCGGTGAAGGCCACGGTCGACGCCTACGACGGCACGGTCACGCTCTACGGCTGGGACGAGCAGGACCCGGTGCTCAAGACCTGGAGCAGGGCCTTCCCCGGCGTCATCCGCCCGGCCTCCGAGATGAGCGCCGACCTGCAGGCCCACGTGCGCTACCCCGAGGACCTGTTCAAGGTGCAGCGCCACACGCTGTCGCGCTACCACATCACCAACGCGGCGGCCTTCTACAGCGGCCAGGACTTCTGGAACGTCCCGAGCGACCCGTCGCAGGGCAACCAGCAGGTCAAGCAGCCGCCCTACTTCCTGACGGCCACGATGCCGGTGGACAACGCCAAGCCGTCGTTCTCGCTGACCACGACGTTCGTGCCGAGGGAGGGCCCCAACCTGGCGGCCTTCATGGCGGCCGGCTCGACCGTCGGTGACGACTACGGCAAGCTGCGCATCCTGCGCATGCCATCCAACACCGCCATCCCCGGCCCCGGGCAGGCCCAGAACAACTTCCAGAACAAGTTCTCCGGCGAGCTGGGCCCGCTCGGCCTGGGCCAGGCCAACGTCAGATACGGAAACCTGCTGACCCTGCCCTACGCGGGCGGCCTCATCTACATCGAGCCCGTCTACGTCCAGACCAGGGCCGGCACCGGCCAGGAGCCCTACCCGATCCTCAGGCGGGTCCTGGTGGCGTTCGGCAACAAGGTGGGCTCGGGCGACAAGCTCGAAGACGCGCTCCGGCAGGTCTTCGGCGAGACCCAGCAGACGCCGCAGAACCAGCCCAACCAGCAGACCCAGCCCAACCAGCAGAGCACCGCGCTGACCCAGGCCATCACCGCGGCCCAGAAGGCCTACCAGGATGCCCAGAACGCCCTGAAGGCCAGCCCGCCCAACTGGGAGGAGTACGGCAAGGCACAGAAGCGCCTGGACGACGCCCTGAGGACCCTGCAGGGCCTCGGGGCCCAGGCGCCCACCGCCACGACGAGCCCGTCCCCGTCACCCTCCCCGACACCCACATCCAGCGGGTCTCCGTCGCCGTCACCCACGTCGACGCCGTAGGGCGGCACACAGCCGATTCGATTTGCCACTGCCCCGCGAGCCGGATAGTCTTTAGACACACACCGACGCGGGGTGGAGCAGTTCGGTAGCTCGCTGGGCTCATAACCCAGAGGTCGCAGGTTCAAATCCTGCCCCCGCTACCAGGTAAAAGGCCCTTCGGGAGATTATCCCGAAGGGCCTTTTACGTGCCCGGGTAAATCAAGCCCTCTCACCACCTGCGCGCGATTCTCGAGACCGTTAAGGGCGCTCGCGGGCCGTCCCCCGACCGAGGATCAGACGCGATACGCGGTCCTTTCCCGGTGGAGCGACGCGCGTAGGTCCGGAAGGTGCGCCCGATCCGATCACCGGTGTCCAGGTACGCCGTTGTGCGGGTGGGGCGAACGTCACCCTCCGTGATGACGATCGCCGGGAGCGGCCGGCCCTCGTCGGGCTGGAAAGTGATCCATATGCGTATTTCTTCGCAGAAGTCCGGGCTGGATGTCCCTAACGTGATGGGTGTTCGGAGGGAAGGGCCGCTCGGAGCAGTCCTGACCGCTAAGTGATACAGCCCGACGGGGAGAACACTGTGGGTAACATTCGTATGCTTGCCGCCGGCGTCGCACTGGCCGGCTCCATGGCCGTCGGTCTCGCCGCCGCGCCCGCCCAGGCGTCGGTCGCCGCGCCCGCCGCCACCGAGGTGGCCGCGTCCTCGGCCGCCCAGACGTCGACCACGTGGACGAGGCACTTCAAGTACTGGTCCCCCAACAAGGAGGGCTACTTCGAGGGCAAGGTGTACAAGCAGGGTGGCCACTACTACTTCACCGGCTTCCTGTGGGACGGCAAGCCCAAGCCCCAGGACTACACCTACGTCCGGTTCCGGTACTTCGACAAGTTCGGCGACAAGCACCTGGAGACCCACAAGGTGGTGAGCGGCAAGAAGTACTTCGCGCCCATCCGCATCAAGCACGACTTCGACCTCCGCGTGTGCGACGCCGGCAAGCTCGGCAAGCACTGCGACGGCGGGCACGACGTCTTTTAGTAAGGTTCGCGAAAGGCTCCGATACCAGACGGAAGGCCCTCCGGGAGATTGTCCTGGAGGGCCCTTTTCACGCTTTCCCTCAGCGGATATAGCGCGTGGTCATGCGTGCATTGACAGCCGGAAACACAGGTCCCGCTCAGGCCGTCATGGCCCGGGCGGAGATGGGCAGCTTCACGATCATCGTGAGGCCGCCGCCCGGTGTCTCCTCGGGGGTGAGCGTGCCGCCCATCGCTTCGGTCAGCCCTCGGGAGAGCGCGAGGCCGAGGCCGACGCCCGCGTGGTTGTCGCGGTCGCCGAGCCGCTGGAACGGCACGAACAACCGCTCGACCGCCTCGGCGGGGACGCCCGGCCCGCGATCGATCACCCGGATCTCGACCTGGTCGCCGTACCAGCTCGCGGTGATCAGCGCGTTCTCGCCCGGCGGGCTGTAGCGGACCGCGTTGGTCCACCTTGCCCGCCACCCAAGCAGGGCGAGCTCGCGCAGCGCGGTCAGGTTGCGAGGCGCTGTGGGCGTAGGCGTCCGCGTGCTGCTCGGGGCCGGAGAGGTCGCCCCCCACGCTCCGAGGTTCCGGCGCCACCGGACCGACGACTGTCCGTGGCGCCTGGCGCTGGAGCGGCTCGGCCACTCATCATCCACGCCCTGCCCGCAGTGTTGATCCGCCGGGTTCCAGCGACTCGGCGGATCCATGGCGCATCCAGGCGCGCTGATCCGCCTATCCCTGGGCTTGCGTGGACTCAGGCCGCTGAGGCTTGAACCAGCGGGCCTTCGGGCGGGGCCCCGGAGACGGTCCGTTGTCAGGCTCGACCAGGTCGATCGTGATATGCGAGTCGGCGGAGATGTGGAAAACGATGCCTTGGGCCGGAGCGAGCGTGATCCGGTCCTCGCTGAATCCCCGTCCGGACTCAACGGTATGCGGCTCGGGCGGCACGTAAGGTGTTCGGCCGATCTGAGGGTAGCCAACCCGTATCTCCGCCTGGGCGCCCGTGGCCGTGTTGGTGGCAACGTACCGGCCGGGGCGGATCAGTGTCGCCGCGAAGAGGTCGCCGTTGCGCAGCAGGTTACTGTCGAACTCAGGCCTCTGCTCGCCTTCCCGGGTGACGACCACCCGGTGGTGCGACTGGTGGGCGGACGAGGTAAATGCCACGTATCCGCTTATGCGTGTGTCCAGCCTCCGTTCATCGGGGTGGCGGCCAGGGATCGCAGCCAGATCTACGGTGATTCCCGCGACGACCTCGCCGGCATGCCGGGCCGTGGCGGCCTGGTCTGGCCGGGGCTCCTGGCTACCTGTCACGGTGAGCCACATCCGGTCGACCATGGCATCGTCGCGGAGCACGGCGACCTCGAATCGGCCGTCCTGATCGAACCGGTGGACCGTGACGGAGGTGCCAGCCGGTGTGGCGCTGTCGAAGCTCGTCTGTTCTAGCACAGCCCTGTTCACAACGATGGGTTTCATGCTCATCCTCCGATATCGGCTTCGACGACGACTTCGTCGTCGGTGACACGTGTGCCGACGAACTCCACCGGGAGGAGGACCGGGATGAGTGCCCCGTCGGCCGGCAGGATCTGCAAGGGATCCTCCACCTCGAACAGCGGATGATCCTCGGCGAGGTAGTCCGCGATCGCCGTCAGGATCAGGTCGAACAATCCCAGGCTGACACCCAGCAGGTCGGAGAGCCACTCTTCCAGGTCGTCACCGAAGTCCAGGATCGCCCGTACCACGTCGATTACGGGGCCGAGCAGCGCCTTGATCAGATCCTTGGCCCAGCCGGGCAGCGGGCCGAGCAGCGTGTCGATGGCGGCGTCGACCGCGGCCTCCAAGAGATCGCCGACGATGTCGGCGATGTCGAAGAGGTCGACGTCAAGGGTCACTGGATCAATGTAGAGCTGCCAGTGGTTCGGTATCCCGGCATCCCGGGCGTCCCAGTCGTTCATGGCGGGGGAGCGGGACGGATTCACGCTGTACTTGGTCAGCGGCGTCAGCGTCATGGAGATCTCGGAGGTGATGAGTCCGCCGATGTCAAGGCAGAACTCGATATCAGGATCGTCGCTGAAGACGCAGATGCGAGGTGCCCGCAGGAGACAGCCGCCGAACGGGTTGGGGATGATGCAGAACCCGCCGACGCAGATCTCAGGGATGTCAATGCCGAAACAGAGCCGCAAGGTATCGAACTTGACGTCCAGTTCGCTGACGCGCATCGTGTTGTCGCCGTGCAGGTCCAGAGTGCCGTCCTCAAGGTGAGCGGCGACCGCGTAGCTCACGGAGAACGGGCCGAAGTCCGCGCTGCCAGACGTGTCGAAGGAGAAGGTGTCCCGTACGACCGCGAAGGTGTCGCGGGTCGCGGGTTCGGACATCGCCGCCGTGACGTCGAAGGCGCCGGTACGCACCCTCGGTCGCGGTGTGCCGGGAATGACGGGTGGCGATGATCCGCCACCGCCACCGGGGGATGACGGTGTGACTGTGAGGTCGAGGAACACCTTGATCTGATCGTCTTCCAGCGCCGGATTGCTGGGAACCGTCGGCTTTTCGGGGGTGGGCTCGACAATGGCGGTGGCCAGCCCGAGCAGATCCTTGGTGAAGCGGATGACTGGTACGCTCAGCCGCGGCAACACCCCCAGCCGCGCCACGAACCTCAGGTAGCATTCGACGGCGTTCTCCAGTTCGGCCGGGGCCAGGTCGACGATCTCCAGCCCGTCGAGCTTGCCGAGGAGCCGCTGGTCCCCGGCCGCTCCGATGAAGTCGACGCCACCGATGGCGAACAGGTCCAGACAGAAGCAGGTCAGCCGCGAGGTGAGGATCCTCACTGGGTCCCCCTGCCTTCGGCCGGGGCTTCGCTGAGGCCGGGGCAACTGGTCAACGATCTCATCGGGCGGGCAGCCCAGCCCCGCGCACAACGTGGTCCGCACCGCGAACCGTTGCGGCTTCAGGTGCGGATTGAGTTCGCCGGGTAGGGCGATCGTGCCGGGACTGACGTCCACCTCGGCACGGGTGAGCTGCACGGCATACTCCATCTGGTAGGCGCCGCCGGTGAGCACCACGGGGAGCGGCGGCCCGATGGACACCAAAGGGTTGTCACGCTGCCGCACCACCGGATGCGCGTGCACCTTCGCGCAGAGGAGTTCCGGATTCTGGACCACCGCGGGACTGCCGTAGTTCACCAGTGACGGCCGCTGCCGGATGACGTGCCCGAGAACTCGGTTGATCCCGGTTTCGTGTACGGCGACGAAGAGGTCGCAGTTATCGGTGAGGGCCATGATTCTCCAGGGCATGGTTGCTCCGCGCACGGAGTGCTCGAAGAACGGTACCGGAACGGAAATACGGAACACATGGTCACAACACGGTGCTATTAGGTCCCCGAGCCCCGGCCTTTCCGTGCGGCTGAATGCTGCGACAACCTCGTTATTTCAGCAGAGCCCTACTGGCTACCTCCAAATTGGCAAAAAACATCAGAAAGAACAAGGGCTCATTCGAGCCGGCCTCGCGCCGGGGCCCCGGGTGCCACCGCTGCCTGGTGGGCGGGGCAGAGCGTCCGTTTCGCTCAGCTCCGCAAGCGTCTCGCGGTACGCGCGCAGCGTGGGCTCGGAGTGCCGCTCCGGCGGCGCCATCTCGCTGAGCTCGTACGCCCGGGACAGCACGAGAGGCGTCCGGTAGCCGGGCGGCACCGCCAGCAGATCGGCGATGGCCTTCTGATAGCCGCTGCCCCGGTCTCCACTCCTGATCACGCATGCCGCTTCGTCCAAGCGGATCAGCGTCGGATTGACGTACTCGGTCGCCGGATACAGCGCCAGTGCTTCGCGCTGCGCCTCCTGCGCATGAGGCAGGTGGTCGACCAGGGTGAGAACTGCTTCGCGGTGGAAGGCGAGCTGCCTGGTGGGATATCCGAAGGCGGAGTTGGCCAGGGCCTCACCGGCGAGCTTGCCGGCGATGTGCTCAGCGCGGTGCAGAGCGTGGAGCGTTCGGACCCGGTCACCCAGCCGCGCCCAGCCACGTGCTTCGGTGGCGGCCGCGATCGCGGCGCCGGCGCACATCGTCCGACCAGCTCGCCATTGCGCTTCGGTGGCCAAGGTGATGGCGATCTGCGGCGGCCGGTGATGGTAGAGGCTGACGATCGCCTCGCGGGCCCGTACCCAGCATTTGAGGGCCCGGTCGTCGGTCTCGTCGGCGGCGACCTGCGCGGTGGAGAACCAGTTACGGGCGTGCCGATGGTGACCAAGATCAGTAAGGATGTTGCCGACAAGAGCGGCTAATCGTGCGCTTATGTGGCAGATGCGGATTTGACTGTCAATAGCCTGTCGGTAGGCCGCATGATGTTGAAGGTCGGCGAAGTCCAATACGAGGTCGTCGAGGATCTCGCGAGGCGGGCGGTATTTGAAGGCGAGCCCGTACTCCTCGGCGGCGTTCTCCCATCGGTCGAGCGCGACGGCGCTCACGGTGGATGACGTGAGGATGGTGTCCATGTGCTGTCGTAGCAGGTCAAGTTGGTCCAGCGCGTTCACCGCCAGCCTCGGATACCCTCTGCGCAGGGCGGCGCGGACGGCCTCGCGCATGGTGTCTCGTCCGCCGTCGACCACGCTCCTGTCGTCCGACTGAGTGTGGGGCCGGGCACGGGCTGCTGGCCGGCGAATGGTGGCAGCCGAAACCGAGGCCGCTGGTCGCCCGGAATAGTCCTCGACCCAGCCCATCTGCACGGGGCCGGTGCGGTAAAGCCTGCAGAGCAGATCGCGGTAGTGCTCCCCCGGCCGGCCCGGCCCATTTTCGAAGTGCGTGAGCTGCTCACGGGTGAGCTTGCAAAATCCCAGGCCTTCCTCGCGGCAAAGAGCGTGGACCGCGTCGACGGCCTGCTGCACTCGCCATCCATGAGCGAGGCGATACGCCTTCAACGGCCGTACTCCGCAACAGGCCGTGATGTCAGCCACGAGGTCGTCGAACTCGATACTGTCCAGCTCCAGAGAACAGCCTCTGTCAATGAGGCGTTTGCGTTGCCGTCGGGCGCACGATGGGCTGTGTTGCTCGGGTCGCATGCTGACCACCTCCCGGCAGTGGGATAGCGCCGAGAAGATTATCAAGTTGTGCGAGTCGAAGCTCCACCTGGCATAGGCAGGACGAGCGCTATGAGAGCAATGCGCAAAGGAAATGTGCGGCTTTCTTGCTCCCAACGCCGTACGTGTGAGCGCCTCGCTCTTTACTGCTCCACGAACGGCGGTAATCGTCGATGGCACCACGTTGATTCGCGGAGGGGGCCGATGAACGATTCCACCGTCGAGGCACGGCAGCCCGTCCTGAGCCAGGACTTGGACTTCGAGCAACTGGTCAGACTGGACGAGGAGCATCTTTGGCACCCGTGGACCCCGTCCCGGCACCCGGACGACCCGCTGATGATCGTCAGCGGGAAGGGGTGCGTGGTCGTCGACGCACGAGGCCGGCGCTACTTGGATGCACGAGGTGGGATGTTCAACGCCAACCTCGGTTACGGCCGTACCGAGATCCTCGATGCCATGCATACACAGGCCCGCCGGCTCATGACGTACGTACTTACCGGCGCGTCGACCCCACCGCCGGTGCTCCTGGCCGCGCGCCTCGCGGAGCTGCTGGGAGACCCGCTGACCCGTACGTTCTTCTGCCACTCGGGTTCGGAGGCCAACGAGACAGCCATCAAGATCGCCAGGATGTTTCACGGGTTGCGAGGTGAGACTTCACGGCAGATCGTGCTGTCGCTGACGGATGGTTACCACGGGAGCACCCTAGCCACCTCCACCATGTCCCAGCTACCGGGCGTGCGGGTGGGGTTCGATCCGTTGCCGGCCGGATTCGCCAGCGTGGCAACTCCCCGGTGTCCATCGTGCGCAACCGGTCGCGACCACACCCGATGCACCGGGCCTGGGCCAGAAGCACTGGACGAGACGATACGAGACCTGGGACCACACAACGTCGCGGCCTTCATCGTCGAGCCTGTGCTCGGAGTCGGCGGCATAGTACCGCTACCGGCGGGCTACCTGGAGGAGGCGGGCCGCATCTGTGACCACCACGGGATCCTGCTGATCGTCGACGAGGTGATGACCGGCCTGGGACGTACCGGGGTGTGGTTCGCACACCAGCACTGTGGGATCACGCCCGACATCGTGACGACCTCCAAGGGGCTGACGGCGGGTTACGCCCCACTGGCGGCGGTGACCGCGTCCCAGGCGGTGTACGCGGCATTTCACCGCGACCCGCTGCTCGGCGGCCTGCGCCACGGATTCACCACGGGTGGACACGCCGTCGCGGCCGCCGCCGCGCTGGCCGTGCTCGCGACCGTCGAGCGCGACGGACTGCTGGCGAACGCCACGGTGGTGGGCGAGGTGCTTCTCGGCGCGCTCCAAAGAGAGCTCACGGGGGCGGCAGAGGTCCGGCAGGTACGCGGGGTCGGCCTCTTGGCGGGCGTCGAGCTGGACAGCGAAACGCGGGCGAGGACGGTATCCGAGCTGTGTCGCGGCTACGGAGTGCTTGTGCGCCAGCAAGGACCGACGCTGATGCTCGCGCCACCGTTGATTCTGAAGAAGGCCGAGGCCGCCCAGATCGCGGAAGCCATCACCGCGAGCGTCGCGGACAGCAGCCGGACAGGAGGCCGGGCATGAACAACCGGAGACTCACGGTCGTCGTCCCCTGCGGCGGCCGCGGCAGCCGCCTGGGCCTGCCGTTCGCCAAAGAGTTGCTGCCCACGCCCGATGGCCGGGTGGTGCTCGACGCTGTCCTCGACCTCATCCACGGACTGAACGTGGCGGTGGTGTTGGTGGTAGCCGCGGACCGGGCGGCCACGATCGAGCATGTCCACACGACATACCCGGACTTGCCGGTCGCCGCCGTCCGGCAACGGGCCCATGCCCCCGGCCTGGCGGGCGCGGTTCGCTCCGCCCTTCCCTGGACGGGCAGGTACACGATCGTGTTGCTACCGGACCAGTTCCTGCTGACCCCGGCCTGCGACCATCCGGTCGAGCAGGCGGCGAAGCTGCTGGCAACCGAACCCGCGTGCTTCCTGGCGGCGTGGGAGGACGACCCCGTGCGCATCGCCGCGGACGGAGCACTGGCGGTTCAGGCAGGCGAGCAGACATCACCACGGATCCGGAGGCTCGCGGACAAGCCAGATCGTCCCGAAGCGGGACTGTTCAACGCCGTGTGGTTCGGATACGGCTTCCGTGACACGGCGGCCGATGAGGTGCTCGCGCAGTTGGAACTCGCCACTGAGCACCGGTTGCCAGACGGACGCTTCGCCGCTGGTCCACTGTTCGACGCTCCGGTGGTGATCGTGCCAGGCTTCCTGGACCTGGGTACGTGGCCAGCGGTGAATCGTCTGTGGTCGAGGGTGGACGGGACATGCGCCTGACGATGTTCACCGGTCCGTATCCGGTCGGGGAGATGCTCGGCGGTATCGGCCTGCGGCTGTGGGAGCTGGCCAACACCCTGGCCGATGAGGGCATCGAGGTCATCATGGCGTGTCCCCCCGGATCGGATCCCTCGTGGTCGCGGCCGGGCGTGCAGGTGCGATTGTTCGACGAGACCGGCTGGCCGCATCTCGTCGCGCAGACAGATGGGGTGCTGACAACCGATCTGCCGGATGCGCGCGTACTGCTCCATGCCTATCAGCTGGGCAAGGTCCTGATCAGTGAGAACTCCCCTCCGATCGAGCATCTGGACTATCACCGAATCCTGGTGTCGACGGATCCCCAGGGACTCTACGACGACCTGGTGGCGCGCTACCTGCTACAGGCATGGACAAGTGACCACTTCGTGGTGCGTTCGTCGGTGGAACGAGCAGGCATGCTGGGAACGCTGGTCGGGATCGGACGGCTGAGCCCCGCTCAGCATGCCCGCTCGCGAGCTCTCTCACACTTGCTGACCCTGCTGCCGATCGGCTTCACCACCCGCGCCGCGGAGATCGCCGATGCCGCGCCACCCACCTGTACGCCCACCGAGTTCGTGTGGAACGGAGGGATTTGGAATTACTACGACACGAATGTGCTGCTGCGGGCTCTGCGTGACATGCGCGCGGCCGGCCGGCCGGGCCGGATCCGGTTCCTCTACGGCCCGCCTGTCGATCAGCACATCGCGGAGGCCGATCGGCTCCTCGAACAGGTCAACCGGCCCGACCTTCGCGACATAGTGATTTATCCGGACGAGCCACTGCCGCACACTGCACGTGACGGCGTCGTGAAGTCCTCTCGTGTCCTCGTCTGCCTGGGCCGCGACGGCGCCGAGAACCACACCTGCCACCGGCTACGGCTGCGCGACGCGCTCTTGTACCGGCTGCCTGTGGTCATCGACGCGCACGGCGCATCCGGCGACTGGGTCCGCCAGCTCGGCATCGGACTGGCGGTCGACACCGGCGACCCGCAGGAGGTCACCGACGCGATGAACAGGCTCGCGTTCGACCAGACCGCATACGACCGCTGCCGGGCCGCCATCGAACGCGTCCGGCCTGCGCACACCTACGAGGCCAACGTGTCCAGTCTCCTGGCTTTCCTGGGGGCGGGCAACCGAGCGCTGGACGCCGCAAGCCCGCGTCAGAAGACTGCGGTGGCTGGGCTGCTCCGGCGACGTCCGACGCTGACCGCCACCCCGCTGAACCCCATCTGACCAAGGAGACTGTCATGCACGTCAGTGCTCCCGATGCCGCAGCGACTCAGCTGCGCCAAGCGCTAGCCGCTGGAGGAACCCCTGCGGGGCTCGTGGCCTTCGATCCCGATCGTGACCTGCGCCCGATCACCTTGTCGTTGCGTGCCGCGCACGGCGCGCAGTTGCGCGAAGTCGCGGACCGGGTGGCCGACGCCGGCTTCGCCCTCATCGAGGCACACGAGCCGCCTACTCCAAGCGATCTGCTGGCTCTGGCCCGCCACCTCGGGCTCGGAGAGCCGTTCCTACCACCGATCTACCGCAGGCGGGGCTCCGTGCAGGTCGATGACAGCGGCGTGGCCGAGTTGAGCGCCGCGAACGCCGTGCCCGGTGCCCCGATGCATCCTGCGACGTCAACCGTGGGGCAGAACTGGCACATCGACGGAACGCTGCAGGCGATGGGTGAGATACGCACCTCTGTGCTGCTGTGCGTGAGGCCGGCCGCGACCGGCGGCGATTCGATCCTGTTCAATGCCACCGGAGCCTTCGTCGAGCTCGCCCGCAGCGATTGGGCCGCCGCGGTCTCGCTGATGTCGCCCGGTGTGCTCATACGAACCGCAACGGTTAACGACTGCGACGAGCGCAGCGCCGGGCCCGCTTTCGGGATGGTGGCGGGGCACCTGCTGACCAGGTATGCGCGGACCAACGTGGATCGCTGGTGCCCGAGGGACGGGGACATGGACACGCTGCGTCGCGGATTGGACGCGCTCGACGCCCTGGCCCTCCCCGGATCGCCCTTCCACCTCCGATTCCGCCTGTCTTCAGCGCAGGGACTCATCATGGCCAACGCGCGCATCTGTCACGGCCGCACTCCGTACACGGAAGGACCGCAGCCTCGCCTGATGCTGCGCGGGCTCTTCCGCGCCGACGTGGTGGGCGAGCGCAGCTCCGCGCGGGAAGCGGCGCGACGATGAACGTACATGGACTCCTCGAAGGCGCCCTCGAGGCACTGCACCGCCAACAGGAGCGCGCACGCCGTACCCTGACGATGATCCCTTCCGAGAACAGCTTCTCTGCGCTGGCCAAGCTGCCGCAGCTCACCGACGCCGCGCACCGGTACTTCTTCGATCCCGACGGAGATCCAGGCACACGCCGATTTCCCGCGGGCCGGGACGCGTCCTGGATCGAGACGGAGCTGACCCTGCCGTTGCTACGTGACCTAACCGGGGCCACGTACGTGAACGTGCGGCCCCTGTCGGGGCTGCATGCCATGACAGTGGTGCTCTCGGCGCTGGGCGGTCCGCCCGACAGCACGGTGGCCTCGATAGATCCCACGCACGGCGGGCACTACGCCACCACTGGGCTCGCTCGGCGCCTGGGGTTGCGACCAGTCCTGATCGGCGGGCCCGATCCGTACCACATCTGTTACGACGCGCTAACCAGGCTGGTGGCCAGGCACCATCCGCGGTTAGTGTACCTCGATCTGTGCCACGGCCTGTTCCCCATCGACATCGCGGCCGCGGTCGCGGCCGTACGCGCGGCAGGCGGCGCCACACGGGTCCACGTTGACGTCTCCCACACGATGGGCCTAGTGCTCGGGGCGGCACTGCCCAATCCCCTCGCAGCCGGCGCGGATAGCTTCGGTGGCTCCATGCACAAGACGTTTCCAGGCCCGCAGAAGGCCATCCTGGCGACGTGCGACCGCGAGGTGGCCGACATCGTGGCGACCGCTCAGGTGGAGATGATCTCGTCCCATCACCTCGCCGCCGTGTGCTCGCTCGGGCTGGCTCTGGCCGAGTTCGTCGCGTGTGACGGACCTGGCTATGCCCGTGAGGTCGTAGCCGCCGCGAAGGCTCTCGGTGCCGCTCTGGACGCCGCCGGTCTGACTCCTGAGGCCGCCGAGCACGGCTACACCGGCTGCCACCAGCTTTGGGCACGGACGGACGGCACCGGCGTCGACGCGGTCAGTGCTGCCGAACGCCTGGAACGCGGCGGCATCCACGTCAACGTCCTGAACGATCTGCCGGGCACGGATGGGGAGCCCGCCTTACGGTTGGGCGTCGCCGAGCCGATCGCAGTCGGCCTGACCGCCGCCGACATGCCTCAGGTGGCGGCCCTGATCGCCGCGGCGGTCTCCGGGGCGCGTCCATCCACCACGATCGCGCGTGACGTCGCGGCGTTGCGCGCCGCCCGGACCAGACGCCACCAACTGCCTCCTGATTCCCCCCTACTGGCGAGGGCAGACGAACTCGCCAGGGCCGCGCTCTCCGTGTCCGACCCGATCGCCGGCTTGGCCAGCTCAATACGACACCGGCACATCGATCCGGCACTGTCGGTGAGCGCTCCGAGCGGGGGCGAGGCGTGATGACAGCGGACGGCGTGCGGAGAGCCGACCTGGTCCTGGAGGGAGGCGGGGTGAAGAGCGTCGCGCTGCTCGGCGCGATCCTCGAACTCGACGAAGCCGGGTATGTGTTCCCTCGCATCGCCGGCACGAGCGGTGGCGCGATCGTCGGTGCGCTAGTCGCGGCGTTCCAGCGGGCTGGCAGAGACCCCCACGAGTTGCTCAGGGTCATGGAGGGGCTTGACTACGACGGGCTCCTGGAGCGATCGAAGCTTCAGCGCCTGACCGGGAGGCTCGGCGACCTCGTCCAGATCGCCCTGCACGCCGGCGCCTACTCAGGCGAAAGGATTGTCCAGTGGCTAGCGGACGAGTTGGCGAAAGTAGGCGTGAGCACCTTCGAAGATCTCGCGCTCGACGATCCGGAGAGCTCCCTTGCCGTGTTCCAGCGTTACTCGGTCGTGGCCCATGTCACTGACTTGTCACGTCAGACTCTTGTCCGCCTTCCCTGGGACTACCGGCGCTACGGCAGGAACGCCGATCAGCAGAGCGTGGCCGCCGCGGTATGGGCGTCATCCGCCCTGCCGATCGTCTTCCGTCCCGTGCGGATGGCAACGGCGAGTGGAAGCGTGACGTGGGTGGATGGCGGAGTCGTGGCTGGATTCCCCATCACGGTCTTCGACCGTACGGACGGAGCATCGCCGCGCTGGCCCACGTGGGGGGTCAAGCTCTCGGCCGAACCCCTGGTCACCGACGACCGCCCGATCACCACCGCGATCGGAATCCAACTGGCACGGTTGCAAACGCTTTCCAGGGACTGGACCCGCTATTCCCTGGAGGACGGCGGCGTGAACAGGCGGACGATATACGTGGATACGAGCGCCATCGAGGTGCACGGATTCGACATCGACCACGCGGCCCGCCAGGCACTGGTCGCGGCCGGGCGGGTCGCCGCCAAGCGGTTCCTCGAACTCCAGGGCGCTGGCTCCTAGTCGATCAGGTGACACGACGCGTCATGCCTTCGCGCGCCGCCTGCGTGCGATCACCATGTTGCACCTCAGAACATCGCGCATCCTGAAGAACTCCACCGCGCCCATGGCGTTGATGAAGGTCCCCTCTCGCGCGACGAGACGGGCCAGCCGGTAGGGCACATAGCCAAGGTTGTGCAGCAGACGAGCCATGGGCACGACAGATTCGGTGAGGTCCCGCACGTCGAGACAGTCGAACCCCCGCCTGGTCGAACAAGACGAGCCGGCCACCGGATCTGAGGACGCGGTTGAACTCCAGGAACGCCAGCCGATGGTCGGGAGCGTGGACAAGTGTCTCCAACGTGTCGACCCCATCGAACGCCGCGGCCTTGAATGGAGTCACAATATAGCTGGATACGACGAACCAGGTGCGTCGGTCCAGGCGCCGCCGGAGAGCCTCCCGGCGGGCGCGGCGGATGCTTTCCGGAATGAGATCGACTCCGACGACCCGATGAGAGAAGGCGGCGGCAAGGTGAGAGCGGCGCCCCTTCGCCGGCTCCCGCATCGAGCACCATCGCATCGGATGGCAGCGCCATCGCCGCGCCCAGTTAGTCCTCCATGAGCCGCTGGGCCCGTGGCACGGAGAGCCGGCGCTTGTCCGATGGGTAGTAGCCAAGGTGGCGCCGCCCATTCAATATCAGCCGGTAGCCCCATCTCGACTCCAATCTGCGGTAGTAGCCGACGACGGCCTCCTCGTCGCGCATCTTTTACTCCTGCGCCGTCGTCTGGACCGGAAGGCGGAGAGAACCATCTCGCGCGTAGCTTGGCGGCCCGCTGTCCGCCGCGGTCGCCACCACCAGGCTCCGTCCGCCCCTTATGGCCGGGTAGGGCAGCCCCCGGTCGGCCAGATGGGCTGCGAAAGCCTCGTAAGCATCGAAGCGGCGCACGGGGCGCCAGCCGGCCCCCTGGAGCAGTGGGGGCACCTCCCAGTCGGGGATGTTGAACCTGGGCCGCTCCGAGCGCATGCGGCGCAGTGACCGTCGGAGCCTCGCTCCGGCATGGGACAGGACAGACGGTTCGTGCGCCTCCTGCTTGGTGGGGAAGTTCGCGACGAGCGTACTGCCTGTCGCGGCGCAGGCTCTGAGGCCGGTGAGGAGGTGGGTGACACCCGCCTCACTCAGGAATTCGATGACGCCTTCGCACAGGAAAATGGCCGGGCTCGCGGCGTCATACCCCACAGCGCGCAGGCTGGCGTGGAGGTCGTCCCGTTCCACGTCGGCGCCCGCGAACCTGGCGCAGTCTCCTTCGCCCAGCACACCGAGGCGGAGTCGTTTGTCCGCCTGGGTCGCGGGTTGATCGACCTCGAAGAATGTCACGCCTGGCGTGACAAATCTCAGCGCACGAACGTCGTAGCCGGCACCGATGGTGACTATCTGTTTGCAACCCCGGGCGATGCCTTCGTGGACGGCGTCGTCGAAGAAGAGGGTCCGCGCGGTGAGATAGCTGAGCGGAACCCACGCCTGCGCGCTGCGAAGCAGGAACACCCTGCGTACGCCGAGCCGGGCGAGCGCTGGAGACAAGGCGATCCGTGCCGCCAGCGACCACCCGCCCCGCAGCAGCATGAACGCGAACGGATCGTTGAGCACACCAAGTTCGTGCGCGACCGCCCGCGCGAGCGCTGTGTGTTGAGCGGTCCTGGAGGGGCGATCACCAAGTCTAAGTTTCATGTCAGTCAACCTCCTGCCAGAAGGCGGTCCGGCCAGACCGGGTGGGGCGCAGCGCGGCGATCACAGGGAACCGGTGACGGGAGCCGGACGCCCACATCACTTCCTCACCCACGCGACCGGCCAGCGCAATCTCGATCTTCGCGTGGGCGCTCCGGGCTACGAACCGTCCCTGAGGATTGCGGACGTCGCGCAGAACTGGCGCGCGCCGGATCGGCCCCCGCCCCCATCGCCAGGAGGCCAGCAGACCGGCGTGCCGACCTGCCCGCAAGACAAGGTGGAGATCCGCGTGCGGCGGCATCCCGCGGAACTCCCAGCGTTCGTTCGGGATCACAACCGGCTCAAGCCGTTGCCCGGTGTCATGCACCACCCGTAGCAGAATCTCCAGGGCGGTCGCCTGCGCGGCTCCGACAGGTGGACCGGAGACGAGACAGATCACCGCCAGACCGCAACACCGATCCAGGACAAGGCTGGCGCTGTAACCCCACCAGTTGCCACCGTGGATGATCAATGTGTGGCCCGCGACCGCAGTCGACCGAAATCCGGTGGTGACGAAAGGACAGTCTGGTCGCTTTGGCAGGCCGTTCGACAGATGGGCCAGGCACACGTCGGCACTGAGCCCAGGTCCGTGGCCCGCCGCGATGGATCCCGCATAGGTCAGCATGTCGTCCAGCGACGCCGATAGACCACATGCGGCCTCGCTGGCCGGAGCGAGGTACGGAAGCCGCACCAGTCGACCTACCACCCGTGCCGTCCCTGGCACCACATGCTGGTGCCGGCTCCGGCATCCAAACGCGGCAGTATGCATCCCACATCGGGGAAGGAAATGGTCGTTCATCCACTCCGAGAAAGGCCCGCCGACGCGGCTCGCGATGATCCGCTCGGCCAGAGCGCTAGAGAGGTGTCCATACAGCCAGCCCGTACCTGGTTCGAACGACTGAGGCACCGCGGCAAGCCGGTCCACCCGCGTCAAGCTGCCGACGCGCAGGCCCCACACCGCAGCCGGGTTCAGCCGATCGGACCAGTGGACATGAAGCCCGAAGCCAGCCGAATGGCTGAGCAGATGTCTCACCTGCACAGGCCACTGAGCGGCGGGGAACCGAACGTAGTCCGACGGTGACGCGTCCAGGTCGATCAATCCATCAGCCGCCAGGCCGAGCAAGGCTGACGCGGTCACGCACTTCGACAGAGATCCGAGCCTGAGAGGCGACCGCGGCGAACCCCGAGCCCACGTCGGCTCGGATCTCGAACTTCGCACTATCGCGCGTCCGGCCGTGACGATGCCTGCCATCACCACCGCACCAGGTGAGTTTGCGACCACTTGCGACAGAAGTTCCGGCATGATGACGTTCCCAGGCCACCAGGTAGGGCTTCTATTCTCGCACGTCTGCCGCATAGTAATAGCGCGGAGGGGCCGGTAAAGTTTTCCTCGTGCGCAAGCCGATCGACGCGGACTCCGCCCACGGCACCCAGCCCATGGTCGTTTGGCTCAACGGCCCCTTCGGCGTGGGAAAGACCACCGCCGCCCGCTCGCTCCGCGTGGCTTGTCCTAAATACCACATATATGACCCGGAACTTGTCGGAGTGCTCCTGCATCGTGTCACGCCGAAGCGATGGAGGCCTGATGATTTCCAGGATTACCGGCTATGGCGGTGGTTGACGGCGACCATTCTGCTCTGTGCGCTGCGGCTGGGCATCCGGCCACTCGTCGTTCCCATGACGCTGGTGGACGAGCAGGCACGCCGTGCCATCCTCGGTCGCCTGCTCCGTCACGGCGTGCCGGTGCGCGAGTTCTGGCTCCACACGGACCCGAATGTTCTTTTGCAGCGTCTATGGTCGCGTGACGGGAGGCACGGATCATGGGCGGAGCAACAGATTGAACGCTGCCTCGCGTTCCCCGCACAGCAGGCCGGCGCCGTGTCAATCGATGCGACACAGCCTGTCGGAGCCATGCGGGCGCAAATCCTGTCGGTCCTCGATTCTCCTTACACCTCCTGAGCTGGGGACTCCCCATGGCCGCAGCCCAGCCCTTGCCCGAAAGCTACCGGATCTACCACAGACTTCGAGAAGGTGTTCCCGCCGGCTCCATGCAACTCGGCGCCGGGCGCAATCTTTTTCGCCCGCCGCCCGGCGTGTTCACGTTTCTCGCGTCGGAGCTGTCCAATCTTACGTCCGTAGCAAGACTAGCTGATTACCAGCACCCATTGGATGAGGCGGAGACGACCGCGATGGCGGCGGTGCTCGCGAACATTCTGGGATTAAGCGGTGTGACTGCCGACGATCTATTCGTCATCGAAGGCTCCTCCAAGGGCATCAGTCTGGTGTTCCAGTCCGTGCAGGATTCCTGCCATACCGTCGCGTTGCCATTACCTACTTATTTCGCCGCCGAGTTGTCCGCGCTGCGTCGCGACGTACCCGTGTCTTGCTATTACCGGCCGGATACCGGTCAGGTGTTCGCGCTTCCGACTCATCCAGGCCGGCCAAGGACGCTTGTGATGGAGACGATTCCCAACGGCGTCACAGGGTTCGTCGGCTCACGTGTCGAAGATCTCACCGAACCGGCGCTCACGCTCGTCGACTGTGTCTTCGTGATAGGGAATCACCCCCCGCCATGGGCTTCGCTTTCCGGGCGTGACCTCACAAGAACCGTCATCACCCTAACCGCCTCGAAGGACTTCGCAGTTCCCGCGGCACGCGCCGGCCTGCTGATCACAAAGAACGACCATGTGAAAGACGTGGCGCGCTACGACCAGTTGGAGAGCACGTACTCCGTCAGCCTGGTGGCCCGACGGATCATCCTCTTGTACGTCCTGGTCGTGGCAGCGCATCACCTTTGGGAGTCGTCGCGGGCCACGTCGCGGGGCGCCGCACAGGACGTGTTGCGGGAGGCCTGCGCCGGCGTGGGCGGAGCGGCGTGCAGACAGGTTCTGCCCCCGGCGTCGCTGATAGCCGGCATAGTGGAGCACCTGGCCCGCATGGCCCGCCGCTACGCGGCGAACTGGGCCCTCGCGCAGCCGGTCTTCACCAGAGAGGGCAGCTCGGCGACGCAGCCCCAGATCGGTTACTCCTGCTTGCTCCGGTTGCCCGCAAGAGTGCGCGGACACTCCAGAGGCGACCTGGTGCGCTGGGTGAACCAAGTGGGGCGAAGGCTACGGCTCAAGCTCAACCCAAGCCTGCTGTTCGGCGGAAACTGCACGATTTGGCAGGAGCTCTACGGCACCGAGTTCCTGCTCCGGGTCAATCTCAGCGACGAGCCGAATCAGTTGCGTCGCGTGCTCGCCGCGTGGTCGATAGCCACCTCCCACCCGCTCGAGACAGGGAGTTGATCGAATGCTTCGCCGTAGACTTGAGGCCCTATGGTGGCTCGGCCGACCAGCCAGCATGTTCGGGAAGGTTCCCATGGCGCTGGCCGGGTGGCTCATCGGCGGGGGCCCGAGCTCCGGCGAGCGCACCCTGGCACTGATCGCATTCGCGATCTTCGCACAGCTCCTGATCACCTCGCTCAACGACGTCTACGACGCGCCCAAGGACGCCGTCACCGCCCCACACCTGCCGATACCGTCCGGCGCGATCAGCCGCCGTCAAGGGCTGGCCCTGCCTGTCGCCTGTGGGGTCGCCCTGCTCGCCCTGCTGGTGTTTCTCGCAGACCGCCCGGTGACCGTCGCGTTTGTCCTTCTCACGATGGTTCTGGGAGCGGGCATCGGCGCGCTGTACGGGGTGACCAAGTCCAAGAGCTATTCGGCGCTGCTCGCCTCCACCGGCTCTGCGGGCACGGCGATCTGGGGATGGCTGCTGTCACCCCGCGCCTCGGTTGGACTGCTCGTCGTCTTGCTGGCGGTGGCCGTGACCCACGGGATAGTCATGAACCTGGTGAATCAGGTGCGCGATGCCGTGCGGGACCCCGATGCGGGGAACTTCACCCTGGCCGTGCGCCTCGGCTCGTCACGAACACTTCTCATCTCGGCCGGCTTCCGTTTCACGGAGGCCGTCCTGATCGCTCTGCTCGGCGTTGCCGTCGCTGCGCCGTGGCGGGCAGTGATCCTGGCCGCGCCTTTGGCGGCGCTCGCAGTCGGGGTTGCTCGCGCTGTTTCACGCCGCCAGGAATCGCTCGGTTCACGGGAGGCCAACGATGACATCCTGGGCCCCTTCTGGTTCTCGACATTCCTGGCTGAGGTCTCGCTCCTGTTCGTCATTTCGCCGCCGTTCGGCGTCGCCAGTTTCGTGGTCATGTTCACGTGGTTCCGGGTAGTGCGTCATTACTACCGCGTTCGGGTTATCTCAGGACGGTTGACGAGAGGAATCGTGTCCGATGGCGATTCCGGAGCGGACTCGGCCATTCCGGACCAGCCTCCCTCTGGACCGTCTGAGGCCCGGCCCCATCGCCACCTCCGCGGCGAGTACGATCTCTAGGCGCTGGTCTGACCGTGTCCCCGACAGACCGGCTATCGCTGCTCTGGATCGGCTGGCTCGCCGCATCGACCGGCCTGCTCCTTTTACTGCGCCTGGCCCGGACGAGCGGCCTAGCCGGCGTAGCGGCCCAGCTGGCGCTCATCGCACCGATCATGGGGATGGAGCGCCTGGCCGCTTGGGCTCATCTGACCGCGGCCGCGAAAGCTGTCGCCGCTGTGGCTTTCTCCGCCGCACTCGTCGCGTTCTGGCAGCGGTGCGAGATTTCGACCGGGGCGGCGGCCATCGTGGCCTTGGGCGGTCTCACGGTCCTCGCCCGGCTGCCGCTCTCCTGGACCATCAGCGTTGCCTTCCTCCTGGGCTGGGGAAACGCCGCCGGGCGGCTCCACCGCGCCAATACCCCGACGCTCACGGCGGACCCACGACGAGACATTGTGGACCTGCTTCCCGTGTTGATACCGGCAGCACTGGCGGTCGCCGTCTATCCGCAGGAGCGGCTGGCCGTCATCCTGCTCTTCGCGCCGCTGTCGTTCGCGCTCAATGACGTGTTCGCCAGCGAGTTCGGTCCGTTCCTCCCCAGTCGAGCGCGCATGCCGCCCACTTGCCTCGTGGTCCCCCACGGCACGCCAGGCGCGATGTCGATCACTGGGACGTTGATGGGGTTCCTCGGTTCGACGTTGGCCGCCCTCGGTGCCTGCGCTCACGCCGATCTACGCACCGGCCTGGCCGTTCTGATCGGCGGGCAAGTCGGCGCGTTGCTCGACACGGGCCTCCGAGGAAGGCGTCGACTCTCCAGGCTTCCACGAAGCAACGAGATCATAAACACCGCATCGGCCGTGTGTGCCGTGCTCCTGAGCTTCGTACTCACCTGAAGTAGAACGTCGGCCATGCCTTTCGTGGCACAGCGGGCACCCGCACGAATCGCAGCCGCGGCACCCGAAGGGCCGAGCGCGATGATCGCGCCCGGCCCTTGCTGAATCACCGGTCTTGAGGGGGGAGGTCCCGCGCCGGCGGCGGGGCCTCACGGGTCACCAGTCCTCGCGGAGGACCCGCTCGAGCTTCTCGTTCGCGCGCTGAGCCCGGCGCCGGGCCCGCTGTACGCGGCGGACGCGGGATATCAGGCGCTGCTCCTCCGCCTCGCGGTGGAGGGTCTGTATTCGGTCATTCACCAGATCATGGAAGAGATTCGGCACTTCGCGGCTCCGGGTGGTGATGGTTCTCATCTGTCTGTCTGCTTTCTGGTGTGTCGGTGCGTTGGCGCGGGTTCGGTTCAGGCGGCGACCGGGTGCTTCCGGGGACGGCCACGGGGCCGCTTGCGGGGAACGACGGTGCCCCGCAGGATCAGCTCGCCACCCCAGACGCCCCACGGCTCCTCGCGCTCCAGCGCGCGGGCCAGGCAGGCTTCCCGGATCGGGCAGTCGCCGCAGAGCGCCTTGGCGAACTCGACGTCTTCCGGGGACTCGGCGAACCACAGGTCAGGGTCGGTACGACAGGGGATCTTGGCTTCGTCGATCAGGTCCATGATCGTCTTGGCCCCCATCTGCTTCTCCTTTTGATCGATCTTTTTGATCTTGGTCGTGCACCTCGTAGGCGGTCGGGGATCACGGACAAACAAAGAGGCCGCGGATCCTGTATGCGGATCCGCGGCCTGGGGGCCTGCTCTGTGTCGGTCAGGTTATGACCGGAGCATCCCTCCAGGGTTGCGGACCACGCATTCCACCATTGGTGATCTGCTGGGTCGGCACTGCTGCGCCCGTGACGAGAGCCGGCACGCCCTGGACGCCGAAGTGGGCGTACGGGTAGGCGGGGGCCTGGCTACGGGCAGACTTCTCTTGCCGCAGCTTGGCGGGGCCATCGACAAGCCTCACCGAGTCACGGCATGCGGAAGTGGGCCACTGCGTGGCCGACATCTGAATGCTGATCACTGGGGACTCACCTCCGCTCCGGGATCGTCGAACAGGACCGTCCGACTCGCTTGACCATGACCCTAAACCGGGAACGCGCGAACGGGCAACAGATTTTCTACCTGCGATTTCACGACTTCGTGACACGGATCATGGCTTCCTGCACGACCGAGACGACGAGGTCACCCGACGCGGTGAACATCTCACCGCGCGCCAGCCCGCGGGCGCCCCCCGCCCAGGGAGACTCCTGGGCGTACAGGAGCCAGTCGTCCGCCCGGAACGGCCGGTGGAACCACATGGCGTGGTCGAGCGAGGCGCCCATGATGTTCGAGGCCCCCCAGGCCATGCCGTGGGCGAGCAGGATCGTGTCGACCAGCGTGAAGTCGGAGGCGTAGGCGGCCAGCACCACGTGCAGCAGCGGATCGTCGGGGAGTTCGGCGTGATAGCGGAACCAGACGTTGGTCTTCGCGCTGCGCAACTCCGGGTTGCGGTGGGCCTCCCAGGTCAGCGGCGAGGCGTAGCGGGCGTCGACCGGCCGCGGCTTCGACAGCCAGTCCCTGAACGCGGGCGAGTCGCCGACCAGGTCGGACATCCTCTCCTGGAACGTCGGCAGCGTCTCCGGGTCGGGCACGACTGGCATGACGGACGCCTGGTGCTCGACGCCCTCCTCGAAGACGTGGAACGAGGCGGACATGGTGAAGATCGCCTTGCCGTGCTGGACGGCGACCACCCTGCGCGTCGCGAAAGAGCGCCCGTCACGCACGCGCTCCACGTTGTAGACGATGGGGATGGAAGGGTCGCCGGGCCTGATGAAGTAGGCGTGCAGCGAGTGCACGCTCCTGTCCGCCGGCACGGTGCGGCCCGCCGCGACGAGTGCCTGCGCGGCCACCTGACCGCCGAAGACGCGCTGTATGCGCTCCTCCGGGCTCCGGCCGCGGAAGATGTCGAGCTCGATCTGTTCGAGGTCGAGCAGGTCGAGCAGCTCCTTCAGGGCCTCGTTCACGAGTCCCCCCCTTGCGAGTTCTGACCGTTCGCACGGCTTCTGACCGTTCGCACGGCGAGTCTGGCTTGTCGACTATGTCCTACCAAACCACTCCGCCGCGGAGCACGCCGGTGGCGCGCCGCGCAGTCAGCGGGCGGCGGAGCGGCACAGGGACAGGACGGCCTCGCCGTACCGGTCGAGCTTGACACGGCCGATGCCGGCGATGGACAGCAGCTCCTGCTCGCTCGTCGGCACCCGCTCGGCGATGGCCTGCAGCGTCACGTCCGTGAAGACGACGTACGGCGGGACCTTCGACTCCTTGGCCGTGGCCGTGCGCCACGCTTTGAGGCTCTCCAGCAGGGCCTCGTCGTAGTCGGCCGGGCAGGTGCCGCACCGGCCGAGCTTCTGCTCGGCGGCGGCCACCAGCGTCCTGGCGCAGACGCGGCAGCTCACCGGTGCCGCGATCCGGCGTTCGCGCGCCCCCGGCTGCGTGCCCGAGCGTCCGGCCGAGGAGGCGCGCGCCTGGGCGGGGGCGCGGCCGGTGAG
>NZ_QNFZ01001058.1 GCF_003313395.1 Nonomuraea lactucae | reverse complement strand
AGCCCGGCTCCTGCCGCCAGCGCGAGCCCCGGAGAGACGCGGCCGGACGGGATCGGCCGCTCCGGCCGCTCCCGCGCGTCCACGTCCCGGTCGGCATAGTCGTTGAGCGCCATGCCCGCCCAGTAGAGGCAGGCGGACCCGGCGACCAGACCCGGGTCGACCGGCCTGCCCGCCGCCGCGGCTCCGGCCAGGAGGTCGCCGGGCACCGACAGCGCGGCCGGGGCGCGGACCAGCTCCACGAAGGCCTGTAAGCGGCCCGGCTTCACAGCGCCCTCGCCCAGGCGAGCAGCGTGTCGTACTGCCGAGAGAGGGCATGCTCGGTGCTGTCCACCGGGTCCGTGAAGAAGAAGCCCAGCTCGGGGACCGGACCGGAGATCCCGGCGGCCTGCGCTGCGGCCACGAACCTGGCCAGGTCGAGCACGAGCGGCGCGGCCAGCGTGGAGTCGCAGCCTTGCCAGGTGAACTGCAACGTCATCCCCACGCCGAGGAACCCCTCGAAGGCGATGTGGTCCCAGGCGGTCTTCCAGTCGCCCAGGTCGGGGACGTAGTCGATGTGGATGTCGCCGTCCACGTGATAGCCGAGCACCTCGTGGTCAGCCTGCCCTTGGAGGACAGCTTGCTGCCGGCTGCGAGCGGATCGGCCAGGGTCCGCCCGTCGCCGCCGCCCAGCAGGTTGGTGCCCGACCAGGAGCGCACCCGCAGCGCCCGCTGGGCGAACATCGGCGCGAGCACCGACTTGACCAGCGTCTCGCCGGTCTTGGCGTCGCTGCCCGCGTATGGGGCGGAGCGGGCGGCAGCCAGCTCCTGCAAGGCGGGCAGCCGCCCGCCGGTGGAAGGGGTGAAGTCGACGTAGCCGAAGCCGCCGCCCAGGGCGGCGTAGGCGTAGAGGGAGCTGGAGTCGAGAACGTGCAGGTTCTGCTCGAGCAGGGCCAGGTCGCGGGTGGCCGGACGGGGTTCGGAGCGGGCCCGTGTGGAGGCGACGTTGATGACGACCACCCGTTCCAGGCCGTGCCGCCGCTGGAAGTCCGCGATGTCGCCGTGCAGCCGTTCCGCGGCCTCCCGCGGGTCTCCGCCCTGGTAGCCGTGCCGGATCTCGGCCTCGGCGGCGGCCAGCGCCGCGCCCACCTGGCGGAGGATGTGCTCAGGTACGGCACCGCCCCTGGCCAGTTGCTCGGCCCGCTTGGCCAGCGGGATCCCGGTCACGTCGTGTCCGCCGAAAATCAGGTCGGCGACCTCCGGGAGGCGTGCTCCCGCGAGGTCGGGCAGCTCGGTCACGCAGCCCACGGAGGCCGCTAATCGGGCGCGCAGCGCCGCGGCGCCGATCACGGTCGCGGTGGCCACAGATCCCCGAGCTCCGACAAGCCAGACTCCTGTCCGCATTCCGGTCACCCTCTCTCATGGTCATCACCGGATCAGAAGCTTGTTGGGTCAATCCACCGACGCCAGCACGTGTTCGACCACCATCACGGCGGCGCCGATCATGCCTGCCCGGTCGCCCAGCTCGCTGGCCTGGATGCGCAGGTGCTCGGTGGCCAGCGGGAGCGAGCGGCTGTAGACGACCTCGCGCACGCCGGCCAGGACGTGCTCGCCCGCCTCGGCCAGCGTGCCGCCGATGACGATGGTCGCGGGGTTGAAGAAATTGACCATCGAGGCGAGCACCGTGCCGATTTCGCGTCCCGCCTGCCGTACCAGCTGGACGGCGCGCAGGTTGCCCGCCCGCAGCAGGTTCACCACCTCGCGGCTGGTCACGGCGTCCTCGAGCTGGGCTGCCAGGGCCGCGCCGCCGGCGATGGCCTCCAGGCAGCCCGTGTTGCCGCACCGGCACAGCACCTGCTCGCCGCCGGCCACCTGGATGTGGCCGATGTCGCCGGCGGCGCCCTGGGCGCCGCGGTGCAGACGGCGGTCGGAGATGATGCCGCAGCCGATGCCGGTCCCGATCTTGACGAAGATCAGGTGGTCGGTCTGCGGGTGCGCGGCCCAGTGCTCGCCGAGGGCCATGATGTTGACGTCGTTGTCGACCAGGACCGGCACGCCGAGCCGTTCGCCGAGCCATTCCGGCACGGCGAAGCCGTCCCAGCCGGGCATGATCGGCGGGTTGATCGGGCGTCCGGAGGCGTGCTCGACCGGGCCGGGCAGACCGACGCCGACGCCGCAGACGTCGGCCAGCGTGTAGCCCGCCTCGGCGAGCAGCTCGGTGAAGCTGCTGACGAGCCAGCTCAGCGTCGTCTCGGGCCCGCGGTCGATCGGCACGTCCGCGGTCCGTTCAGCGAGGATCTCGGTGCCGAGGTCGGTGACCGCCAGCCGGTCGTGCGTCGCGCCGAGGTCGGCGGTCAGCACGACGCGGGCGGCCCGATTGAAGGAGAAGGCCGTGGCCGGGCGACCTCCGGAGGCGATGGCCTCCTCGTGGGGGACGATCCAGCGGTTGCTCAGGAGGGCGTCGAGCCGCTGGGAGATCGTCGACCTGGCCAGCCCGGTGAGCTGGACCAGATCGGCCTTCGTCCGCGCCTGGCCGTCCCTGAGTATGGCTAACAGCTCTCCCGTGCCTTCCAACGCCTCGAATCCCCTCCTGTCCGACTATTTGCGGTTGTATCACAACTTTTGCTTGACCGTCGTTATATATCGATCTTACGATTCCTGCCAGCGCCAAGTTATGTCGACCATCGACGTATCTCTGGAGGTCGCGGTGCTCAGCATGCGAAGGATCGGCAAGAGTTTCCTGGGCGTCCGCGTCTTATCCGACGTAGACCTCGACGCTCAGGCGGGCGAGGTGCACGCGGTGGTCGGGGAGAACGGCGCCGGCAAGTCGACGCTGATGAAGATCCTCGCCGGGGTGCACGCCCCGGACTCAGGAACGATCTCGATCGCCGGCTCCCCGGTGACCTTCCGTCACCCCCTGGACGCCCAGCGGGCCGGAGTGGCGATCATCTACCAGGAGCTGACCCTGCTGCCCGAACGCAGCGTGGCGGAGAACGTCTTTCTCGGACGGGAGCCGCTGCGGCGCGGCCTGGTGGACCGCGCCGCCATGGAGCGCGAGACCTCCCGGCTGTTGCTGGAGCTGGGAGAGAGCTCCTTCGGCGCGCGCGACCTGGTCGGCCGGCTGAGCGTCGCCCAGCAGCAGGTGGTCGAGATCGTCAAGGCGCTCTCCGTCGACGCGCGCATCATCGTGATGGACGAGCCCACGGCCTCGCTGGCCGAACACGAGGTGGAGCTCCTCTACGACCTCGTGCGCCGCCTGCGCGAACGAGGCGTGGCCATCCTCTACATCTCGCACCGCATGCGCGAGATCTTCGACCTGTCGCAGCAGGTCACCGTGCTGAAGGACGGCGTGCGCGTGGCCACCAGGGCGACCGCCGAGGTCACCCAGGGCGAGCTGGTCAGCCTGATGGTCGGCCGCGAGCTCAGCCATTACTACCCGCCCAGGGCCGGCCCGGAGGAGACGGGTGAGGTCCTGCTCAGCATCAGGGGCTGCGGCAACGCCAAGTTACGCGACATCGACCTGGAACTGCGCGCCGGCGAGATCACCGGCGTGGCAGGACTGCAGGGCTCGGGGCGTACCGAGCTGGCCAAGGCCGTCTTCGGCGCGGAGCCGTTCACCCACGGCGAGATGACCCCCCTCCGCCCGCGATCGGTCCGCGAGGCCATCGCCGCCGGGATCGGGTTGGTGACCGAGGACCGCAAGGCGGAGGGGCTTGCGCTACGCCAGTCGGTCGGCGACAACGCGCTGCTGGTGGCCCGGGCCGTCCGCCGCGGAGCGGCCGCGCGGGTGCGCGAGCTGCTCGATCGGGTACGGCTCGCGCCGCCCGATCCGGACCGGGAGGTCCGCTACCTGTCAGGCGGCAACCAGCAGAAGGTCGTCCTGGCCAAGTGGATGACCGTCTCGCCCAAGGTACTGATCTTCGACGAGCCCACCCGAGGCGTGGACGTCGGCGCCAAGGCCGCGATCCATGAGCTCGTCCGCGAGCTGGCGCGGGAAGGCATGGCCGTCCTCATGATCTCCTCCGAGCTGCCGGAGCTGATCGGCATGAGCGACCGGATCCTGGTCCTGCGCGAGGGGCGCCTGGTCGGCGAACTGCCCGCCGGCTCGTCGGAGGAGGCAATCATGCATCTGGCCGCAGCGGAGGAGGCCGCATGAGTGAGAAGGTCGGGGGGCGGTTATCCCTCGGATTCCGTCCGGCTCAGGTCGTCTTCCTCGCTCTGCTGGCCGTCGTGGCCATCGGCGCGATCGTCGGAGGCGGCGAGTTCCTCACCCTCGAGACGGTGGTCGGCATCCAGCAACGCTCGGCGGCGCTGGGGATCGTGGCGGTCGGCCAGACCCTGGCGATCCTGGCCGGCTCCCTCGACCTGTCGGTCGCGGTGCTGATCAGCCTCACCTCGCTGGTCGCCGCGGAGATCATGCAGACCGGCGACGTGGCCGGCGGGATCGCCGCCGCCCTGGCTGTCAGCGCGGTGGTGGGCCTGGTCAACGGAGTGGTGATCACCAAGCTGAAGGTGCACGCGTTCATCGCCACCCTGGGCATGACGCTGGTCATCAAGGGCGTGCTCGACCACCTCTACGACGGGCCGGCGGGCCGGGTGCCCGACTCGTTCCAGCACCTCGGCTACGACCGCATCGGCCCGATCCCCGTCTCGGCCATGCTCTGGGCCTGCGTCGCCCTGGCGTGCTGGTTCGTCCTGACGCGCACCCGGATGGGCTACCAGGTCTACGCCGTCGGCGGCGACGTGGAGGTCGCCCGGCTGTCCGGCGTGCGCACCGATCGGGTGGTGATCGTCACCCACGTGCTCTGCTCACTCTGCGCGGGCATCGCCGGCCTCCTGCTGGCCAGCAGGTTGGGCGCGGGCGCGCCCACGGTCGGTACGGACGGCGGCTACGACCTGGAGTCGATCGCGGCGGTGGTCCTGGGCGGCACGGCGCTGGCCGGTGGCAAGGGCGGTGTAGGCGGGACGGTGGGCGGCGTGCTGCTGCTGGCCGTCCTGGACAGCCTCTTCAACCTGCTCGAGGTCGACTCCTTCTTCAAGGACGTGGTCCGCGGCGTGGTCATCGTTGCGGCCGTGGTGATCTACGTCAGGAGGAGGAAGTCATGAAATATGCCATTTTCGTGGTCTTGGCGCTGCTGCTGGCGGCGATCGCGGTGGCCAATCCGTTCATCCTGGAACCGGCGGGATTCCTGGCTTTCGTCAAGCGCGCCGCACCGCTGGTGATACTGGCCGCCGGGCAGTACTTCGTGATCGTCTCGGGCGAGTTCGACCTCTCGGTGGGTTCGCTGGTGACGGTCGAGGTGGTCGTCGCGGCCCGCCTGATCGACGGGAACGAGGCGGCGACCTGGCCCGTACTGGCCCTGCTGATCGCCCTCGGCCTGCTGGTCGGGCTGGTCAACGGCGTTGTGACGGCACTGCTCAGGGTGCCCTCGTTCATCACCACGCTGGGCATGATGCTCATCCTGTCGGGCGCGGTCTTCCTGTGGACGGGCGGCGCGCCACGCGGGGCGCTCTCCCAGTCGTTCCGCGTCTTCGGCCGCGACACGCTCTGGGCCGTGCTGATCACGCTGGCGGTGGGGGCCGCCGCGGTGCTGCTCACCAGAGCGACGTACGGCAGGACGCTGATCGCCACCGGCGACAACGAGCGAGCCGCCGCCCTGTCGGGGGTCCGGGTCGCCCGGGCCAGGATCCTCGCCTTCGTCATCTCCGGCCTGGCGGCCGCGATCGCGGGAATCATGCTCGGCGGCTTCGCCGGCGTGTCCGCGCAGGTCGGCCAGGGACTGGAGTTCTCCGCGATCACGGCCGTCGTCCTCGGCGGCGTCGCGCTCGGCGGTGGCAGGGGATCCGTCGTCGCCGCGATGGGCGGCGCACTCACGCTCGAGGCGATGTTCACCCTGCTCAACCTGTACGGGATCTCCGGTGCGCTGGAGTACACCGTGCAGGGCGTGATCATTGTCGCCGCGGTGGCAGCGGGAGCCGTACAGCTGCCTCGGTTGTTCATCACCCCCCGAAAAGGAGACGCCCATGCGTCGTAGCACGCCGATTGTCATCGTGGCCGCCGCGGCCACGCTGGTCGCCTCGGGATGCACCAGCGACAAGCCCACCACGACCGCGACGCAGAGCCAGAACCCGGGCGCGTCGCAGGCGTCGGCCACCCAGGCCCCGGCCACCGGGACGGGCGAGCAGTCGAAGTTCTTCGTCCAGGCCGACTACGACGCGCAGCTCGCGATGCGCACCAAGACGGCCCAGGGGCCGGCGGACAAGCCGTGGGAACAGGCGATCGACCCCCAGATGGTGGGCACGTCAAAGTACAAGAAGTCCGGAAGTATCCATCTTTGCTTCTCGAATGCCGCGGTCAACAACCCATGGCGCCAGGTCGGCTGGAAGAACATGCAGGCCGAGGTCGGCCTGCACAAGGAGATCGCCAAGTTCACCGCCCTCGACGCCGAGGGCAAGGA
Organism: Nonomuraea lactucae; assembly: GCF_003313395.1. GTDB lineage: Bacteria > Actinomycetota > Actinomycetes > Streptosporangiales > Streptosporangiaceae > Nonomuraea > Nonomuraea lactucae. The sequence continues at coordinate 24,533 of NZ_QNFZ01001058.1, read as the reverse complement.
CGACAAGCAGATCTCCGACATCGCCGAGCTGACCGGCAAGGGATGCGATGCCCTGATCGTCTCGCCGAACACCACCGCCACGCTCACCCCGGCCGTCAAGGCCGCATGCGAGAAGGTGCCGGTGATCGTCTTCGACCGCGGAGTCGAGACCGACTGCCCGGTCAGCTTCATCAACCCGATCGGCGGCTACGCCTTCGGCGCCGACGGAGCCGAGTTCCTGGTCGAGCAGGTGCCGGCGGGCGGCAAGGTGCTGGCGCTGCGCATCCTGCCCGGCGTGGACGTGCTGGAGACCCGCTGGTCGGCGGCGAAGGTCACCTTCGACAACAGCAAGCTCCAGGTCGTCGGCGTCGAGTTCACCGACGGTGACGCCGCCAAGACCAAGAGCATCGTCAGCGACTACATCCAACGCCACGGCAAGATCGACGGCGTGTGGATGGACGCCGGCGCCACCGCCGTCGCCGCGATCGAGGCCTTCGAGGACGCCGGGCTGCCCGTGCCGCCCATCGTCGGCGAGGACCAGCAGGACTTCCTGCAGAAGTGGAAGCAGAACAACCTGACCGCCGTGGCCCCCACCTACCCGACCTACCAGTGGCGCACCCCGGTCATCGCGGCGCTGAAGATCCTCAAGGGCGAGGAGGTGCCGAAGGCCTGGAAGCTGCCCCAGCCCAAGATCACCTCGGAGAACCTCGGCAAGTACCTCCAGCCGAACATGCCGCCCCTGCACTACGCGCTGTGCGGCTGCGAGTCCCTGCCCGGCTTCCCCGAGAGCTGGGGCGGCAAGAAGTGATGCCGATCGGCGTCAACACCTGGGTCTGGGTCTCGCCCCTCACGGACGACGATCTCGCACGACTGGCGCCACGCGTCGCGGGCTGGGGTTTCGACGTCATCGAGCTGCCCGTCGAGCAGCCTGGCGACTGGGACCCCGCCCGCGCCCGGGACCTGCTGGCCGAGCTGGGCCTCAAGGCCTCGGTCGTCCTGGTGATGCCGCCGGGCCGGGAACTGGTCGCGGCCGACACGATCAAGGAGACCCAGGACTACCTGCGTCACTGCGTGGACGTCGCGGTGACCCTGGGCTCGCCGGTGATCGGGGGACCGGCCTACTCCTCGGTGGGCCGCACCTGGCGCATGTCGCCGCAGGAGCGTGCGGACGCCTACGCCGAACTGCGGGAGAACCTCGAGCCCGTGCTCGGCTACGCGGGGGAGCGAGGGGTACGGCTGGCCGTCGAACCCCTCAACCGCTACGAGACCAGCTTGATCAACACCGTTGAGCAGGCACTGGAGGCGCTGCCCGAGGAAGCCGGGCTGGCCCTGGACACCTACCACATGAACATCGAAGAGAAGGACCCGGCTGCGGCCGTACGCCTGGCCGGACAGCGCATCGCGCACGTGCAGGCATGCGGCACGGACCGCGGCACGCCAGGACAGGACCGCTTCGACTGGCCCGCGTTCACCCGGGCCCTGGCCGACGCCGGCTACCAGGGCCCGCTCGTCATCGAGTCGTTCACCGCTCACAACCAGACCATCGCCACCGCCGCCTCCGTCTGGCGGCCGCTCGCCCCGAGCCAGGACTCCCTGGCAGCCGACGGGCTCGCCTTCCTCCGCACGCTCTGACCCTCTCGCGGGAGTGCATTCGCCATGCGTCGAGTTCTTGCTGCCCTTTTTCTCCCTCTGCTGCTGCTCTTACCGATCAATCCGGCTCCGGCCGCCGCCACCCACGACCTCTTCAAGGCCCTGCTGTTCACCAAGGCAGCCGGCTACGTCCACGGCTCGATCCCGGCCGGCATTCAGATGGTCAAGGACCTGGCCGCCGCACACCACTTCGCCGTCGAGCAGACCGACGACCCGGCCGTCTTCAACGACGCCAAGCTCGCCGAGTTCGACGTGCTGATCATGCTCAACACCTCGGGCATGGTGTGGACGGCCGAGGAGCAGAAGGCTTCGCTGCAGCGCTTCGTCCGCTCCGGCAAGGGCGTGGTAGCCGTCCACAACGCCCTCGACATGGAGATCGAGAACCAGTTCCCGTGGTGGGACGAGCTGGTCAACGGCGGCTCCCACATGCCGGGGCACTCGCCCGGCGTGCTCCAGGGCACGGCCAAGGTGGCGGACCGGGTGCACCCGTCCACCAAGAACCTGCCGAGGATCTGGCAGCGCCCAGAGGAGTGGTACAACTTCGCGCCCAACAACCGCGGCAAGGTCCACGTGCTGGTCACCGCGGACGAGACCACCTACAACCCCGGCCCCAACGCGATGGGCGCCGACCACCCGATCTCCTGGTGCCGCAAGGCCGAGGGCGGCAGGGTGTGGGCGACGGCGATGGGACACGACGCGGCCGCCTACGCCGAACCGCTGTTCCAGGAACACGTGCGCGGCGGCATCGCCTGGGCCGCCGGAGCCGAGCCCGGCGACTGCGGCGGGACCGTGACCAGCAGCTTCGAGAAGATCACGCTGGACGACAACACGGCCGACCCGATGGAGCTGGACGTCGCCAAGGACGGGCGGGTCTTCTACATCCAGCGCCAGGGCGCCGTGAAGATCTACAAGCCCGACACGCACGGCACGGTCACCGCCGCCCAGCTCAGCGTCTACACCGGCGGCGAGGACGGCCTGGTCGGCATGGAGCTGGACCCGGACTTCGCCGAGAACAACTGGATCTACCTCTACTGGTCTCCGGCTGACAGCGCCCAGGACGTCAACCGCCTGTCCCGCTTCACGGTGACCGGCGACACCATCGACCTGGCCAGCGAGAAGAAGATCCTCGAGGTGCCCGCCTACCGCGACCGCACGTTCCCCGAGCCCGGCCACACCGGCGGCGCGGTCGAGTTCGGCCCCGACGGCACGCTCTACCTCAGCACCGGCGACGACACCCCGCCGAACCTGTCCCCCGACTGGCAGGGCTACGCGCCGCTCGACTGGCGTCCGGGCAAGGAGATGCTGGACGCGGCGCGCACCTCCGGCAACACCAACGACCTGCGCGGCAAGATCCTTCGCATCAAGCCCAAGGCGGACGGCGGCTACGACGTTCCCGAGGGCAACCTCTACCCGCCGGGCACGGCCAGGACCAGGCCCGAGATCTTCGCGATGGGTTTCCGCAACCCCTTCCGCTTCACCGTCGACCAGAAGAGCGGCTGGCTGCACGTGGCCGACTATGGCCCCGACCGCGGCGGGCCGACCACCGACCGCGGGCCCGAAGGGCTGGTGGAGTACGACATCATCAAGACGGCGGGCAACTACGGCTGGCCGTTCTGCCACGGCGACAACCAGGCCTACGCGCCCTACAACCCTGACACCAAGGTCGTCGGCCCCAAGTTCAACTGTGACAATCCGGTCAACGAGTCGCCCAACAACACCGGCCTGAGCGAGCTGAAGCCGATCCAGAAGCCGGTCATGTGGTACGGCTACGGCACCTCGCCGGCCTTCCCCGAACTCGGCTCGGGGGGATCGGCGCCGATGAGCGGCCCGGTCTACCGCTACGACGCCGACAACCCGTCCCCGGCCAAGTTCCCCGCCTACTTCGACGGGGTGAACTTCTTCTACGAGTGGGCCCGCCACTACGTCAAGGAGATCCACCCCAACGACGACTCGACGGGTGTCCTGAAGATCAACTCGTTCCTCGGCACCTTCCTCAAGCCGATGGACATGACCTTCGGCCCGGACGGCTCGCTCTACCTGCTGGAGTGGGGCACCTCCTTCGGCGGCGGCAACAACGACTCCGGCCTCTACCGGATCGACTACTCCGCCGGCGCGCGCTCGCCGGTCGCCAAGGCGGTCGCCAGCGCCACCGACGGCCCGGCGCCGCTGGCTGTGCAGTTCGACGCGACCGGCAGCTTCGACCCCGACGGTGACCCGATCACCTTCGAGTGGGACTTCGACGGCGACGGCACCTTCGACTCCACGGAGGCCAAGCCTTCGCACACCTACGCCAAGGGCAAGTACACCGCCCAGCTCAAGGTGAAGGACTCCACGGGCAAGGAGGGCTACGCCAACATCGAGATCGTCTCGGGCAACTCGCGGCCGGTCGTGACGATCGAGACCCCGCTGAACGGCACGCCGATCGAGTTCGGCCAGGACGTGCCGTACAAGATCAAGGTCACCGACCCCGACGGCGGCACGGTCGACTGCACCAAGGTGATCGTCGCACCCGCGCTCGGTCACGACGACCACGAGCACGAGACCACCCAGATTCCCGGCTGCGAGGGCACGCTCAACACCGGCGACCTGGGCGGGCACCCCGCCGGTGCCAACCTGTACTACGTCATCAACGCCCACTACACCGACTCCGGCGAGGTCCCGCTCACCGGGTACGGCAAGGCCGTCCTGCAGCCGCACCGCAAGCAGGCCGAGTACTTCACCGCCCAGTCCGGCATCCGGGTGATCGACGAGGGTGGCGCGGAGAGCGGCAAGCGGATCGGTGACATCAGCAACAACGACTGGATCGCCTTCACACCGATGACCCTGGGCGGGATCACCGCGGTCTCCTACCGCCTGTCCAGCCCGAACGGCGGTGGCCAGATCGAGCTGCACGCCGATTCGCCCACCGGCACGCTGCTGGCCACCACCCCGGTTCCCGCGACCGGCGGCTGGAACAACTACCGGATGACACCGGCGGTCCCCGTCAACCAGGGCGTGGCGAGCAAGACCGTCTACATGGTGTTCAAGAACAGCGGCAACAACGCCTTCGACGTGGACGCCATGCAACTCGGCGGCGACGCCGTACCCGGTGAGGAGCTGGAGTCCGGCACCTACACGGTCACCGCACAGCACAGCGGCAAGAACGTCGCCCCGTTGTCGCTGCTCGACGACTCCAAGATCGTGCAGAAGTCCGCGACCGGCGGCGCCGAGCAGCGCTGGACGGTCATGCCGATCGCGAGCGGCGGCTTCCAGCTGAAGAACGAGGCCAGCGGCAAGTGCCTGGACGTGCCGGGCGGCTCCACGCAGCTGGAGGTCCAGCTGGTGCAGTGGACGTGCCACCCTGACACCGCGGCCGACCAGAAGAACCAGCGGTTCTACGCCAACAAGGCCGGCGATGCCTGGAAGGTCACCTCCGGTGTGAGCGGGCTCTGCCTGGACGTCAAGTGGGTCTCCCAGGCCGACGACGCCCCGATCATCCAGTGGACCTGCGTCAACGCCACCAACCAGCAGTTCAGGTTCACCGCCCACAACACCGACAAGACCCCGCCGGTCACCACGGTCTCCGGCGTCACGCCCGGCTGGCACACCGGGCCGGTCGAGGTCACCCTGGCCGCCACCGACGACGCCTCGCAGGTGGCGGCCACGGAGTACCGCATCGACGGCGGCCCGTGGACGGCCTACCTGGCGCCCTTCCCGGTCAGCGGCGACGGGGAGCGCAAGCTGGAGTACCGCTCCCGCGACGGCGTGGGCAACGTGGAGGAGGCCAAGTCGGTGACGGTCCAGATCGACACCACGGCGCCGCAGACCACCGCCGCGTTCGCGCCGCCCGGCGACGGCGGCTGGCACGGCACCGCCGTACCCGTGACCCTGTCCTCCACGGACGCGGGTTCGGGAGTCGACGGGATCGAGTACGCGCTCGACGGCGGCGACTGGAAGCCCTACACCGAAGCGGTCGTGGTCAGCGGCGAGGGCGCGCACGAGCTGCTCTACCGGGCCGTGGACAAGGCAGGGCTGCGGGAGCAGGACAAGGCGGCGACGCTGAAGATCGACCTCAGCAAGCCGACCCTGATGGTCGCCGGCGTGGCCGACGGCGAGACCTACGGCGACGCACAGGACCTGCGCATCACCTGGCAGGCCGTGGACAGCACCTCGGGAGTCCGCGGCTCGTCCGGCACGATCGACGGCTCGACGCTGCTCAACGACGCGGTGCTGCCGCTGTTCACGCTGAACCTGGCGCAGCACACCGTCGCGGTCACCGCTTCCGACAACGCCGGAAACGTCACGACCTCGACGGCGAAGTTCACCGTGGTCACCTCCCTGGCCGACCTGCAGCGGCTCGTCGACCGGTTCACCGCCACGCGCTGGCTGTCCCCGCAGGAGCAGCAGCAGCTCACGCAGGAGCTGACCAGGGCGGCAAAGGCGGCGGCCAAGGGACAGAAGGCCAGGGCCGTCCGCCACCTGGAGGCCTTCAAGGCACTGGTCGCCAAGGTGGCCAGGGCCGACGTACGACAGGTGCTGACCCGTGACGCCGACACGGTGATCGCGGGTCTGCGATAACGCGGAAACCGGCGCCACTTCCGCCGCTTGCGCGGCGGAAGTGGCGCGAGTCTTGCGGGAGGCTTGATGACCTTGACTGACAAGACCCTTGGCGTAGGGATGGTGGGCTACGCGTTCATGGGACGCGTGCACTCCCACGCCTGGCGCAACGTGACCGCCTTCTTCGACCTGCCGGTCGAATCCGACATGCGGGTGATCTGCGGGCGCTCGAAGAAGGCGACGGAGGAGGCGGCCGCGCGCATGGGCTGGGCCGCGGCGGTCACGGACTGGCGCGAGCTGATCGAGCGCGACGACGTGCAGATCGTCGACATCTGCACGCCCGGCGACTCGCACGCGGAGATCGCCATCGCCGCTCTCGCCGCGGGCAAGCACGTGCTGTGCGAGAAGCCGCTGGCCAACGCCGTCGCCGAAGCCGAGGCCATGGTCACGGCGGCGCAGGCGTCGGGCGCCAAGAGCATGGTGGCATTCAACTACCGCCGGGTGCCGGCGGTGGCGCTGGCCAGGAAGCTGGTGGCCGAGGGCAGGCTGGGCCGGATCCGGCACGTGCGCGCGCAGTACCTGCAGGACTGGATCGTCGATCCGGAGTCTCCCCTTGTATGGCGGCTGCAGAAGGAGCACGCCGGCTCGGGCGCGCTCGGCGACATCGGCGCGCACATCATCGACACCGCCGAGTTCATCACCGGCCAGCACGTCGTCGGCGTCACCGGGCTGACCGAGACGTTCGTCAAGGACCGGCCCGGCGGGCGGGTCACCGTGGACGACGCGGCGCTGTTCATCGGGCGCATGTCCGACGGCGCGCTTGCCTCGTTCGAGGCCAGCCGCTTCGCCACCGGGCGGAAGAACTCCCTGCGCATCGAGCTCAACGGCTCGCTCGGCAGCCTCTCCTTCGACTTCGAGGCCATGAACGAACTTTGGGTCTCCTCCGGTGATGCCGGCTTCACGCGCATCCTGGTGACCGAGCCGGACCATCCGTACGCCGGCGCGTGGTGGCCACCCGGACACGGCCTCGGCTACGACCACACCTTCACCCACGAGATCAAGGACTTCCTGGAGGCGATCGCCACCGGCGCCGACCCCACGCCGTCCTTCGCCGACGGCCTGCGGGTGCAGCGGGTGCTGGAAGCGGTCGAGCAGAGCCACGGCGCGTACCGGGTGATCGTGTAGCGGCTCACACCGGCGTGGGTGCTACCGGGGTTTGGCAGGGAAGGTGCTTCAGAGAACCTGAGCCACGCCCGAGGCCAGCGTGTCGGCGAAGTCCGGGAGCGCGTCGCGGTCCTCCAGCAGGAGGAAGAGCCAGGCGTGGACATCACGGCCACGCGGTGTGGCCCCATGGCGCACCACCGTTCCTGCTGGAACGTACCGCCCACGTTCCCGGGGGTGATGCCCAGGATCTTGGCGACCTGCTCGGGGTAGGCGCGGGCCACGAGATCGTCGGGCGGTTCGGGCGCGGCGATCGTAAGCTCGTCGTCCCGGAACTCCGGGGTCAGGACTGTGGCCAGCTTGCGGCTCGCCGTAACTTCGGGAGTCCTCGGCTGTCACGATGCCTTGGCGTCGTGCAGGTCGTATGTGACGCCGGTGAGCTCCTCCGACAGGGTCCAGAGGCGGCGCGCCGACGCGGGGTCCTTGGCCGACTCGACCGGCTGGACGACGGCCGGGTAGCCGCGCATCCCGCGGTGCGGGCCGATGAACTGGCCGCCCTCGGCGTCGGGGGAGACGGCGGCGAAGAGCTGGTCGAGCGCTCCCATGTCGGCGCTCTGCGCGAGCAGCCGGTTGCCGATGCGGCCGCCCAGGGCGATCAGGCCCCGCGGTCCGCTGGTCTGCAGGTTGGTGGCCGAGTAGCCGGGGTGGGCGAGGACGCTTCTGATCGCCGAGCCCGCCGCCCGCAGCCGCCGGTCGAGCTCCAGGCCGAACAGCACGTTGGCGAACTTCGACTGCGCGTAGAAGGCCACCGGGGAGTACCTCCGCTCGCCCGCCAGGTCGTCCCAGTGGACGGTGCCGCGCCGGTGCAGGTCCGAGCTGACGGTGACGACGCGGCCGTCCTCGGCGAGCCGGTCGAGCAGCAGCCCGGTCAGCGCGAAGTGGCCCAGGTGGTTGGCGCCGAACTGCAGCTCGAACCCCTGCCTGGTGAGGGTCCGGGGCGGCATCATGACCCCGGCGTTGTTCATGAGGACGTCGATCCGCCCGTCGACGCCCGCGGCGAACCCGCGTACGGAGTCGAGATCGGCCAGGTCGAGGAGGCGCAGCTCGACGGCCGCGCCCGGCACCTCGCCGGCGAGCCGCGCGAGCGCCTGCTCACCCCTGGAACGGTCGCGCACCGCCATGATCACGCGAGCGCCCTTGCGGGCCAGCTCCCGGCTGCTCACGTAGCCGAGGCCGCTGTTCGCCCCGGTCACGATCATGGTCTTGCCGGTGAGGTCGGGAATGTCGTCGGAGGTCCAGCCGTTCATGGGTGCTCCTTCAGGAGGTCTCTCCGCGCCAGCATGCCCCTGATGGCACTAAGTGTCAATATAGGCATTGAATGGCGCATCTGGCACGGTGGTATCCTCGCTCTGTGATCCTGATCCGGCGTGACCTGGCGGAGCGCAAGCGGCAGCTCGTCCGCGACGAGCTGTCCCACACCGCCGCCCAGCTGATCGCGCGCAACGGGTTCGAGGAGACCACGGTCGACCAGATCGTCGAGGCGGCCGGAGTCTCCCGGCGCACGTTCTTCCGCTACTTCAAGTCGAAGGAGGACGTCATCGTCGAGGTGGTCAGCGTGGTGGGCGAGCACGCCTGCGCCGAGCTGGCCGCCCGCCCCCCGGCTGAGCCCCCCGCGACGGCCGTTCGGCACGCGCTCGGCGCGCTCGTCGGCCACTACCGCGATCATCAGGAGAAGAGCCTGGCGCTGAGCCGCCTCATCCTGGGGATTCCCGCCCTGCGCGCTCGCTACCTCGACCGGCAGCACGAATGGCGGCGCGCCTTCGCCGCCGAGCTCGCCCGCCGCGCGGACGAGCGAGCGAACGACGCTGGTCAGGAGGACGCGGCTCCCCAGGGCGGTCGGGGCGGCGTGGTGTGGGAGGCCGGCCGGGGCGGGCATGGTGCTCCGCCGGACATGCGGCACGCACTGACGGCGGCCGTGGCGTTCGCCGCGCTGGATGTCGCGGTCACCACCTGGGTCGAGTCCGGCGGCGCCGAAGACCTGCACGCGCTGCTCGACACCGCGCTCACCCGGGTCGGCCTGGACACCCTGGCCTGACGCCTTCCAGTGCCACCGGGTGTGCCGGCCGAACCAGCCCGAGAAGGCCCTCATGCGGCCGTTCTCGCGCGGCCCGACGCGGGCCGTGCACTCTGGTAGCGGGGAGGTCGTTCGGCGACTCGGCGTCCGGTTGGTCCTTCTGGCGCGTGATCGCACGGGCGGCAGGCCGCACGCGTTCCCTTCTGTCGGTGGCGGGGGTCAGGATGGGAGTCATGGCTTCATGGCAGGAGTTCGAGCACCAGGCGCCTGAGCTGGCGCAGGTGACCCGGGCGCTGATGGACAAGCACAAGCACAAGGTGCTGGCCACGCTGCGCAAGGACGGCTCGCCGCGGGTCAGCGGCACCGAGACCCAGTTCAAGGACGGTGAGTTGTGGCTGGGGTCCATGCCGGGCGCGGTCAAGGCGCTGGACCTGCGGCGCGACCCGCGGATGGCCGCTCACACCACCTCCGCCGATCCCGACGAGGCCGATCCGTCGGGGTGGGAGGGCGACGCCAAGCTGGCCGGGCGCGCGGTGGAGATCACCGATGAGGCGCTGCTCACCTCGCTCGGCATGCCCGGCGGCGGCGCGCACCTGTTCAGGGTGGAGCTGTCGGAGGTCGTGTGGACGCGCGTCGAGGGCGATGAGCTGGTCATCGACGTGTGGCACGAAGGGGTTGGAGCTCGCCAGGTGCGCCGCAAGTGATCTACAAAGTAAAGGCGCAGGAGTCGTCCAACTGATCAGTGCACGTAAAAGCCGCCGTCGACGAAGAGCATCTGGCCCGTGACGAACGCCGAGGCGTCACCGGCCAGAAACACCGCCGCGCCGGCGAAGTCGGCAGGCACACCGTTGCGGCCGGCCATGTGGCGGGCGGCGAGCCGCTCCACCCGGCCGGGGATCGCCTGGGCGGGCGCCGTCAGCGGCGTCAGCACGAATCCCGGGATGATCGTGTTGACGCACACGCCGCGCGGGGACCAGGCTTCCGCCTGGGAGCGGGTCAGGCCCCCGATGGCGGCCTTGGCGACGCCGTACACGCCGCTGTCGCCGAACGCGCTGACGGTCTGCTGGGAGCCGATGTTGATGATGCGTCCCCAGCCGCGTTCGGCCATGCGCGGCCCGAAGTGCTGGCCGAGCAGGTAGGGGGCGGTCAGGTTGACCGCGATGGTCTGCTCGTAGTCGTCGAGGGTGAGCTCGGCCATGGGCTTGCGGATGTTGTTGGCGGCGTCGTTGACCAGGATGTCGATCCGGCCGGCCGCGTCGCACACCCGCCGGACCGCGACCTGGTCGGCCAGGTCGGCGCTGATGGCGGAGGCTGTGACGCCGTGCCGCCGCAGCGCCCGTACGGCCTCGTCGAGCGGCGCCTCGCGGCGCGCGACGATCACCACCTCGGCCCCGGCCCGTCCGATCGCCTCGGCCATGGCGTAGCCGATGCCGGAGCTGCCGCCGGTCACCAGCGCGCGCCGGCCGCCGAGAGAGAAGAGCTCACGCAGATAGTCGGACACGAACGAGCAAGCTAGCACCCGCTCCCGCCTGTCCCCGTGCCGGGCCCGGTGGGCCGTGCTCCCCTGGAACTTGACACGCGCAACCATGAATGGAGCGAATCGCTGTTGGGGTGCAATATGGTGTGCGGGCTGGTTGAGATGGCAGGATTGTTAGTCGGTCAGTTCATGGCGATTTGCTGATTTAGGAGCATAAATGACGACTGCTCGCGGCATTGGTCACCTGACCAAAACCCCGACTGGGGATTTGCGTCAGGCCGGGCCGACGGCGCAGCGGATGTTGGTGGGCGCGCAGCTGCGCCGGTTGCGCGAGGCGCGCGGGATCACGCGCGAGGACGCGGGGTACGCGATCCGCAGCTCGCATTCCAAGATCAGCCGCCTGGAGCTGGGGCGGACCAGCTTCAAGCTGCGCGACGTAGCAGATCTGCTCACCCTGTACGGCGTGGCCGAGGAGGCCGAACGGCAGGCGGTGCTGATGCTGGCCAGGCAAGCCAACGCTCCCGGCTGGTGGCACGACTACCGCGACGTCGTGCCCGACTGGTTCGAGGCCTACCTCGGTCTGGAGCAGGACGCGGTCCTGATCCGCACCTACGAGGTCCAGTACGTCCCCGGCCTGCTGCAGACCGAGGACTACGCGCGTGCCGTCATCGAGCGGGGGTGCGAGTGCGACTCGGCCGAGCAGATCGAGCGCCGGGTCGCGGTGCGGATGCGCCGCCAGCAGATTCTGGCTGCGCCCACGCCGCGCAAGCTCTGGGCCGTCCTGGACGAGGGGGCGCTGCGGCGGCAGGTCGGCAGAGGCGCGACCATGCGCGCGCAGCTTGAGCACCTTCTGCAGCTGGCGGAGCTGCCCCACATCACCATCCAGGTGCTGCCCTTCGATTCGCCCGGCTACGCCGGCGGCGTCGGGCCGGTCACCGTTCTCCGCTTCGCCGAGGTCGAGCTGGGCGACGTGGTCTATCTGGAGCAGATCGCCGGCGCCCAGTACCTCAACAGGGAGGCCGACATCCTGCCCTACCAGCACCTGCTGAACCAGCTCGGCGTCCACGCGCGGCCCTCGACCGCGACCCCGGCGTTCCTCCGGCGGCTCATCGCCGCGATGTAGCGGGGGGCGCGGACCCTAGCGTTTGACGGCGACACCGCAGAAGGCGTCCACCTCGTCCGGGACGCCGAACACGTCGGCCTCCACCCGCCAACGGGAGACCGAGACGATGCCGGGCTCCACCAGTTCGAGCCCGTCGAAGAACCGGCTGATCTCCTCGGGGCTGCGCAGGCGGTACGAATACACCTTCCCCTCGTCGCGCAGCCGCTCGGCCCGCGCCGCGTCGTCGGGCCTGACGGCGTTCGTGCCGTCCTCGAACACCAGGAAGCTGCCCGCCGGCAGCGCGTCGAGCAGGTGCCTGACCAGCGCGCTCGCCTGGTCGTCGTCGAAGACGGTGCCCATCACGCCGAGGAGCATGAGGGCGGTGGGACGGGAGAAGTCCAGCGTCTTGGCCGCGTGCTCCAGGATGGCGTCAGGGTCGCGCACGTCGGCCTCGATGTAGTCGCAGGCACCCAGGGGGTGGCTGGCGAGCAGGGCCTGGGCGTGCACCAGCACCAGGGGGTCGTTGTCCACGTAGACGACGCGGCAGGCCGGGTCCACCCGCTGGGCGACCTCGTGGGTGTTGTCGACCGTCGGCAGCCCGGTGCCGATGTCGAGGAACTGCCTGATCCCCGCCTCTTCGGCCACGTACCGGACGGCGCGTCCCAGGAAGGCCCGGGCGTGGCGCGCGATGTCCTCCATGCCGGGGTAGACGTGCTTGAGCTGCTCAGCCAGTTCCCGGTCGACGGGGTAGTTGTCCTTTCCGCCGAGCCAGTAGTTCCACACGCGCGCCTGGTGCGGCCGGGTGATGTCGATCCTGGTGGCGAGCGCCGGGTCGGGCAGCGGCGATTCGTCCGTCACGGAGTTTTCTCCTCAAAAGTCGCATTCAGGTCGCGTATATTCCGCACCAGTGTCCTCGTGTCTTATCCCGCTGTCACGCCATAAAGCGGAATTCGAGGACGTTTCACGCTGAGGATGGCAAGCATGGGTTCTGGCAGTGCTGCGCAGCGGTTCGGCGAGCGCATGCGGGGCGCCGCTCTGCCGGGCTGACGGACGGGACGTCGCGGCTCTACCGGCCGATCGGCGGGCATCGACGGGCATCGGCGCGGCTGGCGGCTGGCGGATGGCCAGCCGGTAGGTCTCCTCGAGATGCGAGAGAGCCTCGTCGAAGTGGCAGGCCGTGCAGGCTGTCGCGTGAGCGCCTGTTCGGGCAGGCGGCGCCACAGGAGGGCAGGGCAGGACGAAGGCTTGCCGCGTGATCGTCGGTAGGGGTATGCTCGCTTGCCCGGCAGGGCAAAGCGGAACCCAACAAACCTCCCGTTAGGAGTATAGCGGCGGATGGCAAATCGTCAAGATGTACGCGCGGAGGCCCTTGACAGTGAGCAGCGCACCGTGTCGATGCTCTACGGCAGGCTGGACGCGGCCCGGTCGCGGGCGGAGGCGGCGCTGCGGGCGGCGTACGGGGGCGGGGTCGTGGGCGGCACCCGGCAGGCGAGGGTCGAGCGCGAGGTGACGGCGGCGGAGCAGGCGCGGCGGCTGGTTCAGTTGCACGCCGTCGAGCGCGGCCTGTGCTTCGGCCGCATCGACGACGCCGCCGGCCGCACCGTCTACGTCGGGCGCATCGGGCTGCGCGACGACGAGCACGAGTCGGTGCTGGTCGACTGGCGCGCCCCGGCGGCACGCCTCTTCTACGTGGCCACGGCCGGCGACCCGGGCGGGCTGCTGCGCCGTCGCCACCTGCATCTGAAGGAGCGCAGGGTGGTCGGGCTGGACGACGAGGTGTTCGACCTGGAGCTGATGAGCGACGGCGACCGCCGCGCGCTGGTGGGGGAGGCGGCGCTGCTGGCGGCGTTGCGGCGCGGCCGGACGGGGCGGATGGGCGACGTGGTGGCCACCATCCAGACCGAGCAGGACCGGGTGATCCGGGCGTCCCTGCAGGGGGCGCTGGTCGTGCAGGGCGGGCCTGGCACCGGCAAGACGGTCGCGGCGCTGCACCGCGCCGCGTACCTCCTCTACACGCACCGCGACACGCTGGAGCGGCGGGGCGTGCTGGTGGTGGGGCCGAACGCGATGTTCCTGAGCTACATCGGCCACGTGCTGCCGGCGCTGGGGGAGACGCAGGTGGTGATGGCGACGCTCGGCGAGCTGTTTCCCGGCGTGCGGGCGGTGGCCGTGGACGAGCCGCGGGCGGCGGCGGTGAAGGGCGACGCGCGGATGGCCGGCGTGGTCGGCACGGCCGTGTGGGAGCGGCAGCGCGTGCCGGGCGGCGATCTGCTGGTGGAGGCGGACGGGCTGACGTTACGGGTGCCGTACGAGGTGTGCGCGCGGGTGCGCGATCGTGCCCGCGCGGTTCGCCTGCCGCACAACATGGCGCGCAAGCTGTTCGTCACCGAGCTGCTGAACGAGCTGGCCCTGGCCGAGGCGCGCGCCCTGGAGGAGTCGCTGCGGCTGGCGGAGATGGAACTGGAGGAGCCGGAGCTCGCCGGGCCGCTCGACCTCGAGCGCGACCTGGACGAGGTCGATCTGGCGCTGGCGAGCAGTCGGCTGTGGTCTCTCGAGACGGTACGGCGGGCGGTCGACGGGCTGTGGCCGGAGCTCACGCCGCAGCGGCTGGTCTCCGAGCTGCTCTCCTCACCCGAGACGCTGCGGGCGGTGTCGCCGCCGGGGCTCGACTGGCCGGCGCTGGTGCGGCCGGTCGCTGCGGAGTGGACGGTGGGAGACGTCCCGCTGCTGGACGAGGCGGCCGAGCTGCTGGGGGAGGACGACTCGGCGCACCGCGCGCGCACCAGGGAGGCCGCGGCGGGCCGGGAGGAGCAGGAGCTCTACGCCCGCGAGGTGCTGGTGTCCACCGGACTGCTGGACGAGGGCGTCTACCGGCGGGCCGACGTGCTGGCCGATCGCCACGCCGACGGCGGCGCCGAGACGAGCACGGCGGAACGGGCGGCGGCCGACCGGACGTGGGCCTACGGGCATGTGATCGTGGACGAGGCGCAGGAGCTGTCGGCGATGGCGTGGCGGATGGTGATGCGCCGGGTCCCGGCGCGTTCGCTGACGGTGGTGGGCGACATCGCGCAGACGGGCTCGGCGGCCGGCGCCGGTTCGTGGGCGCAGGTGCTCGATCCGCACCTGGCGGGCCGCTGGCGGGAGGAGCGGCTGCTGGTCAACTACCGCACGCCGGCGGCGATCATGCGGGTGGCGGCCGACGTCCTGCGCTCGGTGGCCCCTGGCCAGGAGCCGCCCGAGTCGGTACGCGAGGGCGACGCGGAGCCGCGTGCCGTGCGTGGCGGCGTGGACCGGCTGCCCGTGCTCGTGCTGGAGGAGCTGGCGGCCGTGGGCGACGGCCGGGTGGGGGTGATCGCCTCCGACGCCCGGTACGAGGAGGTGTCGGCGCTGTTCCCGGGCGAGGACCTGGATGCGCCGGTGGTGGCGTTGACGGTGGCGCGGGCCAAGGGGCTGGAGTTCGACGCGGTCGTGGTGGTGGA
This sequence comes from Nonomuraea lactucae, assembly GCF_003313395.1. Classification (GTDB taxonomy): domain Bacteria; phylum Actinomycetota; class Actinomycetes; order Streptosporangiales; family Streptosporangiaceae; genus Nonomuraea; species Nonomuraea lactucae. The sequence continues at coordinate 9,075 of NZ_QNFZ01001058.1, read as the reverse complement.
TCCGGCGGGCATCCTGGCGGGGTCGCCGATGGGCGGGCGCGATCTGTACGTGGCCATCACCCGGGCGACGAGGCGGCTGACGGTCCTCCACCAGGGCGCCCTGCCGGGGGTGCTTGCGCGCCTGGCCAGCGAATCTACTTTGTAAAGGCGCGCCGTTAGGACTCATAGAGCTTATGAGCAAGGAAGAAGGCTTGTCGACCTGAGCGGGGCCGCTCGCTCTCGTCAGGTTCGCGGATCAGCTGGGCATCCAGGACCAGCCCGGTCTTGCTCACCAGTTCGGCGATGTGCTCCGGGGGCATCCAGTAGACATCGAGCGACAACTCGTGGCCGTAGCCTCTGTCCAGGTGGCGACGCTCATCACCGACCTTGAACGCGATCAGCAGATGTCCGCCCGGGGCCAGCACCCGATGAATCTCGCCGAACACCTTCGGCAACAGCTCTGGCGGCGTGTGGACGGTCGAGTACCAGGCGACTGCACCGCCAACCGTCCCATCCGCCAGCTCCAGAGCGGTCATTGATCCCTGTTCGAACCGCAGATCCGGGTGGCTTCGGCGTGCGACGGCGACCATCCGCGGCGACAGGTCGATGCCGAAAGCGTTCACCCCGAGAGACTGCAGATGGGCGGTGATGCGGCCCGGGCCGCAGCCGAGGTCGGCGACCTCCCCGGCCTCCGGCGCCTGCACGAGCTCGGCGAACGCCGCCAGCATGGCGCGATCAAGCGGCTTGGTGTCGAGTTCGTCCCGGAGGAGTTCGGCGTAGTCGGCGGCGACGGTGTCGTAGGCCAGTTGGGTGGCATGCAGGTAGGTGGATTCAGTCACGGCCAAGGACGATAGCGCCATCGGCCGCGGGTCAGGTCAGAGTCGGTACGTCGCCGCCGCCCGCCGGCGTACCGTGCCGATCGCGGCTCCGCCTCGAACGGAGCCTGGACGCAGCCTCAGCCAGCGCCGCCTCGGTTCCGGCCGGGTCATTGACGGCCACCTCCACCGCGGCGAGCAGGGCGGACGCATCGGTGCTCCCGCCCGAACCCCTCGACGGTGTCGAAGATGCCGCGCCACAACACCGGCGGCGCGGGAATCCGCAGCCGCCGCAGGAAGGCGACCGTGCGATCCCGGTCCAGGCACCGATCGCACGTCGTCCGGCGTCGCGGCGGGCGACCAGGGCAGATGAGGGGTACGCGGGTAGTGGACGCGCATGATCGCCTCCCTGACACCTGGCGTCACTGTACGAGCACGGCCGCGCTCGGGGCCCGGCCGGTCAGCGGAAGTCGGTGATGCGGAACACCGCCATCATGTCCGCCGCCCGGGAGCCGGTCGTCGAGAAGGAGGCTTCCGCGCCGACCCAGCCACGGAAGGCGCCCTTGTCGTCGATGACCTGCATGAGCGGCTTGACGTGAGAGTTGCCGGTGTAGCAGAACTCGCCGCGCTCCATCGCCAGGCAGGTGCACCAGTGCCAGAGCGTGTCGCGGCGGTCGGAGTTGGAGATCTTCGTGAGGTAGTACTGGATGGAGCTGATGTTGAGGCGCGTTCCGCCGCCGTACTTGGGGCAGCCGCCGGACTTCTGGCAGGCGCCGCGCGAGGACGGCTGCAGGTAGGTCAGGCACGAGGTGGTGGTGGCGCAGGCGCGGAAGGCGGAGTTGCCGAACGGCTGGTCGCCGGAGGCGACGAGCTTGCCGCCCGCCCAGCTCGTCAGGTCCTGCCTGAGCGAGCCGGGGAACGCCTTCACCGAGCTCATCGCGCGCCGGGTGCCGAGCGCGGCGTTGCTGCCGTAGCCGTACCCGTGGGTGGCCAGCGTGCTGTGCTTGAGGTCCAGACGGGCCAGCCTCCTGTCGGGGGAGGGGCGCACGTACCACTGTTCCGTCCATGCCTGAGCGATCTTCCACCGGATGGTCAGCACGTTCCCTGACACGGTGTACGTCCCGGTGCGGCTCTCGTCGGGGGCGCCGGTGAAGCCTCCGGCGGTGAGCACTTCGCAGGCGCGGGGGCGCGATCTGGAGCCGCCGGCCTTGGTGGTGCAGCCGAGGTCGGGGACGGTGGCGGTGCGCTGCCTGGCCTCGGGGTGACGCTGCCACCACAGGTAGAGAGCGGCGGTCACCGTGCCATTCGTGGCGAAGCGGTAGCTGCCCAGGCGTACCCAGTTCTGGCTGGAGGCGGCCTTGAGGTGACCCTGCGAGACGACATAGGTGGCCTTGCCACCCGGCAGGGGCAGGGTGGAAACCGTGGCGGCCGGCTGGGCAGGCACGATGGTGATGGCGAGAACGAGGGAGAGGAATGCCGCTGCGGCGCGCACTGTGAGAGGCTCCCGAAAGCTTAGGGGCTTGGCCGATTGTCCACGGGCCACCGTATTGGGTCTTGACCAGATACGTGAACCTCTTCCTCCAGACGGAGGCTGAGCCCGTCGAGGAAGGCGTCCAAGCCGAACTCGAACTCGCCCGGCTCCGAACGGTCGGGGATGGCGGCGCGCGCCAGAGTCGCTGGATCCGAGCCGGGATGTCGCTGGGCGAGCAGAAGGGCTTGCGCGAAGTAGGACGCTCGTTGCCGGGCGCCGATGCCGTGCTCCATGAGCACCCAACCCACGACGTAGCTGATCACCGCCCGCTGGGCGCGTCCGGCGAGTCTCGGAGACATGCCGGCGGCGGCCAGTAGCTGCAGTGCGTTTGCTGTGGCTTTCACGCTGCCCGGGGTCGGAGGGCCGCCGGCGATCAGCAGTGCCGCCCCGGGGTGCGCGAGGAGCAGCTCGCGCAGGTGAGCGTCGATCCTCGCGCGGACGGGCTTCAGCGCCGACGGAAAGCTTCCTGAGCGCATGGCCACCGTTAACCACCTTCTGAACGCGGCTTCGCCCGGGTTGCGGGAGCGGTTTCTGCTGGGGTTCCTTGACGTTCTCTACGTCCCGACACGCTCCGGCTAGGGGGCGAAGAGGTCGTCGGCCACGGCGCGGATGCGGCGGGTGACGTGGTCGAGGGCGCGGAGGGTCTCGGTGTCGAGGTGCTCGATGATGTGGCGGTAGTGGCGCAGGCTCGCGTCGTGGATCTCCTCGATGAGCTTGGCCCCGGCCTCGGTCAGCTCGACACGCCGGACGCGTCGGTCGTGGGGGTCCTCGTGGCGGCCGACGAGGCCGTGGGCGACGAGGCGGTCGACGATGCCGGTGACCGTGCCGAGCCCGACGCCCAGGTCGTGGGCGAGGTCCTGGCCGGAGACGGATCCCTTGACGGACAGGAGCAGGACGACCCTGAGCTGCCGCATGGTGAGGTTGGAGGTGAAGATCGGTGACTGGAGCCGGGCGAAGGCCGGTCCGAGGCCACGCTGGGTCTCCGTGATCCGGTGGATCAGGTCTTCGCGTTCGTTGATCACTCTCACCTCTCGCTTCCTGAGAATCTTATCAGGAACAGCGCGCTGGGCTAAATATTCGTTTAGGGCGAAGTGTTAGGGTAGGCCGAACTCTTATCGAGGGGGCACCGTTGAGCGCATTAGCCCGGTTGAGCCTTGCCAACCGCAGTCTCGTCATCCTGGTCACGATCGTGCTCAGCGCGTTCGGCGCGTTCACGATCCCGCAGTTGAAGCAGCAGTTGCTGCCGTCGCTGGCCTTTCCCGGCGCCTTCGTGACGGCCTCCTACCCGGGCGCGTCGCCGGAGATCGTGGAGGACCAGGTCATCGAGCCGCTGGAGGACTCCTTCCAGGGGCTGCCCGGCATGGAGAAGATGACGTCCTCGGCGAAGGAGGGCCTGGCGCAGATCCAGGTGGCCTTCGCCTACGGCACGGACATCGAGGCGTCGGTCAACAAGATGCAGCAGGCCGTGGCCCGCGTCCAACCCCGGCTGCCGGCCGGTGTGCAGCCGCAGGTCATGGCGGGCAACACCGACGACATCCCGGTGATGGTGCTCGCGGTGGGCGACGGCGGCGACCCCCGGGCGATGGCCGACAGGCTGCGGCAGATCATGCTGCCGGAACTGCAGGGCATCGAGGGGGTACGGGAGGCGAGGGTCACGGGCACCCGGGACGAACGCGTCACGATCACGCCCGACCTGGGGAAGATGGCGCGGGCCGGGGTGTCGCCCGCGCAGATCCCCGAGGTGCTGAAGGCCAACGGCACGCCCGTCCCGGCCGGGACGCTGACCGACGGCGGCAGGTCCCTGACGGTGCAGGTGGGCACCCGCCTCGATTCGGTCGCCAAGCTGAAGGACCTCTACCTGACCCCCGCCCAGCCCCAGGCGCAGGTCCCGTCGCAGGGCGGCCGGCCCCAGCAGGGCCAGCCCGGCCAGCCTGGTCAGCCCGGTCAGCCGGTCGTCAAGGCGTTGAAGCCGGTCAAGCTGGGTGAGGTCGCCACGGTGGAGCGCGGGCTGGCCGAGCCCACGACGATCACGCGTACCGACGGCAGGTCCAGCCTCGGCGTGTCCGTGACGATGGCGCCCGGCGGCAACGCGGTGTCGATCTCGAACGCGGTGCGCGAGAAGCTGCCCGAGCTGACCAAGGCGCTCGGCGACTCGTCCGACACGGCGGTCCGGGTGGTGTTCGACCAGGCCCCGTACGTGCAGGAGTCGATCGAGAACCTCACCACGGAGGGCCTGCTCGGCCTGGCGTTCGCGGTGCTGGTCATCCTGGTGTTCCTGCTGTCGCTCCGCTCGACCGTGGTCACGGCGGTGTCGATCCCGCTGTCGGTGGTGATCGCGCTGATCGTGCTGTGGGCCGGCGACCACTCCCTCAACATGCTGACGCTCGGCGCGCTGACCATCGCCGTCGGCCGGGTCGTCGACGACTCGATCGTGGTGCTGGAGAACATCAAACGCCACCTTGGCTACGGCGAGGCCAAGCTGGCGGCCATCCTGTCGGCCGTGCGCGAGGTGTCGGGCGCGGTGACGGCCTCGACGCTGACGACGGTGGCGGTGTTCGCGCCGATCGCGGTGGTCGGCGGCATGGTGGGTGAGCTGTTCGGGCCGTTCGCGATCACGGTGGCGGTGGCGCTGCTCGCCTCGCTGCTGGTGTCGCTGACGGTCGTGCCGGTGCTGGCGTACTGGTTCCTGAAGGCGCCGGACCTGAGCCCGGAGCAGGCGCGCGCCCAGCGCCAGGAGGCCGAGGCCAAGGAGCTGCGCAGCCCGCTGCAGCGCGCCTACCTGCCGGTGTTGCGGTTCGCCACCCGGTTCAAGGTCGTCACGCTGGTCATCGGGCTGGTGGTGTTCGTCGGCACGATGGGCCTGGCGAGCCGCCTGGAGACGAACTTCCTCGACTCCTCGGGGCAGGACACCTTCTCGGCCAGTCAGCGGATGCCCCCGGGCACGGACCTCGACACCACGGACAATGCGGTCAAGCAGGTCGAGGATGTGCTCGCCGGCATTCCCGATGTGGAGTCCTACCAGGTGACCGTCGGGGGCGGCAACGCGCTGCAGGGCGGGTTCGGCGGCGGCGCGGGCGCCGACCGGGCGTCGTACTCGGTGACGGTCAAGGAAGGCGCCGACACCCCGAAGGTCGAGCAGGCGCTGCGCGACAGGCTGCAGGGGAGGACCGGCATCGGAGAGGTGCGGGTCGGCGGTGGCGGCGGTGGGGGCGGCTTCTCCTCCGACACCGTCGAGGTGGTCGTGCAGGCCCCCGACATCGCGACGCTGCGCGCGGCCACCGACGCCGTCAAGGCGGCGATGGGCCAGGTGTCCGGGCTGCGCGACCTGTCCTCGAACCTGGAGGCGAGCGCCCCGCGCGTCGAGATCCGGGTCAACCGGGAGAAGGCAGCCGCCAAGGGCCTGTCGGAGGCGCAGATCGGCCAGGCGGTGGCACAGGCGTTCCGCGGCGCGCCCCTCGGCCGGCTCACGCTGGACGGGCGCGCCAGTGACCTGGTGCTGCGCAGCGGCATCGCGCCCGGCGACGTCAAGGAGATCGAGGGGCTGCTGGTGCCCACCGCGACCGGCCTGGTCAAGCTGTCGTCGGTGGCCGCGGTGGAGCAGGTGGCCGGGCCGACCCAGATCACCCGGATCGACGGCGCCCGCTCGGCCACGGTGACGGCCAAGGTCACGGCCAGCGACCTGGGCAGCGTGACCCAGGCGCTCACCCGGCGCCTGGACGCGCTGGAGCTGTCGGCGGGGGCCACCTACGAGATCGGCGGCGCGTCCGCGGATCAGCAGGAGGCGTTCGCGGACCTGGGGCTGGCGATGCTGGCGGCCATCGCGATCGTCTTCATGATCATGGTGGCGACGTTCCGCAGCTTCGTGCAGCCGCTGATCCTGCTGGTGTCCATCCCGTTCGCGGCCACGGGCGCGGTCGGGCTGCTGGTGGCGACGGGCACCGCGATGGGCGTGCCGGCGCTGATCGGCATGCTCATGCTGATCGGCATCGTGGTGACGAACGCCATCGTGCTGATCGACCTGATCAACCAGTACCGCGACCAGGGCATGGGCGTGGTGGAGGCGGTGATCGAGGGCGGCCGGCGCAGGCTGCGGCCGATCCTGATGACCGCCGTGGCCACGATCTGCGCGCTGACGCCGATGGCGCTGGGCGTGACGGGGTCGGGTGGGTTCATCTCGCAGCCGCTGGCGATCGTGGTCATCGGCGGGCTCATCACCTCGACGCTGCTCACCCTCGTCCTGGTGCCCACGCTCTACACGATGGTCGAGCGGGCCAGGGAACGGCTGCGCCGCCGCCCGGATCCGGGAGCCGGGCCGCGTACCGGAGTGGCCGCCGAGCAGCGAGCCGATCTCGCCGGTCAGCCGACCTGACGTTTCATGGAAGGGGGCCCGTGGAAGCGGGCCCCCTTTCCTGTGCGCGAATTTCCTGTGCGCGGAGCGGGCAGCACGCATGTAGTGACATTGAGTAATTTGTCGGATACTATGCGTGGTGACCATCGCGTCCTCTGCTGCCATGGCGGGCGCCCACGCCGGGGCCCACCCCGAGGTCATGACCACCGAGGACTTGACCGGAGGAGAACGTATGTCCATCAAGCAGTCGCCGGCCGACACCGCCACCGACGAGCCGCAGCCCGAGCCGGAGACCCCGCCGCCGCCCACGCCGTCCACGGTCCACGTGACCCAGCGGATCGCGTCCGGCCACACGGCCCCCGGACAGGGCTGGGACAACTACTACGGCACCGGCATCTGCATCGACGTCGACACCAGCTCCGCGCGCTTCAGCGGCACTCCCGTCTACACCGCCTCCATCGGCGGTCTCGCCCACCACTGGCTGCTGAGCGGCATGAACGCCATCTACGACTCCAGCCCGACCGGATTCAGGCTCTACCTGCGCCGCAGCGACGGCACCCACCTGGAGCCGGCCGACGCCCAGCTGAACGGCTGGTACGTCAACTGGATCGGCATCGACCAGCCGTAGGTCCCGCCGCCGTCGTGCCTCCGCCCGCCCCCGGCCCCCTCGATCGGCGGGCGGAGGCACGACGCATCCCCATGCTCGGCCTGATGGCAGGCGGGCACCGGTGGATGCATAGACTTGTCCGACGTGACGTCCAAGCCGCGTATCCCCGATGTTCTGGCCGCCCGCTACGCCTCCCCGGAGCTGGCCCGGTTGTGGTCCCCGGAGTACAAGGTGATCGCCGAGCGGCGGCTGTGGCTGGCGGTGCTGCGGGCCCAGGCCGAGCTGGGCGTGGCCGTTCCCGAGGGCGCGCCGGCCGACTACGAGAAAGTGGTCGAGCGGGTCGACCTCGACTCGATCGCGGCGCGCGAGCGGGTCACCCGCCACGACGTGAAGGCGCGGATCGAGGAGTTCAACGCGCTGGCCGGCCACGAGCAGGTGCACAAGGGCATGACCTCGCGCGACCTGACCGAGAACGTCGAGCAACTGCAGGTGCGCGACAGCCTGCTCCTGGTACGTGACCGGGTGGTGGCGCTGCTGGCCCGGCTGGCGAGCCTGGCCGAGGAGCACGAGGCCACGGTGATGGCGGGCCGTTCGCACAACGTTGCGGCGCAGGCGACGACGCTGGGCAAGCGGTTCGCCACAGCCGCCGACGAGCTGCTGGTGGCCTTCCGGCGGCTGGAGGAGCTGATCGCCCGCTACCCGCTGCGCGGCATCAAGGGCCCCGTCGGCACCGCGCAGGACATGCTCGACCTGCTGGGCGGCGACCAGGACAGGCTCGCCCGGCTGGAGGACCAGGTCGCGGCGCACCTCGGGTTCGAGCGGCGGCTGACGAGCGTGGGCCAGGTCTACCCGCGCTCGCTGGACTACGAGGTGGTGTCCGCGCTGGTGCAGCTGGCGGCGGCGCCGTCTTCGCTGGCCAGGACCATCCGGTTGATGGCCGGGCACGAGCTGGTGACCGAGGGTTTCAAGGAGGGCCAGGTCGGCTCCTCGGCGATGCCGCACAAGATGAACACCCGCTCGTGCGAACGGGTCAACGGGCTCGCGGTGGTGCTGCGCGGCTACGCCTCCATGGTCGGCGAGCTGGCCGGCGACCAGTGGAACGAGGGCGACGTGTCGTGTTCGGTGGTACGCCGGGTGGCGCTGCCGGACGCGTTCTTCGCCTTCGACGGGCTGGTGGAGACGATGCTGACGGTGCTCGACGAGTTCGGCGCCTTCCCGGCGGTCATCGCGGCGGAGCTCGACCGCTACCTGCCGTTCCTGGCGACCACGAAGATGCTCATGGCGGCCGTGCGGGCGGGCGTGGGCCGCGAGCAGGCCCACGAGCTGATCAAGGAACACGCGGTGGCGGCGGCGCTGGCGATGCGGTCGCGTGGCGTGCCGAACGAGCTGCTCGACCTGCTGGCGGCCGACGAACGGTTCCCGCTCGACCGCGCCGAGCTGGAGGCGCTGCTGGCGGACCGCGTCTCGTTCACGGGGGCGGCGGCCGACCAGGTGGAGGCGGTGTCGCTGCGGGTCGGCGAGGTGGTCTCGGCATACCCGGAGGCGGCCGCGTACCGGCCGGGCGCCATTCTGTGACGCCCCGCTCCTGTGCGGTCCCGCCCGGGAGGCGGGCGGCGGCCCCGTCGTGATCCGTGAGCTGCGCTCGCCGGGGCAGGTACGGGCCGTGTGCGGCGACGACGACCTGCTGGTGTGGGCGGCTCAGGGGTTGCGGCGCGGGGCGCGGGCGTGGGCGCTCGGCGAGGCGGTGCTGGCGGCCTGCCCTGAGGTGGCGCGCCGTGACCGGCTGGCGGTGTGG
>NZ_QNFZ01001057.1 GCF_003313395.1 Nonomuraea lactucae | reverse complement strand
CGCGATCGAGGCCGCCGGTGTCGAGCCAGCCGCGTGGCGCTCCGTCCTCGCCGACCGCGAGCACCCACCGCTCGCCCGCGCGGTCGGCGCCGGCGCGCGCCTCGGCCAGGGAGGCCGACACCGGGACGGTGGCGACGGGCGTCGTGGGCACCGTGGCGAGCGAGGTGAGGGAGAGCAGCTTCAGGCCGCGCTCCGCCCCGAGGAACCCCGCCACGAAGTCGTCCGCGGGCCGCGCGAGCAGCTCGGCCGGCGGGGCGAACTGCACCAGATGCCCCCCGGTGCGGAACACCGCGATCCGGTCGCCCAGCCGCACGGCCTCGTCGATGTCGTGGGTGACGAACACGATGGTCTTGCGCAGCTCCGCCTGGAGCCTGATCAGCTCGTCCTGCAGGAGCGCGCGGACGAGGGGGTCCACGGCGCCGAACGGTTCGTCCATGAGCAGCACCGGCGGGTCGGCGGCCAGTGCCCTGGCCACGCCGACGCGCTGCTGCTGCCCGCCGGACAGCTGGTGGGGGTAGCGCGCGCCCATGGCGTCCGGCAGGCCGACCGTCTCCAGCAGCTCCGCCGCCCGGGCGCGGGCCTTCCTCCTGTCCCAGCCGAGCAGGCGGGGCACGGTGGCGATGTTGTCGAGGACGGTCCTGTGCGGGAACAGGCCGCTCTGCTGGATCACGTAGCCGATGCCGCGGCGCAGGGTGTTCTCGTCGAGGGCGGCGATGTCGTCACCGCCGACGGTGATCGTGCCGGAGGACGCCTCGATCATTCGGTTGATCATGCGCAGCGTGGTGGTCTTGCCGCAGCCGGACGAGCCGACCAGCACGGTGATGCGGCCTTCGGGGATGACCATGTCGAGCGTGTCCACGGCTGTCGTGCCGTCCGGATAGACCTTGCTGACCGCCTCGAAAGTGATCACCGGGTTTCACCTCTTGCCTCGCATGCATAATTTCATGCAGGATTAACCCTGCATAAGTTCATGTCAATAGGTCCAACCGCAATCACCGGTCAAGAGCGCGTGAAGGAGTCCTGATGGCGTCGCGGGCGATCGTGCTGGACGGGGCACGGGTAGGCCCCGCCGACATCGCCGGTCTGGCCCGCCGGCCCGGCACCGCCGTCCGGCTGGACCCCGGCGGGCTGGAGCGGGCCGCCGCGGCGCACCTGTCGGTCAAGGCGATCGTGACGCGCCGTCCGGTCTACGGGCGCAACACGGGGGTGGGGGCCAACCGCACCGAGGACGTCGCCGCGGCCGACAGCGACACCCACGGCCTGCGCCTGCTGCGCAGCCACGCGGGCGGGGTCGGCCCGCTCGCGCCGGCCGACCAGGTGCGCGCGATGCTCGCCGTACGGGCCAACCAGATCCTCGCCGGAGGGGCCGGGCTGCAGCCCGTCTTCGCCCAGGCGATGGCGGGCGCGCTCGGCTCCGGCCACCTCCCCGAGGTGCACGAGGTGGGGGCCATCGGCACCGGTGACCTGACCGCGCTGGCCGAGACCGGGCTCACCCTCATCGGCGAGCGGCCGTGGACCGACGGCCGCGGAGAGCCGCCCGCGCCCGTGACGCTGGAGTCGGGTGACGCGCTGGCGTTCATCAGCAGCGGCGCCCTCACCATCGGGCAAGCCGCGCTCGCCTGGGCCGACATCGCCGCCCTGCTGCGTGCCACCCACGTCGTCACCGCGCTGTCCCTGCTCGCGGTGGACGGCGGCAGCGAGCCGTACGACGAGGAGGTGCACGCCGCCCGGCCGCACCCCGGAAGCGTCGAGGTGGCCGCCGAGCTGCGGCGGCTGCTCGGCGGGCCGCGGCAGGCGACCGCCCGGGTGCAGGACCCGTTCGGCTACCGCTGCTTCCCGCAGGTCCACGGGCCCGCCGTGGAGGCGGCGGCGCTGACCGAGCGGGTGCTCACCGTCGAGATCAACGCGGCGGCCGAGAACCCCCTCGTACGGGCGGCCGGCGGGACCCTGCACCACCATGGGGGCTTCCACCAGGCCGCGCTGGGGCTCGCGCTCGATCACCTGCGGGTGGCGCTGCTGCACACCGCCCACCTGTCGACCGCACGGCTGGCCACTCTCGTCGAGCCGGCCCTCACCGGGCTGCGGCCCTTCCTGGCCTCGGGGGCGACGGCCAGTTCGGGCGTGATGATCCTCGAGTATTCGGCCAACTCGGCCCTGGCCGACCTGCGGGGCCTCGCCTACCCGGCCGCGCTCGGGCACGCCGTGCTGTCACGCGGGGTGGAGGAGCACGCCGGCTTCGCCTCCCAGTCGGCCCGCCAGACCCTCCGGGCCGCCGCCTCCTACCGGCTCGTCCTGGCGTGCGAGCTGGTCTCGGCCGTACGGGCGCTGCGGCAGCGCGGCGTCACCCCCGACCCCGGCACGCCGGTCGGCTCGGCGTTCGCCGTCGCGTCGGGACGGCTCGACCCGCGAACTGAGGACCGGCCGCTGAGCGGGGACGTCGAGACGGCGGCCACCCTCCTCGACACGCTGGCCACCACCTGAGACGACCACCTGAGACGACCGCTTGAGACCGGCCTGGCCGGGCCGTGGAGAGCGGGGTCAGGTCAGGGTGACCGGGAGCTCCTTGATGCCGTTGATGAAGTTCGAGCGCAGGCGCCGGGGCTCGCCCGACCGGCGCAGGCGGGGGTAGCGGCGGGCCAGTTGCTCGAAGAGGATGCGGAGCTCCAGCTTGGCCAGGTGGTTGCCCAGGCAGAAGTGGGCGCCGCCGCCTCCGAAACCGATGTGCGGGTTGGGGTCGCGGGCGACGTCGAAGACCTCGGCGTCCGGGAAGACCGAGGCGTCCCGGTTCGCCGACGAGTAGAAGACCACCACCTTGTCGTTCTCCCGGATCTCCTTGCCGCCCAGCACCAGGTCTCGGGTGGCCGTGCGGCGGAAGAGGTTCACCGGCGAGACCCAGCGGACGATCTCGTCGGCCGCCGTGCGCGCGAGCGAGGGGTCGGCCACCAGGCGGTCCCACTGCGCCGGGTGGTCGAACAGGGCGAGCATGCCGCCCGAGGCCGCGTTGCGGGTGGTCTCGTTGCCGGCGACCACCAGGAGGAGGACGAACAGGTCGAACTCGTTCTCGTCGAGCGTCTCGCCGTTCTCGTCCGGCTGGAGGAGCTTGGTGACGATGTCGTCCCTGGGGCCGGCCCGGCGTAAGGCGGCCAGTCGGTTGGCGTAGGCGTACAGCTCCATGGCCGCCGCGCTGCCGTCGTCCTCTGAGTCGCCGTAGTCGGGGTCCTGCGCGCCGATCATGCGGTTGGACCAGGAGAAGATCTTGTCGCGGTCGGAGACGGGGGCGCCGAGCAGCTCGCAGATCACGTACAGCGGCAGCGGGGCGGCCACCTCGGTGACGAAGTCGACCTCACCCGTGCACTTGCCGAGGAGGTCGTCGCAGATGTCGCGGATGTGCTGCTCGAGAGCCCCGATGGTGCGCGGCGTGAAGCCCCGGTTGACCAGCGAGCGCCGCCGCGTGTGCTCCGGCGGGTCCTGGTTCAGCATCATCAGCCGCTGCATCTCGACCTGCTCGTCCGTCGTCTCGTTGAAGATCGCGAGCCTGCGGTGCGAGGAGAACAGCTCCGAGTGCCGTGACACGTGCACGACCTCGTCGTATCGGGTGACCGCCCAGAACGCCGGCTCGCCGTCGTGCCGGTGGACGGGGTCGTTCTCGCGCAGCCAGCGGAGCTGGTCATGAGGCGGGCCCGCGCTGGCGTAGTGGTCCTGGTCGACGAGGTCTATCCGCACTGCAACCCCACCTCGGCGTTCGTGATCAAGCGCTTGGTTAAGGCATGTACTGAAACGTGTTCTATTACGCGACCGCGCCGCAGTCAACGGGTCCCGCGCGAGTGGCGGCATTCATCGGGTGTCTGCTGATCGTCAATCGCGGGGTGGAGATCGCGGGCGGCTGTGGTGAGGGAGGACGGCTCGCGGGTGTCGGGTGGGCTCCAGTCCGTGACGAGGTTCTAGGAGACCCATCCGATGACCTTCGTTGGGTGCCCTCGGGATATAGCTCCGGTGCCTGCCGTTCTCCTCCGATGTCTTTCCGTGATGATCCTGGGTGGGCAAGCGCTTGCCAGGCTGAAAGGGCGGCAAATCGGGCATGGATCCGATGTATGGGCCTCTGGAGGGTTGACATCGCCCCCGTCGGACCGCAGCATCAGACCTAGAGACATCCGATGTATAGGTGAAGGGTGCAGTGTGAAGCTGCTGCGAGTAGGACCTGTCGGGCAGGAGCGGCCGGTGGTGATGGACGGCGCCGGCAACCTGCGCGACATCGGAGAGCCCGAGATCGACGGGACTTTCCTCGCCTCCGGGGGAGTGGCGCGCGTCCGGGAGGCGCTCCAGCGTGATTCGCTGCCCGTCATCGACGCGGAGGGGCTGCGCGTCGGCGCGCCCGTCGCGCGCCCGGGGAAGATCGTCTGCATCGGGCTCAACTTCAGCGACCACGCGGCCGAGTCCGGTCTGGAGGTGCCGGCCGAACCCGTCGTGTTCATGAAGGCGTCCAACACCGTGGTCGGTCCGTACGACGAGGTGCTGGTGCCGCGCGGGAGCGTGAAGACCGACTGGGAGGTCGAGCTGGCCGTCGTCATCGGCAGGCGGGCGAGCTACCTCGGCAGCCGCGAGGAGGCGCTGGACGCCGTGGCGGGGTACGCGGTGTCCAACGACGTCTCCGAGCGGGAGTTCCAGCTGGAGCGGGGCGGGCAGTGGGACAAGGGCAAGTCGTGCGAGACGTTCAACCCGCTGGGCCCCTGGCTGGTGACCGCGGACGAGGTCGGCGACCCGCAGGACCTGGCCATGCGGGTGTGGGTGAACGGCGCACCGCGCCAGGACGGCAACAGCAAGAACATGATCTTCGATGTGGCGGAGCTCGTCAGGTATCTGAGCTGGTTCATGGTGCTCGACCCGGGAGACGTCATCAACACGGGCACTCCCGCGGGCGTCGCCATGGGCCTCCCGGGTCAGCCCTATCTGCGCGCGGGTGACGTGATGGAGCTGGAGATCGAGGGCCTCGGCCGCCAGCGCCAGATCGTGGGGCAGGCATGACGGCCCCGGACGGCCGGGAGGCCGTGGCGGCGCCGGGCGGCGTGGCGCGGCCGTACCGGATCGTGGCCATGGAGACGCACGACGTGCGCTTCCCCACCTCGCGCCAGCTCGACGGCTCCGACGCGATGAACCCCGACCCCGACTACTCGGCCGCGTACGTCGTGCTCAGGACCGACGACGGTTACTCCGGCCACGGGTTCGCGTTCACGATCGGGCGCGGCAACGACGTGCAGACCGCGGCGATCACCGCGCTGCGGCCGTACGTGATCGGCAGGGACGTCGAGGACCTCGGCGCGCTCTACAAGGAGATGGTCGGCGACTCGCAGCTGCGCTGGCTGGGCCCGGAGAAGGGCGTCATGCACATGGCGATCTCCGCCGTGGTCAACGCCCTGTGGGACCTGCGGGCCAGGCGCGAGGGCAAGCCGGTCTGGCTGCTGCTGTCGGAGATGACGCCCGAGCAGATCGTCGACCTCGTCGACTTCCGTTACCTGACCGACGCGCTGACACCGGAGCAGGCCCTGCGGATCCTGAGGCGGGCCGAGAACGGCAAGGCGGAACGGATCGCCCGGCTCAGGTCGGAGGGCTATCCCGCCTACACCACCTCGCCCGGCTGGCTCGGCTACGACGACGACAAGCTGAGGCGGCTCTGCAAGGAGGCGCTCGACCACGGATTCCGCCAGATCAAGCTCAAGGTGGGCGCCGACCTGGCCGACGACGTGCGCCGCTTCAGGGTGGCCCGCGAGGTCTGCGGGCCCGACTACCCGATCGCGGTCGACGCCAACCAGCGCTGGGACGTGGCCTCGGCCATCGAGTGGGTGAACGCGCTCAGGGACTTCAACCCGCACTGGGTCGAGGAGCCCACCAGCCCCGACGACGTGCTCGGTCACGCCGCCATAGCGGAGGGCATCCGGCCCATCGCGGTGGCCACCGGCGAGCACGTGCAGAACCGGATCGTGTTCAAGCAGCTCCTTCAGGCCGGCGCGATCTCGTACCTGCAGATCGACTCGGCCCGCGTCGGCGGCGTCAACGAGAACATCGCGATCCTGCTGCTGGCCGCCAGGTTCGGCATCCCCGTCTGCCCGCACGCCGGCGGCGTGGGGCTGTGCGAGCTGGTGCAGCACCTGTCGATGTTCGACTACGTGGCGGTCACCGGGTCCATGGAGAACCGGGTGATCGAGTACGTCGACCACCTGCACGAGCACTTTGTGGACCCGGTCGTCATCGAGAACGGCAGGTACGTCGCCCCGAGCGCGCCCGGCTTCAGCGCCGAGATGCGCGCCGAGTCGATCGCCGCCCACAGCTTCCCCGGCGGCGAGGTCTGGAAGGACGCATGAGTCTGAAAGCGATCGTGACAGGCGGCGGATCCGGCATCGGCCTCGCCACCGCGGCCCTGCTGGCCGAGCGTGGCATGGAGGTCGCCTGCCTCGACCTCAACCCGCCGGGCGAGCCGTTCACCGGGATCAAGATGGACGTCACCGACGACGCCGGCGTGCGCGCGGCCGTCGCCGAGGCGGCCGAGCGGCTCGGCGGCATCGACGTGGTCGTCAACAACGCGGGGATCGGCGCGCAGGGCACGGTCGAGGACAACCCGGACAGCGAATGGCAGAAGGTCTTCGACGTCAACGTCTTCGGCATGGTGCGGGTGTCCCGGGCGGCCCTGCCGTACCTGAGGAGATCTGAGCACGCGGCGATCGTGAACGTCTGCTCGATCGCCGCCACCGCCGGGCTGCCCGACCGGGCGCTCTACAGCGCGACCAAGGGGGCCGTGCTGTCACTGACCCTGGCGATGGCGGCCGACCACGTACGCGAGGGCATCCGCGTCAACTGCGTCAACCCCGGCACGGCGGACACCCCCTGGGTCGGCAGGCTGCTCGCGGCGGCCGACGACCCGGAGGCGGAGAGGAGGGCGCTGAACGCCAGGCAGCCGATGGGGCGGCTGGTCAGCGCCGAGGAGGTCGCCGCGGCGATCGCCTACCTGGCGGGTCCGGAGGCCGGCGCGACCACGGGCACGTCGCTCGCGGTCGACGGCGGCATGCAAGGGCTGCGGCTCCGGCCGCGGAACTGAACCGCGGAACTGAACCAGGCAAGATCAGGGCCCGGCCCGCCGGGCCAGGCCCGCCCGAGGAAGGTAGCTCCCTACGATGAAGCTCGGCCCGGCGGTCGCAGGCGCGGCCCTCATCACGATCGTCGCCGCGTGCGGCTCAAGCACACCCACAGCCGGCGAAGGGGGCGGAGGCGGCAAGGTCGGCATCGACCATCCGCGCGCCGACTCCGACTTCTGGAACTCCTACATCAAGTACGTCCCGCAGATGGCGGGCGAGCTCAAGGTCGACCTGATGCCGCCCACCAACTCGCAGAACGACGTGACCAAGCTGGTCAACAACGTCCAGGCGCTGATCGGCCAGGGCGCCAAGGCGATCGTCATGGCCCCGCAGGACACGGGCGCGATCGCCACCACGCTCCAGACCCTGGAGAACAAGAAGGTCCCCGTCGTCAGCGTGGACACCCGGCCCGACAAGGGCAAGGTCTACATGGTCGTGCGCGCGGACAACCGGGCGTACGGGACGAAGGCCTGCGAGTTCCTCGGCGAGAAGCTCGGCGGCAAGGGCAAGGTCGTCCAGTTGATGGGGGCGCTGAGCTCGATCAACGGGCGCGACCGGGCCGAGGCGTTCCGCGAGTGCATGAAGTCCAGGTTCCCGGGGATCACCGTCTTCGAGGAGCCGACGGAGTGGGAGGGCAGCAAGGCCGCCTCCATGCTGCAGACCCGCCTGGAGCAGCACCCGGACATCAAGGGCGTCTACATGCACGCGGGCGGCGTCCACCTGGCGCCGACGCTGCAGGTGCTCAAGCAGAAGAACCTGCTCGTGCCGCCGGACGACCCCAAGCACGTCTTCGTGGTCTCCAACGACGGCATCCCGCAGGAGTTCGAGGCGATCCGGAAGGGCGAGATCGACGCCACCGTGTCGCAGCCGGCCGACCTGTACGCGAAGTACGCGCTGTCCTACGCCAAGGCGGCGGTCGAGGGCAGGAGCTTCAAGCCGGGGCCGACGGACCACGACAGCACGATCATCCAGCTCCCCAACGGCCTGGAGGACCAGCTCCCGGCCCCGCTGGTGACCAAGGAGAACGTGGACGACAAGAACCTCTGGGGCAATCAGGTCAAGTAATGAAATATCACGTTGAAGCTCGGAACGTTGTGAAGCGCTTCGGTCCGACCGTGGCGCTCGACGGGGCGGGCATCGCGATCGCGCCGGGTGAGACCCACGCCCTCGTCGGCCGCAACGGCGCGGGCAAGTCCACCCTCGTGTCGATCCTTACCGGGCTCCAGCGGCAGGACGAGGGCGAGGTGCTGTTCGCCGGGGAGGCGGCGCCCGCCCTCGCCGACCGCGACGCCTGGCGGCAGCGGGTGGCGTGCGTCTACCAGAAGTCCACGATCATCCCGGCCCTCACGGTCGCGGAGAACCTCTTCCTCAACCGCCAGACCGGCCGCGGGCCGATCAACTGGCGGCGGCTGCGGGCCAGGGCCCGAGAGGTGCTGGCCACGTACGAGGTGGACGTGGACGCCGAGGCGCTCACCGGCGACCTGGGCGTCGAGCAGCGGCAGCTTCTGGAGATCGCCCGCGCGCTGTCGTTCGGCGCCAGGTTCATCATCCTCGACGAGCCGACGGCCCGGCTGGACGGCCCCGCCATCGACCGCCTGTTCGCCCGCATGCGCGCGCTGCGCGAGCAGGGCGTGACGATGATGTACATCTCCCACCACCTGGACGAGGTGTACGAGATCTGCCAGAGCGTCACGGTCTTCCGCGACGCCCGGCACGTCCTCACCAGGCCGGTCGCCGGGTTCCCGCACGACGAGCTGGTCTCCGCCATGACGGGCGAGGCCGGTCGGCGTCCGGCCGCGTACGAGTCGCGCGCCCGGACGCCGGCCGGCCGGGTCGTGCTGTCGGGAGCGAGGCTGTCGCTGGCCGGCCGCTACCGGGACGTCGACATATCCGTGAGGTCGGGCGAGGTCGTGGGCCTGGCCGGCTCCGGCAGCAGCGGCAAGGTCCGCCTGGCCGAGACCCTGGTCGGCCTCCGCAGGGCCGACTCGGGCACCGTGACCGTCAACGGCACCCGGGTGAGGCCGGGCGACGTCCCCTCCGCGCTCCGCGCCGGCCTCGGCTTCGTCCCCGAGGACCGCCACCACGAGGGCTTCGTCCCCCTGCTGTCCGTGGCCGAGAACGCCACGATCCCGATCGCCCACAAGCTCGGCCGGTTCGGCACCGTCTCGCCCGCCAGGCGGCGGGCCAGGGCGCTGCGGATGATCGAGGACCTGCACATCAAGACCGAAGGCCCCGAACAGCCCGTCGGCGACCTGTCCGGCGGCAACGCGCAGAAGGTGGTCTTCGCGCGGGCGCTGGTCGACGACCCGTCCGCGCTCGTGGTGATCAACCCGACGGCGGGCGTGGACGTCAGGGCCAGGCAGGCCCTGCTCGGCGCCGTGGAGGAGGCCGTCGAGCGGGGCGCGGGCGCCGTGCTGGTCTCCGACGAGCTCGACGACCTGCGCATCTGCGACAGGGTTCTGGTGATGTTCCACGGCAGGGTGGTGAGGGACGTGCCGCGCGGGTGGACCGACCACGAGCTCGTGGCCGTGATGGAAGGCATTCGACAGTGACGACACTGACTGCGCCCACCCCTCGGGTGCGGCTCGCCAGGTTCCGGGACCTGACCCTCGTCCCGGTGATCGTGATCCTGCTCGTCGTGGGCGCGTTCCTGGACCCGATCTTCCTGACGCCGGGCAACCTCACCAACGTGCTCCAGCAGCAGGCGTCGATCTCCCTGCTCGTGCTGGCCGAGGCGCTGATCCTGATCTCCGGCAAGTTCGACCTGTCGCTGGAGTCGACGGTCGGCATGGCCCCGGCCATCGCGGTGATGCTGGTGGTCCCGGCGTCGGCGGGCGGGTTCGGCATCGGGCTGCCGGGCGCGCTGGTGATCCCGTTCTGCCTGCTCGTCGGCGCGGCGATCGGAGCCTTCAACGGGTTCCTGATCATCAAGTTCCAGCTGTCGGCGTTCATCGTCACGCTGGCCATGCTGATCATCGTCCACGGGTTGCAGCTCGGCCCCACCGAGGGCAAGACGCTGTTCCAGCTCCCCGACTCGATCCTCTACCTGGGCAGCGCCGTGTGGCTCGGCCTGCCGGCGGCCGTCTGGATCGCGGGCGCGCTGTTCGCCGCGGGCATCGCCGGGCTGGCCTACTTCCGCGTCGGCCGTTCCATGTACGCCATCGGCGGCAACACCGACGCCGCCCGCGCCGCCGGCATCCGGGTGGACCGGGTGCTGTGGGGCGTGTTCATCCTGGGCGGCACGCTGGCGGCGCTGGCCGGCGTCCTGGAGACCGGCCGCCTGGGCGCGATCGGCTCCAACCAGGGCGTGGGCTGGATCTTCATGGTGTTCGCCGCGGCGGTCATCGGCGGCGTCAGCATGGACGGCGGCAAGGGCACCATCCTCGGCGCTCTCACCGGCGTGCTCGTGATCGGCCTCGTGCAGAACCTCCTCACCCTCAAGGGCGTCTCCGGCTTCTGGCAGCCGGTCGTCTACGGTGGCATCATCCTGATCGCCCTCATGATCAGCCGGATCGCGGGCGGAAAGGCACAGGACTGATGGAACGGCTGGCGCTGCGCACCCGGCTCAGACCCGGCTGCGAGGAAACCTACGACGCCGAGCACGCGCGGATCCCGGCCGAACTGGAGCAGGCGATGCGCGCGCACGGGGTGCACTCCTGGCGCATCTTCCGCGACGGCCTGGATCTGTTCCACTTCGTCGAGGTGGACGACTACGCGGCCCTCCAGGCGGCGCTGCGCGACGACCCGGCCGACCAGGCGTGGCAGGCGCGGATGAACCGGCTGCTCGACGGCGACTTCGACAAGGACTCCGGCGGCCTGCTCCTGGTCTGGGAGATGACGTGACGGGTCCGGGGGACGGCGTGACGGGTCCGGGGGACGGCGTGACGCGTCCGGGGGACGGCGTGACGGATCCGGGGGACGGCGTGACGGATCCGGGAGATGGCGGGACGCCTCCGGAGCTGCCACGCCACGGGCTCGGCACAGCGCCGATCGCCGGGCTGTACGAGGCCGTCGGCGAGGAGCAGGCCCGCGCGACGATCGACGCCGCCTGGTCGCACGGGGTCCGGCTGTTCGACACGGCGCCGCACTACGGGCTCGGCCTCTCCGAGCGCCGGCTCGGGGCCGCGCTCGCCGGCCGTACCGGCTACGTGCTGTCCACCAAGGTCGGCCGCCTGCTCCGGCCGTCAGGCCGGGCGGGCCGGCCGGGCGCGCGCGACGACCAGGGCTTCGACGTGCCCGCCGACCACGAGCGGGTGTGGGACTTCTCGCGTGACGGCGTGCGGAGGTCCCTGGAGGACTCGCTGGCCCGGCTCGGGCTGCCCCGCGTGGACATCGCCCTCATCCACGATCCGGACGACCACATGGAGGAGGCGCTCGCGCGGGCGTATCCGGCGCTGGCCGAGCTGCGGGAGCAGGGCGTCGTCGGGGCCATCGGGGTCGGCATGAACCAGTGGCGGGCTCCCCTGCGCTTCGTCCAGGAGACCGGCATCGACGTGGTCATGCTCGCCGGCCGCTACACGGTGATCGACCAGTCGGGCCTGCCCCTGCTGGACGCCTGCCTGGAGCGGGGCGTGCGGGTGCTGGCGGCGGGCGTCTTCAACAGCGGCCTGCTGGCGACGTCCCCGCCGTCGGGCACGTTCGACTACCGGCCCGCACCGGCCGCCGTCCTGGAACGGGCCCGGCGCGTCGCCGCGGTCTGCGAGGCGCACGGCGTGGCGCTGCCGCAGGCGGCGATGGCGTTCCCGCTGCGTCACCCGGCGATCGCCTCGGTCGTCGTGGGCGCCCGATCACCGGAGGAGGTGGCCGCCAACGCGGCCCTCCAGCGGCGCCCGGTCCCCGCGGACCTCTGGGCGGAACTGGAGGCGGAGGGCCTGCTGCCTCAGTCGGAGAAGGCGTAGGCGCCCCCCGATCCGGCACCGGGTGCGCGGCGCGTGCGCGCCGGTGGCCGGGCGGGCCGCCCTGTCAGCCGGGCAGGGAGCCCTCCTCGGGCATCGCCTCACGCCCCAGATCGGCCCGGCTGCTCGCCCTGACCCGCCGCCGCACGGCGAGGCCGAAGGCGGCGACGACGAGCCCGGCCACCCCGGCGGCCACGAACGGGCCCGCGGGCCGCCACGTGTCGTAGAGCACCCCGCCCAGCGCCGAGAGGATCATGATCCCGGCGGCCCCGCAGAGCGTGTGCACGCCGAACGCCGAGCCGCGCACCTCGGCGGGCACCTGCTGGGCGAGCAGCGGGCCCGCGGTGGTGATGCCGGCGATCTCCCCGACCCCGATCAGCACGGCGACGATCATCATGTCGGCGCCGAGGGGATCGGTGACGAACAGCGTCGAGAGGTACGCGCACGCCGCGACGAGCTGCGCCACGATCACCAGGTCCTGGCGCCGCATCCGGTCGCCGAGCCAGCCGAACAGGGGCGCGCACGCCAGCGCGACCATCTGTGACACACCCACCACGGCACCTGCTCTGGCCAGCGCCTCCGCGCCCGACAGCCCGCGTTCGGTGGTGGCGTGATCGGTGATCCACAGAGTCATGAAGCCCACGACGATGGCGAGGTCGGCGCGGGCCACGAAGGAGGCGGCGTAGGACAGGGCGACCCCCGGGTCGCGGACGAGGACCAGCCCCTCCCGCGCCAGGCGGGGCAGCGACGCGTGCTCGGGGGAGGCCCCGTCCGCCTTCGCCGGGGACAGGCCCAGCCACAGCAGGCCGGCCACGACCAGGATGCCGCCCGCGATGATCAGGAACGAGACGCGCGTCGCCGCCACGGGCTCCAGCCCCTGGGCCTCCATGGTCCGTGGCAGCCTGACCAGGACCAGCACGGCCACCAGTGCCCCGAGGCCGCCGAAGACGCCGACGAGCCCGTACGACTTCCCGCGCGAGCGCGTGCGCACGTAGTCGATCGCGATCGTCGACATCATGGCGTTCAGCGCGGCCACCCCCAGCCCGAACACCACGCGCAGCGCGACCAGGACCGCGGTGTTGCCGGCGAAGGGGAACAGCGCGATGCCGAGCGCGCACAGGAGCAGGCCGACAAGGACGATGAGCCGCCGGCCGAACCGGTCGCTCAGCGCCCCGTACCAGGCGAGGCTGAGGATCATCGCCAGTTCGGCGGCGAACCCCAGCAGCCCGACGACCGTTCCCTGGGCGGACTCCGGCACGCCGAGGATCGTCGTGAGGATGTGCGGCTGGGTGGACGGCAGGAAGGAGATCACCGCGGTGCCGGCCGTCGCGAAGGACAGCAGGGCCCACATGTTTCCTCGGGTGACGCCGTCGGCGAGCTGAGCGCCCAGCACACGGCGCGTGGGGGGAGCGGCCATGGGAAGATCATGGCACTGTGTCCTGTCGAGCACGAGGATTACCCGTATATACGGATAATCACGCTTCGTTGTTAAGATCGTCGTGTGAGGCCCACCAGTGGAGACGAGATGAACCCGGCCCTGATCGGCGTCGGCTTCAACGCGTCCATTCCCAACGCCGCCCGCATGTACGACTACTTCCTGGGGGGCAAGGACCACCTTCCGGTCGACCGGGAGGCCGCCGACCGCGCGCTGAAGCTCGTCCCTGAGATCCCGATCGGCATCCGGGAGAACCGGCGTTTCCTGTCCCGCGCCATGCGGTTCCTCGCCGACCAGGGCATCCGGCAGTTCCTCGACATCGGCGCCGGCCTGCCGACGCAGGACAATGTGCACCAGCTCGCGGCGCGGTTCGCGCCGGGAGGGCGCACCGTGTACGTCGACAACGACCCCCAGGTGCTCGTCCACGCCAGGGCGCTGCTGCAGAAGAGCCCGGAGGTGCTGGCCGCGCAGGGCGACCTGCGGCGGCCGGAGGAGATCCTGGCGGACCCCGCCATCCGCCGGCACCTCGACTTCGACCGGCCGGTCGCGGTCCTCCTCCTCGCGATCCTCCACTTCATCCCGGACGGCGACGACCCCGTCGGCATCGTCGCCCGGATCCGCGAAGCGCTCCCCCCGGGCAGCTACATCGTGATCTCCCACGTGGCGGTCGACGAACGGCCGCAGGTGGCGCCCGACGTGGAGCGCGTGTACGACAACGCCTCGGCGCGGTTCGTCGCGAGGATGTCCAGCGAGATCGCGCCCATGTTCGACGGGCTGGAGCTGGTCGAGCCCGGCCTGGTCAACCTCCACGAGTGGCGGATGGACGTACCCGTCACCGACCCGGTCTTCGCCCGGGTGGACAACTACTTCATGTGCGGAATCGGCCGGGTCGGGTGAGCCCGCCGCGGCCGCGCCGGGATCGCCGCGGAACCCCTCAGCGCCGGCTCCGTCGCGTCCTCGCCGTATCGGACGGTACGAAGATCCACGCCTTGGACCTGCCCGGCTCGTAGGGGGAGTCCAGGCGTTTGGCCACGATCCCGGGCAGGCCCTGGTCTCGGGCCGCCCGCCGTACCGGTGCGGCCTGGCCGGGCCACGAGGGCGCGGTCTGCCAGCGGGCGGCCGACAGGCCGAGGGCCTCCAGCGCCGCGCGGCGCGCGGGGTACGGCTCGGCCACCAGCGGGCGGCCGTCGTCGTAGAGGAGGTCGTAGCAGACCAGCACCTCGGCGCCCGCCAGCGTGACGACCTCCCCGTCCAGGACCGCGCTGCGGCTGCCGAAGGAGGCGGCGAGCGGCCGGAGCCAGGGGTGCTCCCGGGCGGCGTCCGTGCGTCCGCCGTCGATCGGCACCAGGGTCCGCCGGCCGCCCCAGGCGAACTCGAACGCGTACTTCTCTTCGTCGCGCGGCGGCCGGGCCCGCTCCACCGGCAGCATGGGCTCCAGCGGGGGGAACGGGTCGCGCGCCGGGGCGTCCATGCGGTGGATCATCCAGTTCTTGCCGTTCGTCTGGAAGAGGACGAAGCGGCCCGAAGCCCGCGAGCCGTGCAGCACCACCTTGACCTCGCGGTCCGACCACTTCTCCGTCTCGTACGTGCCGCTGTCCCAGAGCGTCATCGTGCCGCCGCCGTACTCGCCCCGCGGGATCTCGCCGTGGAAGGTGAGGTACTCCATCGGATGGTCCTCGGTCCGCACGGCCAGGTGGTTCACGGCGGGGTCCGGGGGCAGGCCCTTGGGGATCGCCCACGACGCGAGCACGCCGTCGCGCTCCAGCCGCAGGTCCCAGTGCAGCGACCGGGCGTGGTGCTCCTGGATCACGAAGGCGTCGCCGTCACGTGGCTCGGGCGCCTCCGCGGGGACGGGCTCGGGGGTACGGCTGGGGTCGCGCTTGCTCCGATACTGCTCGAGTCTGTCGGCCACACAGGCGTCCTACCCCGTCAGGCGTTCCCATCGCCTACGGGCCGGACCAGCGGGGGTGGGCGACCAAAGTCGGGGTGGCCGCTACTTTCGGCCGACGAACGGCCGCCCGACCGGGGGCTACGTTGGCAGCGGCACGCCCCGCCCGGTGGGGGCCAGGGCGGACAGGGCCGAAGGGAGAACGAGGGATGCCACCCGGAGCGACGGTCGTCGGCCCGGCGGCCTGGGAGCGGGTGCTGTTCTGGGTGGTGGCTCCGCTGCTGGGGGCCGGGGCCGGCTGGCTGCTGAAGTTCGTGGTCGGGTGGGCTGGGTCGCTGCCGTGGACGCCGTTCCAGGGGCCGCTGCGGCTGGCCGAGTCGGTCCCCGCGACGCCGTTCACGATCGGCGCGGTCGCCGTCGGCGCGCTCGCCGGCGTGGTGCTGGCCCTGGTCGCCGAGGAGTACGCCGTGAAGGTCACCGTGGCCGACGACGGGGTGACCGTCGTCTGCCGCGGCGCCAAGCGCGAGGTGCCACGCCGGTCCGTGGTCGCGGCCTTCCACGACGCCAAGCAACTCGTGCTGCTCGACCACGACGGCGGCGAGCCGGTGCGGCAGGGTGGCGACCTGCCCGCGGAGCGGCGCCTCGCGGACGCCTTCCTGGCCCACGGCTACCCGTGGCTGGCCGAGGGCGATCCGCACCGGGAGGACTTCCAGCGGTGGGTGGACGGGCACCCCGACCTGCCGGCCTCCGCACACGCCTTCCTCAAGGCGCGCGCACGCGCCCTGGAGAAGGGCGACGTGGAGGACGCCGAGGAGCTGCGGCGGGAGCTGGCGAAGCTGGGCGTCGTGGTGCGCGAGGAGAAGAAGCGGCAGCACTGGCGGCGCACCCACCGGACGGCCCGTTAGCCCGTGCGATGGGCAGGCGTCACATAGCCCGGCGAAGGGCAGGGCCCGTGCGAAGGGCAGGGCCCGTGCGAAGGGCAGGCGTCACTCGAGGGCCCTGCGGAGCCACGACTCCACGCCCGCCACGTGGACCGTGGCCCACGAGCGGGCCACGTCCGCCTGCCGGGCCGCGATGGCCTCGTAGATCGCTGTGTGCTGCTCCCGCGTCTTGTCCATGGCGCCCTCCTGGGTGAGGCCTCGCCAGATCCTGGCCCTGGTCGTCGGCCCGGACAGGCTCTCGATGAACGAGCAGAGCACAGTGTTGCCGGACCCTC
Source organism: Nonomuraea lactucae (assembly GCF_003313395.1). Lineage (GTDB taxonomy): Bacteria > Actinomycetota > Actinomycetes > Streptosporangiales > Streptosporangiaceae > Nonomuraea > Nonomuraea lactucae. The sequence continues at coordinate 12,970 of NZ_QNFZ01001057.1, read as the reverse complement.
GGGCGATGCGGGCGTGGAACTGCAGGTCGTTGGCGACGAGCTCCTCCACAGAGGGGTCGGCGGGCAGCGCCTCGAGGATGACGCGCAGCTCGTCGATCTCCTGGTCGGTCATGAGCTTGGTGGCCATGGCGGTCGCGGCCGGCTCCAGGATGCGGCGCACCTCGAAGAACTGCAGCACCGTGTCGTCGCGGTGCAGGTCGAGCACGAACGACATGGTGTCGAGCAGCAGCCTCGGCTCCAGGCTCGTGACGTACGTGCCGTCGCCCTGCCGTACGTCGAGCACGTTGATCAGCGCCAGCGCGCGGACCGCCTCGCGCAGCGAGTTGCGCGACAGGCCCAGCCGTTCGGCGAGGTCGGCCTCCTTGGGGAGCCTGTCTCCAGGCGCGAGCTCGCCGGAAAGGATCATCTGCTTGATCTTGTCGATGGCCGCGTCGGTGACCGCCACGCTCTTCTCCCTAGACATCGGATGTCTAGGATTCTAGGGCCTGGAAGCGCACCGTATCGAGCCCGGAGACGCGCCGGATCCGGCCACTCGCCTCCAGAGCGCGCAAGTGGGCGGCGGCCTCGCCCGCCGCCATGCTCCGCGGCACGGGGGACAGGTCTGCCCACGGCCTGTTCCAGGTCATCATCGCGGCGACCTCCCAGATGGTCAGCGGCTCGGCCCGTTCGGCGAGCAGGGCGGCGAGCCGTACGAGCTTCTCCTCGTGATGCCGGCGGATCTCGGCCGCCCGCGCCGCCACATCAGGGAATGTCCACTCGTGCGCCGGGAGCCCGTCCAGCGGCCCCAGCTCACCGACCCGGTCCAGGGAGTCCAGGAAGTCGCCGAGCGGGTCCACGTCGTCGCGATCATAGGGATAGACGCCGACGTGCGGGGTGATGTCGGGCAGCACGTGGTCACCGGTGAACAGCCGCCCGGCGTCCACCAGGTGAAGGCAGATGTGGCCCGGCGTGTGGCCGGGGGTGTGGACGGCGCGCAGCTCGCGGCCGGGCAGGTCGATCAGGTCGCCGTCGCCCAGCTCGCGGTCGGGCTGCGTGGGCGCCCGCGGGCGGTCCGCCGACACCGCGACCATGTCGCCGGGGCCGGCGCCCGCCCGCCTGAGCATGTCGGCCTGGAAACCGCGGTGGTCGCCGTCGGCGAAGCCGCGCATGAGCCGCACCAGCGCGGCGTCGGCCTCGTGCATCGCGATCCAGGCGCCCGAGACCTCTCTCACCCGGCCCGCCAGCCCGGCGTGGTCGGGGTGGAAGTGGGTGACGACCACGCCCTGGACGGTGGTCACGTCGATCCCGAGGGCGCCGAGCCCGCCGCGCAGCGCCTCCCAGGCGTCCGGATGGTGCCAACCGGCGTCCACCAGCACCGGGCCGCGGGGGGAGTCGACGGCGTAGACGAGCGTATAGCCGAGGGGGTTGCCGGGGATGGGCACCGGCACGCTCGACACCCCGCCGCCCAGATCCCGAGGCCGCTGCTCCGAGTACGGCCTGCGTCGTGTCTTCCTCATGGGCGGTCCCCCGTCGATCGTGCGAGTGGTGGTCGGAGTGTGGCGGAGATCGGCGGGAGACGGGAAGGGACTTCCAGCAGGTGCCAGGACGAGGGCATGGTCTCTGGCCTGGCGGCGGAACTGGGCGGGGTCCAGGCGCGGCGGCGGACGGGGGTCGGGACCCTGGCGTGCCACGTGCCACGTGCCACGTGCCACCGCCACGTGCCCCAGACCCGGTTTCCGGTGCGGCGGCGGGGTCCTGGCAGGTCAGGTGACGCGTTCGAGGATCGTGGCGGTGGCCAGGGCGCCGCCCGCGCACATCGTGACCAGCGCGGTCGCCGAGTCCGAGCGCTCCAGCTCGTGCAACGCCGTGGTGAGCAGCCTGGCCCCGGTGGCGCCCACCGGATGGCCGAGCGCGATGGCGCCGCCGTTGACGTTGACGCGGTCGAAGTCGGGCTCGTGCACGCTCGCCCAGGAGAGCACGACCGAGGCGAACGCCTCGTTCACCTCGAACCTGTCGATGTCGCCGACCGTCATCCCGGCCGCGGCGAGCACCTTGGCGGTCGCGTCCACCGGCCCGTCGAGGTGATAGTACGGCTCCGCGCCCACCAGGGCCTGGGCGAGGATTCGGGCCCTCGGCCGCAGTCCGGCGGCCCGGGCCGCCTCCTCGCTCATCACCAGCACGGCGGCGGCGCCGTCGGAGATCTGCGACGACGTGCCCGCGGTGTGCAGGGCGCCCTCGCGCACCGGTCTGAGCCCGGCCAGCACCTCCGCGGTGGTCTCGCGCAGGCCCTGGTCGCGCGTCACCTGCCCGACCGGCACGATCTCCCGGTCGAAGCGCCCGTCGGCCCACGCCTTGGCCGCCAGCCGCTGCGACCGCACGCCCAACCAGTCGAGCCGCTCCCTGGTCAGCCCGCGCCGGGCCGCGATCCGCTCGGCGGCGGTGAACTGGTCGGGCAGGTCGATGCTCCAGTCGTCGGGCCTGGGCCTGGCCGGCAGCACGTTGCTCCCGAGGGGCGCCCGGCTCATGACCTCGACCCCGCAGCCGACGCCCGCGTCGATCACGCCGGCGCGGATCATGGCCGCCGCCAGGTGCACGGCCTGCTGGGACGACCCGCACTGCGCGTCGACCGTGGTGACCCCCGTCTGGTGCGGCAGCCCCGCGTACAGCCAGGAATGGCGCCCGACGTGCCCGCCCTGCTCGCCGGCCTGCGTCACGCACCCTGCGAACACCTGGCCGACGAGCGCGGGATCGACGCCGGAGCGCTCGACCAGCCCGTTGAGCGCGGTGGCGAGCACCTGCTGGGGCTTGAGCTCGGCCAGCCAGCCCGCGCGCTTGCCGATGGGAGTGCGGACGGCCTCGACGATCACCGGTGTGCCCACAGTCGCCTCCAGAACTAAGCTCCGGAGCAGACTGTAACCCGTTCTACTTTTTCGCGGAAGAGCGGCGCCCCTCGGGGAGCGTTCGGGGCAGGTCGAACGTGTCGAACAGGTTTAGGTCGAAGAACATCGCGACATGGCTGACACCTCTCGCTGTCACGGTGAGCACCGGCAGCCCGAACGCGTGATAAACGTCACCCTGCCGGAAGTACATCGCGAACGCCGGCTGGCCGTTCGCCGAGATCTGGACGAGCCGCAGGTCGCCAGGCTGCTTGGCAGGGCAGTTGACCTCGATGAGCCTGCCGATCGTCTCGGCCCCCTGGTACCACGTCGGGTAGGGCGGCATCTCCCAGATCGCGTCCTTCGTGAACAGCTCGACGATCGCCGCCACGTCATAGCTCTCGAAGGCCGCCACATAGCGGTCGAGCTGCTCCTGCTGGTCCTGCGGGAGCGGCTCGACCGGGTCGTCGGGGCTCGGCGACACCTGGCTGAGCTGGGTGCGGGCGCGCTGCAGGCCGCTGTTGACGGCCGCGGTTGTGGTCTCGAGCACCTCGGCGACCTCGGCGGCCCGCCACTTGAGCACGTCGCGCAGGATCAGGATCGCCCGCTGCCGCGCAGGCAGGTGCTGCAGTGCTGCGATGAGCGCCAGCCTGATGCTCTCGCGGGAGGTGACGATCAGGGCGGGATCCTCGGCGCCCGCGCCCACCAGCGCGTCGGGCACGGGCTCCAGCCACGGCACCTCCGACCGCTCGGTCAGGGGCGCGGTCGCCTCGGCGCTCGGCGCGCCCAGCCCCGTGGGCATCGGCCGCCTGCCGCGGCTGTCGAGCGCGGTGAGGCAGGCCGTGGTGGCGATGCGATAGAGCCAGGTGCGCAGCGAAGAGCGCCCCTCGAAGCCGTCGTAGGCGCGCCAGGCGCGCAGATAGGTCTCCTGGACCAGGTCCTCGGCGTCGTGCACCGAGCCGAGCATGCGGTAGCAGTGCGCCAGCAACTCGCGCCGGAGCGGGTCAGCCAGCTTGAGGAAGTCCTCGTTCGGTGGCCTGTCGGTCATACCCCCTGTATATGCGGCGCCACTGACAAAGCGATGAGTTCGCGGGGACGGGGCCGGTCCTTGTGGGTGACAACCGCCCGACCGGCGTCGAACCCACCCAACGCGCCCCGGAGTGGCCTCGGAGCCCGGTGCCGAGGTCAGGGTCGTGGCCGGCACCGGCTGGGCCTGTCAGGGGACGGTGAGGACGATCTTGCCGGTGGTGTGGCCGGACTCGCCCAGTTCGTGTGCCTTGGCCGCGTCCGCCAGCGGCAGCACGGCCGCGATCTCGGATCGCAGCCGGTCGGCCTCCGCCAGGGCGACCAGCGCGCGCAGTGCGGCGTGGTCGGGTTCGACCAGCATGGCCGCCGAGCGGATGCCCCGCCGCGCGGCCTCCTCGTCCAGGCCGGGGTCCAGGAGGGAGAGGGTGAGCGAGACGATCGTGCCTCCCTCGCGCAGCGTCCGCAGGGAGCGCGGGCCGTAGTCGCCGCCCATGGTGTCGATCACGGCGTCCACGCCGCGCACCACCTCGGCGAAGTCCTGGGCGCGGTAGTCGACCAACTCGTCCGCGCCGAGGCCGCGCAGGAAGTCGTGCTTGGCGGCGCTGGCCGTGCCGATGACATGGGCGCCGCGGGCCTTGGCGATCTGTACGGCGAAGTGCCCCACGCCGCCCGCCGCCGCGTGCACCAGCACCCGGCTGCCCGCCCGCACCCCCGCTGTGTCGACCAGCGCCTGCCAGGCGGTGAGCGCCGCGAGCGGGATCGCGGCGGCGTGCACGTGGTCGATGCCCGCGGGCTTGCGGGCGAAGTGCCGCGCGGGCGCCGTCACGTACTCCGCGTACGCCCCATGCCCCAGCGGGTAGCGCAGCATGCCGAAGACCTCGTCGCCCGGCTTGTGGATGGTGGTGCCCAGGCCGACGGCCTCGACCACGCCCGAGACGTCCCAGCCCAGCGTGAACGGCGGCGGCCCCAGCAGCCCGCCGTTGGTCCGGTGCTTCCAGTCGGTGGGGTTGACCCCGGCGGCACGCACCCGCACGAGCACCTCGGTCGGCCCCGGCTCGGGCCTGTCCACCTCGACCGTCTTCAGCACCTCGGGACCGCCCAGGGTGTCCTGGCTGATCGCGCGCATCTTCATGAGGCCAGCCTGCCGGTGGCGGGACACGCCCGCGAGTGGCCCAATGGCCAATGTCCGTAAAGATCCAGCCAGCACGGGTCGCATGCGCCGCTGGTGGCGGCGCCGGCCTTGGGTGGCTCACAGGGCGCCGTGTCGCGGCCCGCCACGCGCGGGTCAGCGGGCGTCTCCCTGGAAGTCGCCGGGCACGTGCGGTGGGTGGGCCCTCCTCGGCGGTGCCGTGAAGGCTGGAGATCAGGTGCCGTGAGGGCTGGAGACCAGGTGTGCCGTGAAGGGTTGGAGATCAGGTGCCGTGAGGGGCTGGAGATCAAAGGTCGGTGAGGAGGCGGGAGGCGGCGATGTCGATGCGGCGCTGGATCTGGTCGTAGGTGCGGCGGCCCCGGAGCATCTCGAGGAGCTCGTGGACCCAGATGCTCGACAGGGAGCCCGCAAGGGCGACCTGCTCCTCGGTGGCCTGCTCCCTTCCCGGCCCGTTGGCGGAGACGCGGAGCAGCAGGCCCGTCATCCGGTCGCCGAACGGGGTCTCGACCTCGGCCAGGATCAGCGAGCGAATGAGGGCGTCGGCGAGCTCGGGCTCGCGCATGAGGCCGCGCGTGGCGCGCATGAGGACGTCGACCGCGCGGCCCGCCGGGGTGGACGCGCTCGGCGGGCGGCGCTCGATGCTGCTCTCCAGGAGGTCGATCTCCTCGCCCACCACCGCGACGACGAGGTCCATCTTGGACGGGAAGTAGCGGTAGAGGGTGCCGAGCGCGACGCCGGCCCGCTCGGCGACGGTGCGCATCTGCATCGCCTCGACGCCGCCGCGCGAGGCGAGGGCGGCCGCGGCCTGGACGATGCGCTTGCGGCGCTGGTGCTGGCTACGCGTACGGACGCTGTGCCCGCCGGACGTGGAGTGGCTCTCCATGGTCCCCTCGGTGTCGCTGGAGGGCGCGGCGATGGCCGCGTGCGGAGTACGCATAAGAACACGTTATCTGATTTCTCGGCCGCGCGGCTTGTTACTTGCCAGTCACAAAGGGTGCCGCATACCCCCATGTCTACGGCATTACACGCATATATCGCGACTTATGGCATTGGGGGCTACTGGACAATTATTAGAATCTGTTCTAGTTTGCGGATCGGTTGACCGAGCGCTTGTTGGAGGCGCGATGCCCGAGGACACGCTCGCCGCTCTGCTCCTCGCCAGGGCCGGCGACGACCGTCCCGGTCTGTACTTCGAGGACCGGGTCTGGTCGTGGCGAGAGCACGTCGCCGCGTGCCTGGCCGCCGCGACCTGGCTCGACGCTCATGCGGCGGCGCATGCCACTCCCCTCCACGTGGGCGTGCTCTGCGACAACGTGCCCGAGCTGGTGTTCCTGGTGGGCGGGGCAGCGCTCGCCGGGCACGTGGTCGTCGCGCTGAACCCGACCCGCTCGCCCGCCGAGCTGGCCCGCGACGCCGCCGCGACGGACGTCGCCCTGCTGCTCTGCGACGATCCGTACGAGGAGGTGGGCCGCCGCCTGGCCGCCGGCCTGGGCATCCCCTGCGCCGCCCTCTCCCGGGCGAGCCCGCCTGGACCGGGTGGGGAGCCGGTCACGGAGCCAGGCGGGGAGCTGGGCGGGGACCTGGGCGGGAAGCCGGGCAGCGACACACGACCGGGTGACCTGGTGATGCTGATCTTCACCTCGGGCACTTCGGGGCGGCCCCGGGCGGTGCGGATCACCCAGCGGAAGATCGCCGTGCCGGGCCGGAGCCTGGCCGCGCTGCTCGCTCCCGGGGACGTGGTCTACTGCTCGATGCCGCTGTTCCACTCCGGCGCGGTGATGGCCGCCTACGCCCCGGCCGTGGCCTCGGGGGCGGCGCTCGCGCTGCGGCGGAGGTTCTCGGCGTCGGGCCTGCTGACCGACGTCAGGAGGTACGGCTGCACGTACCTCCACTACGTCGGCAAGGCCCTCTCCTACGTCCTGGCCACCGCGGAACGGCCTGACGACGCCGACAACCCCCTGCGGCTCGCGTTCGGCAACGAGGGCAGCGCGACGGCCGTCCGGAGGTTCGGCGAGCGGTTCGGCTGCCACGTGATCGACGCGTTCGGCTCGACGGAGACGGCGATCGCGCTGACCCCCGACCCCACCGGGCCCCCAGGCTGCCTCGGCCGGCTGCCCGAGGGTGTCGAGATCCGCGACCCGGCGACCGGCGAGCGCTGCCCTCCGGCGATCGTCGAGGACGGCCGCCTGCTCAACCCGGGCGAGGCGATCGGCGAGCTGGTGAACGCGACGGGTGCCGGCCTGTTCGACGGCTACTACAACGACCCGGAGGCGGACGCCGAGCGGATCCGCGCGGGAGAGTTCTGGTCGGGCGACCTCGCATACGCCGACGCCGGCGGGTACGTGTTCTTCGCCGGGCGCGGCACGGAGCGGCTGCGGGTGGACGGTGAGAACCTCGCCGTCGCCCCGATCGAGGCGGCGCTGCGGGAGTTTCCCGGCGTGGTCGAGGCGGCGGTCTACCCGGTGCCGGACGCGGTCGCGGGCGACCAGATCATGGGCGCGCTCGTCATGTCCGCGCCGTTCGCTCCGGCGGAGTTCGCCGCCTTGTTCGCCGCCTTCCTGGCGTCCCGCCGCGATCTCGGCGTCAAGGCCGTACCTCGATATATCCGGATCTGCTCGGCCTTGCCGGAGACCCCCTCGCACAAGGTCGTCAAACGCCACCTCGTCCGCGACGCCTGGCGGACCCCCGACCCGGTCTGGTGGCGCACCGGCACGGGCTGGCGTCCGCTGAAGGAGGAGGACGTCAAGGCGATCGAGGACGAGTTCGTCAGGAACGGACGCGGACACCTACTGGAGGGCTGATGGATTTCAACCTGGACGAGACCCAGCAAGACCTGAGGAAACTGGCCGCGGACCTCCTCGCCAAGGACGCCGGCGAGGACAGGCTCCGCGAGGCCGGGCTGCTGAGCGTGTGCGTGCCGGAGGAGGCGGGCGGCGCCGGGCTGGGCCCGGTCGAGATGGCGGTCGTGCTCCGCGAGGTGGGAGCCCGCGCCGCGGCCGTCCCCGCGCTGCCGGCCCTGGCCGGCTCTCTCGCGCTCAGCACGTACGGCACGCGGGCGCAGCAGGAGCGCTCCGCCACGATCGCGCTGAGAGAGCCGGGCAGGGCGCTCGCCGACCCGCCCGTCACCAGGGCGGACAGGACGGACGGGAGCTGGGTGCTGACCGGCAGGAAGACGCAGGTGCCGTACCTGGAGCCGGCCGCGCTGGTCAGCGCCGACGCGGGCGTCTTCCTCGTCACCTCCCCGGAGGCGAGCCCGGAGTTCACCTCCACCGGAGAGCCGGCCGCCACCATCGTGCTCGACCGGACGCCCGCCGAACGCGTGGCGGGCGCCGAGGCGGTCCCGGCGGTCCGGCAGCTCTTCACGCTGGCCGTGGCGGCCCAGGCCAGTGGCGTGCTCGCCGGAGCGCTGGAGCTGACCACCGAGTACATCAGGACCAGGAGGCAGTTCGGCCGGGTACTGGCCGAGTTCCAGGCCGTCACCATGCAGATCGCCGACGTGTACGTCGCGGGGCGGGCGCTGGACGTGGCGATGTGGTCGGCGGCCTGGCGGCTGGGCGAGGGCCTGCCCGCCGAGGAGGACGTGGCGGTCGCCGCCCTCCACGTCGGCGAGGCGTTCAGAGCCCTCTACACCTGCCAGCACCTGCACGGCGGGCTCGGCCTCGACGTGACGTACCCGCTGCACCGCTACTTCTCCCACGCCAAGCACCTGTCGCACCTGCTCGGCGGCCAGGACGCCCAGCTCGACCTGATCGGAGCGCTCGTCTGATGCTGATCGACCTCACCCCTGACCAGCGCAGGCTCCGCGACGAGCTGCGCGAGTACTTCCGCAGCTGCCTCACGGACGACGAGCGCGCCAAGATCGCCGAGGATCCGTTCGGCGAGATGTACATGGAGCACTGCCGCCGCCTCGGGCGCGACCGCAAGCTCGGCCTCGGCTGGCCGAAGGAGTACGGCGGAGCCGGCTACGGCCCCCTTGAGCAGCAGATCTTCGCCAACGAGATCGCCCGCGCGAGCGTGCCGTACCCGCTCATCACGCTCCAGACGGTCGGCCCCACCCTGATGCAGTACGGCACGCGGGAGCAGAAGGAGACGTTCCTGCCGCGCATCCTGGCGGGCGAGTGCCACTTCGCCATCGGCTACAGCGAACCCGAGGCCGGCACCGACCTGGCCTCGCTGCGCACGACCGCGGTGCCCGACGGCGACCACTACGTCGTCAACGGCCAGAAGATCTTCACCAGCGGCGCCCACTACGCCCAGTACATCTGGCTCGCCACCCGCACCAACCCCGAGGCCGCCAAGCACAAGGGCATCACCATGATGATCGCCTCCACGGACGACCCCGGCTTCTCCTGGACGCCGATCGTCACCATGGACGGCCGCCACCACACGAACGCCACCTACTACAGCGACGTCCGCGTCCCGGTGAACATGGTCGTGGGCGAGGTGGACAAGGGCTGGGACCTGATCGTCAACCAGCTCAACCACGAACGGGTGACGCTCGGCCCCGCGGGGAACCTCGGCCAGACCTACGACCGCTTCCTCGCCTGGGCCCGCCGTACCGGGCTGGTGGACGAGCCGGACGTGCGGCGGGCGCTCGGCCGGGTCCGCGCCTACTTCCGCACGAACGAGCTGCTCAACTGGCAGGTCGCGGCGAACATGGACCTCGGCTGGCTGGGCGCCCCCGACGCCTCGGCCACCAAGATCTACGCCTCGGAGCGGGTGCAGGAGGTCGGCCGGCTCGTCGGCGACGTGCTGGCCCGCCACGGCGACCCGTCGGACCCCGAGACGGCCGAGCTGATGGAACGGGTGGACCACGGGGTCAAGGGCGCGGTGGTGCTGACCTTCGGCGGCGGCGTGAACGAGGTGCAGCGCGAGCTGATCGCCATGCTCGGCCTTGGCCTGCCGAGGCCGCCGCGATGACCGGCGCGCCCGCCACGGGAGTGACGACGGACCGGGAGCTCAGGGAGCTGGCCGACAAGCAGGCCGCGCTCGGCGAGGTCCGCGGCGTCCCGGCCGCCGACCCGGTCAACACCCCCATGATCAGGCACTGGCTGGACGCGATGGGCGACTCCAACCCGGCGTACCTGGAGAAAGGGGTCGCGCCGCCCGCGATGGCCCAGGTGTGGACCATGCAGGGCGTCCGCTCCAGGGGCAGGGACCGCTCGCCGGTGGACGACGTGCTCGCGGAGCTCGACGCCCAGGGCTTCACGGGCGTGGTGGCGACCAACTGCGAGCAGACCTACCACCGGTACGTACGGCTGGGCGAACGGCTCACGCCCGCCACGCGCTTCTCCGGGCTGGCCGGGCCCAAGCGGACCGCCCTGGGCGAGGGCTACTTCGCCACCTGGAACGTCACCTGGTACGGCGAGGCGGACGAGCCGGTGGCGGAGATGATGTTCCGGGTGCTGAAGTTCCGGCCCCGGAAGCGTGCCGCGCCGGGCCCCCAGGGCGGCCAGGGCGAGGGCGGCCAGGGCGAGGGCGGCCGTCGGCCGTACCCGCTGAGACCGGCCGTGAGCAGGGACACCGAGTTCTTCTGGGAAGGCGTGCGGCACGGCGAGCTGCGCGTCCAGAGCTGCGCCGACTGCGGCCGGCTCCGCCACCCGCCCGGACCGGTCTGCCCGGCGTGCCGCTCCACGAACCGCTCGTACGTCACGGCGGCCGGAGAGGGCACCGTCTACAGCTACGTCGTCCACCACCACCCGCCGGTCCCGGGACGGACGGCGCCGTTCGTGGTGGCGGTGGTGGAACTGCCGGAAGGGGTGCGGATCGTGGGGAACGTAGTGGACTGCCCGCCTGAAGCCGTGGGTATCGGTATGTCGTTGCGCGTGACGTACCGGGCAATGGACGACGAACTGATCCTTCCGCTGTGGGTGCCACGGGAGTCGTGATGCGGACGCTGACCGAAGATCAGGTCGAGATCGGTTCGGTGCTGCCCGAACTGTCGATCGACCTCACGCCCACGGTGGTCGTCTCCACCGCCCTGGCCACCATGGACTTCACCCCGGTGCACCACGACGTCGAAGGCGCCCGCGCGCAGGGCTCCAAGGACATCTTCCTGAACATCCTGACCACGATGGGCCTGGTCGAACGGTACGTCACCGACTGGACGGGGCCGGAGGCGGTCATCAGGCGCATCAACGTCAAGCTGGGCGTCCCGGCGTACGCGGGCGACCGCCTGAGCTTCAACGGCACGATCGTCGCGCACGACGGTGCCGAGTTCACGGCGGAGGTCCGCGGCAAGGTCAGCCTGGGCGACCACGCCACCGGCACCGTCACCTTCACCCTCCCTCAGTAGTTCGGACCTCCATCTTTTACGGCCATCTTTTACGGCAGGCCAGGCAAGGCCCACCCGCCGACCGTGGCCGGGCCCCGTCCAGGGGAACGCTCCTCCGGCGTGCGTGGCCGGGCGCCGTGACGTGCGCCTTCCGGGCCGCCCCAGGGGTTCCCTGTCGGTGCCGGGCCCTGACACGAATGACAGCCGGACACGCATGGCAGACACGCATGGCAGAAGGAGCACGCGTTGCTGAAGTCGAAAGCCGCGATAGCCGGAATCGGCGCCACCGAGTTCACCAAGGACTCAGGCAGGTCCGAGCTGCGGCTGGCCGCAGAGGCGGTGTTCGCCGCCCTGGACGACGCCGGGCTCGATCCCGCCGAGGTCGACGGGATGGTCACCTACACCCAGGACGCCAACCAGGAGATCGCCGTGGCGAGGGAGGTCGGGGCCGGCGAGCTGACCTTCTTCTCCCGGGTCGAGTACGGCGGCGGGGCCGCGTGCGGGACCGTGGCCCACGCGGCGATGGCCGTCGCCACCGGGGCGGCCCGGACGGTCGTGTGCTACCGGGCCTTCAACGAGCGCTCCGGCAGGCGGTTCGGGCAGCCCGACGCACGGCTGGGCGGCCTGCCGACGTCGCAGGGGCTGGAGATGAGCTGGCACGTGCCGTTCGGGCTGATGACTCCCGCCGCCTGGGTCGCCATGTTCGCCCGGCGCTACATGCATGTCCACGGCGCCACCTCCGAGGACTTCGGGCGGGTCGCCGTCGCCATGCGCCGGCACGCGGCCTCGAACCCCGCCGCCTGGTTCCACGGGCGGCCGCTCACTCTGGAGGAGCACCAGGCGTCGCGGTGGATCGTGGAGCCTCTGCGCCTGTTCGACTGCTGCCAGGAGAGTGACGGGGCCGTGGCCCTCGTCGTCACCTCCGCCGAGCGCGCCCGCGACCTGCGCAGGTCTCCAGCCGTGATCACGGCCGCGGCCCAGGGGGCGGGGGAGGGGCAGATGATGATGACCAGCTACTACCGGGATGGCATGAGCGGCCTGCCCGAGATGTCGGTCGTGGGCAGGCGCCTCTGGGAGATGTCGGGGCTCGGCCCGCGCGACATCCAGACCGCCATCCTGTACGACCACTTCACCCCGTTTGTCCTGGTCCAGCTGGAGGAGCTGGGCTTCTGCGGCCGGGGCGAGGCGGCCGCCTTCGTCCGGGACGGCGGCATCGAGCTCGACGGGCGCCTCCCGGTCAACCCGCACGGCGGCCAGCTCGGCGAGGCGTACATCCACGGCATGAACGGCATCGCCGAAGCCGTCCGCCAGATCAGGGGCACCTCGGCCAACCAGCTCCCGGGCGTGCGCAACGTCCTGGTCACCGCGGGCACGGGCGTCCCCACCAGTGGCCTGATCCTCTCGGCCGCCTGACGGCGGTGGCCTTGGGTACCCGGATCAGGGGCTGATGATCGTGGGCATCGCGAAGAACACGATCATCGCGATCGCCACGCAGAGCAGGAAGCCGACCACCTCCCACGCCCAGTCGTGGTGCCGGTCCTGGCGGGGACGTCCCCGGGGCTGCTTGCGTGACGCCGGCGTGGGGCGTGGGCCCGGCCTGCGCGGGCCCGGCTTGCGCGGGGCGGTGCCGCCGGACGGCGACCTGAACGTGGCGAGCGTGCGGGC
>NZ_QNFZ01001056.1 GCF_003313395.1 Nonomuraea lactucae | reverse complement strand
CGGCGAGCGGGCGGCCATCGCGGCGACGGCGCCGCCGCGCTCCAGGCGTTCGAGGCGGGCGAGCAGGGCCTCCTCGCCCTGCGCGGCGCCGGGGAGCAGGACGCGCGCGCACATCAGCTCCAGCAGCAGCCGCGGCGACGTGGCGCCGCGCATCTCGGTCAGGCCCGCGTTGAAGACCTCCGCCGCGCGGGTGAGCTCGGCCGGGCCCATCGAGGCGGCCTGCTGGACCAGGCGCTCCAGCTCGTCGGCCGGCCGGTCGAGCAGGCCGCTGGCGGCCGCCTCGGGCACGTTGGCCAGGATGACCAGGTCGCGGAACCGCTCCAGCAGGTCGGAGGCGAACCGGCGCGGGTCGTGACCGCCCTCGATCACGCGGTTGACCGTGTGGAAGACGCGGGCTCCGTCACGCGCGGCGAACGCCTCGACGACCTCGTCGAGCAGGTCGCCGTCGGTGTAGCCGAGCAGCGAGACGGCCTTGGCGTAGGTGATGCCGTCGTCGTCGGCTCCGGCGAGGAGCTGGTCGAGGATGGACAGCGAGTCGCGGGCGGAACCGGCCCCCGCGCGGACGACGAGAGGCAGGGCGTTCGGCTCGAAGGGGACGTGCTCCGAGGTGAGGACCTCCTCCAGCAGCGCGCGGAGCGTCGCCGGAGGCATCAGCCTGAACGGGTAGTGATGCGTGCGCGACTTGATGGTGCCGATGACCTTCTCGGGCTCGGTCGTCGCGAAGATGAACTTCAGATGCGGCGGAGGCTCCTCGACGAGCTTGAGCAGCGCGTTGAAACCCTCGCGGGTCACCATGTGCGCCTCGTCGATGATGTAGATCTTGTAGCGCGCGGACACCGGGGCGAAGAAGGCCCGCTCGCGCAGGTCGCGCGCGTCGTCGACACCGCCGTGGGAGGCGGCGTCGATCTCGATGACGTCGAGGTGGCCGGGGCCGGTGGGCGCGAGCGCGACGCACGACTCGCACACCCCGCACGGGTCGGGGGTCGGGCCCTTCTCGCAGTTGAGCGAACGCGCCAGGATGCGGGCACTGGACGTCTTGCCGCAACCACGCGGACCGCTGAACAGGTAGGCATGGTTGATGCGCCCCGTGCGCAACGCCTGCCGCAGCGGATCGGTGACGTGCTCCTGTCCCTTGACCTCGGCGAAGGTCCCGGGGCGGTATTTGCGGTAAAGCGCAAGGCTCATGCGACCATCCCGCCTGAAGGGGCTCACAACGAAGAGACCCCTCGCACACCCGCCAGAGCCCGCTTATCCTTGCTGCCTTCCGGCCCTGGGGAGGTTCACAGGATGACGCCGCGCGAGGGGTCCTTGGACAGTCTAGCCGGATGCGGCAGTGCTCGCTGCAGTGAAATCGTGGTCTCCATACCTCGACGAGTCCGGTAAGCTCATCGGCGGAGGATTCGCCTAGTGGCCGAGGGCGCACGCTTGGAAAGCGTGTATAGGGCAACCTATCGGGGGTTCAAATCCCCCATCCTCCGCCAGCTCAGAGGGGCCACGCCGAGATCATCGGGGTGGCCCCTCTGGCATTGGGTCTCAGTTTGGGTCTCAGTTGGCCTCACCGGGACCCTCTTTGATCTCCTCTTGCGCCTCCCAGATGAGGCCACCGACTTGCTTGGCGACGGTCTGTCGGATGCCGTCCGTCACGTGCTGGTACCGCGCAGCCATGCCAGAGGCAGACCATCCCATGATCGCCATGACCGTGCGCTCAGGCACTCCCAGGATCAGCAGCACCGTTGCGGCGGTGTGACGAGCATCGTGCAGACGTCCGTCCCGTAGGCCGGCGGCCTTTAGCAGTCCCTTCCACTCGTGATAGTCGGTGTACGGGCTCACAGGTTGACCCGTCGCCGTGGTGAAGACCCAACCGCCCTCCTGCCAGAGCTGACGTGCTGCTCTACGGTCCTTTTCCTGCTCTGCCCTGTGCTTCCTGAGCAGGATCACCAACTCATCAGGCAGACCGATCACGCGCCGTCCGGCCTTGGACTTAGTGTCCGATGTGGCCTCGTTGACCTGTTTGCGCTTTGGGCAGTAGCCGGGCTTCCGGCCGCAGGGTTGAGCGTCGCATCCGTGGGCGTACTTGGGCCGTTGACGACTACGCCGTACCCGAAGGATGCCCTTGTCGAGATCCACGTGTTCCCACCGCAGGCCGAGGGCTTCGCCCTGTCGCAGGCCGAGGGCGAGCGCGATTCCCCACCGTGCGCTGTTCCTCGGCAGGGCATCGGCGGCCTTGAGAAGACGGCGAATCTCTTCGATGTCGTACGGCTCGATCTCGGCGTCCGTGAGCGCCGGGGGCTTGGCGAGCTTCGCCGGGTTCTTGGTGATGTGACCGCGTCGTACGGCCTCGTTGAGTGCGGCGCGAATGGTGCGATGCACGTGGTGAGCCGTACCGGCCTTTCTTCCCGACCGCTGGATCTTGGCGTAGAGCTTTTCGAGGTGCTCAGGCTCCAACTTGTCGAGTCGATGAGCACCGATTCCGGGGATGAGGTGTGTCATCACGTCCACCTTGTAGCCGGAATGCGTGCTTTCCCGAATGGCGGGCGGAACGGCGATGTTCTCGATCCAGTGAGTCAGCCACTTCACGACGGTCCAGCGCTGTCCAGCCTTGCGGACGTTTCCGCTGTCCCGCTGGCGTTCCAGCTCGCGCACCGCTTTGATGACTTGAGCCTCTGTCTTGCGCTTCACATGACGACGGTCGGGCGTGCCGTCGTCCTTGACGCCTACGGTGACCCGACCATGCCACTTGCCATCCGCGCCGAGGTAGATGCTTGATGCACCGTTGGGCTTCCGCGTTCCCATGTGCGTCCCCTTCAGGCTGCGTTGCGTTGTGCTGGGCAGTGGGCGCGGAGCATGGACACGTAGTCATGCAGGGACTCGACAGGAACGCGGCGCAGACGTCCGATACGAACGGACTGGACAGCACCAGTCGTGACGAGCTGATACATCTGCGTTCGACCGATCCGCAGCGAACGCGCGGCCTCCT
Source organism: Nonomuraea lactucae (assembly GCF_003313395.1). Taxonomy (GTDB): domain Bacteria; phylum Actinomycetota; class Actinomycetes; order Streptosporangiales; family Streptosporangiaceae; genus Nonomuraea; species Nonomuraea lactucae. Next base: position 25,729 of record NZ_QNFZ01001056.1, on the reverse strand, counting down.
CCACTGTGAGAAGTAGAGCTTCTTCAGTCTTGGTCGGCATGACGTTGTCTATTTGATCAATGGCCATGGGACCGTGGTCCTTTCACTGTGGTGATCGGGGCAGGTGGCCTCGGCGGTTGTGCTTGGTGGCTTGTCGTCGAGGCCGGCTGTCGACAGGACTTGGGAGGGGTATCCGTCCCATCCGTCCCAAGCTCATTTCCGCAGGTCAGGCTTGGGACGGATGGATTAGGTGGGACGGGTCAACCCGTCCCAGGTACGCTTTCCGTCCCGCGCTGACCTGCGGTGACGACGTTGGGACGGTTGGGACGGGTACCCCTGGCGAAGTCGAGGACATCGCCGTTGGGAACGGGTTCGACGGTCGGGCAGTAGCGCGTCCACGCGTCCAGGAAGTCGGCGCGCCGGTAGCCCTTGGCCTGGTGTCCGGTGGCGGGGAATCGGATGTTGGCCGACCGGATGTCGTATTCGGCCAGCATCAGGCCAAGCTTGCGTGGGGTGAGTCCGGCAGGGCCGTGGTCGGCCCATTCGCCCTCGGGGTCGGCCTTGAGGCGTTGCAGCAGGTCGGCAGTCGAGAGCGCGGTGTCGGTGCCGAACGCGGCGCGGCAGTCGGTCAGCAGTCGGACGCGAGGTGAGGGCTGGTTTTTGTCGTCGGCTTCGGCGGTCAGCGCCACGGCGGCGGCGCGGGCGCGCTTGGGCCAGGTGCCGCCGGCGTGGTCGGCGACGATGATTAGGGGTTCCCAGGTGTCGGCGGCGCGGTCTTCCACGGGCATGGCCGGTTCTGCCTTTTCCAGCGCGGCCAGCTCGGCGCGTAGCCACTGGTTGAGGCGGCCGGCCAGGTCGCGCAGCGGGGTGCGGTCGCGGCGATGCCGATACGGTGCGGCGCTCTCGCCGGCGGCGCGCCGGCGCATGCGGATCACCAGGGCGCGGTCTTCGATCGTGTCGGGCATCGCGCCGATACCGGCCAGGGCCGCCATGGCGAAGGTCGGGATGGACTCCACGCGGTTGGCGTTGGCGTCGTAGCGCTTGGCCGGCCGGTTGCGCTGGTGTCCGGCGTTGAGCAGGCCGCGTAGGTCTTCGTTGCCGTCTGCCTTGGGGCCGAAGATGGTATCGGCCTCATCGACCAGCAGCGTCGGCGGGTCATCGCTGATGGAGCGGTAGACGGCGGCGCTGGAGGAGTTGACGGTGATGAACGGCGCGTGGCAGGTGGCCTCGACGATGTCGAGCAGCCGGGACTTGCCGCAGCGCTTTTCAGGGGCGCGGATCACCAGGCGGGGAGCGTGCGCCCACGCGGGTTGTGCGTGGGTGGCGGCGATCCACAGCGTCACAGCGTCGGCGGCCTGATCACTAGGCAGGATCACGTACCGGGTCAGGGCGGCGCGGAGCTGGTCGAGCAGGGCCGCGCCGGTGGGCGGGTGATGGGTCATGGTCAGGTTCTCCCTCATGGTGGTGCTCATGCGGCCTTGCGGCGGCGCGGTTGGGCCGTCACGCCGGCGCGTAGGCCGGAGGCGATGACGGCGGTGATCTCGCGGGGAGAGTTGGGCGTGCGGTCGGGGTGGCGGTGGTTGGCCATCTCGGCGGCGCGGGTCAGGGCGGCAGTGACCGCCTGCTCGGGCAGCACGCCACGTGCGATGAGTTGGCCGAGGTTGAACGCGGCCAGGTTGAGCGCGTGGTTCCGACCTCCCCCGGGAGCGGTGGCCACGCGCTCAGCCTCGGCGCGGAGGGCTGTCTCGCCGTAGCGGCTCAGCCGATAGCCGGGCAGGCTGGCCAGCAGGTCGCCGGTCGGGGCCGGTGGCGGCGGTGGCGTGAGCGCATGGACCAGCCATGCCGGGAGCGGTGCCGGCGGCGCGTCACGGATGATCCGGTAGGGGTTGGTGCCGTCGCGCTGGCGTACGTAGCTGCCTGGTCCGACCACGTAACCGCCGTGGGCGCGGGTGTCGATGAGCCAGCCGAGGCCGCCCCTGGCACCCGCCGTGTTGCGCAGGTGTACGCCCTCGGGGGCGGCGTAGTACAGGTGCAGGCCGCCGCGCCGGGTGCGTACGGTCAGGGTGTCGCCGGGATACGGCTCGCCTCGGCTCTCGCACAGTAGTTGGAAGGCCTCCTCACCCGAGGTCGCGCCGTCGTGGGCGGCCTCGGCGGGCGGGTGCTCGCCGGGCTTGGGCATATCCAGGTCGATCACGACCAGTCTCGAAGGTCCGCACGCGATGCCGACGTTGTAGGGGGCGCGTTGCCAGAACGTCGCGATCCGGTCAAGGTCTGTCGTGGCGTGGCGCTCCCAGTCAATGAAGCCGCGCAGGGGCTTCTTGCCCCCCGGTGTCAGCGGGAAGACGTGCCAGCCCCGCGCGGCGGCCTCCAGTGCGCTGGAGGTGAGGGTCAGTGCGCGGTGTCCGGCCTCAACGCCCCCCATTGGACGCTCTCCCTTCGGGTTGCCACAGGCCGGTGCCGTCGCAGTGACGGCACCACCAGACCCGGTAGACCTGAGCGGGGGTATGGGTGAGGGCGTCCAAGGGGGTGGCCGGATGCGTGATCAGGGACAGTCCCGCCCAGCCAAGGCGGATGGCCACCAGAGGCGGCGGCACCGGACCGACCGCGCGGGTTACGGGGATGGTGCCGTAGCCGGCGACGCGTACCGCGTGCCCGGGGTGCAGGTCAGCGGCACGGGTGGACGTCGGCGTGGCCGGTGTCGGGGGCGGCGTGGGGGCGCGGCCATGGTGGCGGGTCTGGTTGCGGGTGCGGGTGGCTGTCATGCTGGTTGGTGCCTTTCTTCTGGTGATTAGGAGCAGGGCGGGCGGCCTCGGCGGTTGTGCTTGGTGGCTTGTCGCCGAGGCCGCATTGCGCCCTCGCGTTCGCGGGGATGGCGTGACCTAGAACGGCGGCTTGTCGCTGGCCCACGGGTCGGCGGGCGAGCCGCCGGCGTGACCGTTGCTGCCGGTGCGGGCCGCCTTCTGCGGTTTGGCGGTGGCGAACCGCAGGCTGGGGCCGATCTCATCCACGGTCAGTTCCATGACGGTGCGGCGGTCGCCGTCGCTCGCCTCGTAGGTGCGCTGGCGCAGCCGGCCGGAAGCGATGACGCGGGTGCCCTTGGTGAGGGATTCGGCGACGTGGTCGCCGAGGTCGCGCCACGCCGAGCAGCGCATGAACAGCACCTCACCGTCTTCCCACTTCTCGACGCCCTTGTTGTAGGTGCGGGCGCTGGAGGCGATAGTGAAGGCGGCCACGCCCACGCCGTTCTGCGTGTAGTGGAGCTCGGGGTCGCCGGTCAGGTTGCCGATGATGGTGATCGTGGTTTCGCCGGACATGGCGGGTCTTCCTTCCTGGGGTTGAGCGGGGCAGGGTTAGCGGGTGCCGTCGCGGTGCAGACGGCGGAGGTAGACGTAGAGCTGCCAGCCGAGGCGGGGCCGCATGCCGGTGCCATCGCAGGCACGGCAGGTGCGGTTCTTGCCGCCGGGGGCGCAGCGTCGGCAGGTGCCCCACGGAGAGGCGTAGCACCAACCGATGTAACCGACAGTGACGGTCGGTAGGCAGACGACTAGTAGGGCGATGATGGTGCCCATCGGGCCTCCAGGGCGGGTTTTCGGGGTTTGCGCAGGTCAGGGTCTAGGCACTAGGTCCCTGGTAGATCGCACTTTCGGGGTCTAGGGGAGCCTCTAGACCTAGAGGGGTCACCCTCTAGACCTAGAGGCGATCCGGGGGTTAGGAAGCCGCCCCGGAACCCCGCTTGCCGTCACGCTGAGTTACTGCGGTGAGGATGTCGTCGCGGGCGATGCCGATGCGGTTCGCCCCCTTGCCGCCGCCCTCGGGCGTGCCCCACACCTGACCGGTCTTGATGCCGTACGGCTTGAGGGCGGTGGTGAGCTGAGCGGTCTTCGCGCCGCCCTCCAGAGCCGACCATGCGCCGTAGGCGTCGGGGCGCAGCTCGCCGAGGCGATCCACCACGACCTCGTTCCACACCTTGGCCTCGGCCGGCGGGACCACGGCCAGGATGTCGGCCAGCAGGTCGAACGCCGGGGCGGCCTGCTCGGGGCGCTCGCCGAGGGCGTGCCCGGACAGCACGCCCAGGCCGTTGCGCAGGGCGTGGGCGCGGTCGGCGATGAGCTGGGTGGTCGGGGTGTCGAGGTAGCCGGACTTGACCACCTTGGGCATCGGGGTCGCGCCGACCAGGTAGCCGGTACCGGCGTCGCCGCCCTTGTCCGGCGGGCCGGGGACGAACAGCGTGGCGCGGATGCCGTTCTGATACGACGACGTACCCAGGATCATGTCGTTTTCGAGCTGGCCGGCCACCCGCAGGCAGAACCGGATGGTGACGTTCGCGCTGATGCCGGTGGGCAGGCTGCGCTTGTCCGGGCGCTGGGTGGCCAGGATGAGAATCACGCCGAGGGCGCGACCGAGCTTGATGATGAACTCCGCGTCCTCACCCGCTTTGGCCCCGTACTCCTCGTGGGCGAACAGGTTCTGGCACTCATCGAAGATGGCCACCAGCGGGTGCAGGCCCAGCGATCGCTTATCGGCGATTGCCCTGGTGACCTTCTTGTCCGGGCACAGGTCCGGGGGCAGCGCCTTGAGCGCGGCGGCGCGCCGCATGACCTCCTTGCGCAGCAGCGTCAGGGAGTCGGCGGCGTAGGCGATGGCCTCGTCTTCGATGCCGGAGACGTAGCGGTGGCAGTTCTGCTCGTGCGGGTCGAGGTCGCCGGTGCCCTTGAGCTCATGTATCCACAGCTCAGTGGACGGGTCCAGGGCCGCACCGGAGGCCAGCACCCGCACTGAGGCGGTCTTGCCCTGGCCAGGCTGGGAGCCGATGAGGATGTTCTGTTCGATGAGGGGGACGGTGATGGGGCGGCCGCGCGGGTCGGCCCCGAACGGGATGCCCTTGAACACGTCGTGGCTGGCTGCCTTGACCAGCGGCGACTTCACGACGGTCCGGGACAGGTCCTTGTCGCCGACCCACAGGATCAGCCGTCCCTCGTGGATGGTGGAATCGCCCTCGGGCCAGATGCAGCCCAGCGGGCGGCGCAGCGCGCCGGACATCCGGTCGCGCTTGTCCAGCACATCGCCCACGGTCACGCCGTGCGGCAGGTCCAGGTCGGCGCGCCAGCCGGGACCGTCGCGGGTGATCGGGGCGACGAACCGGATGGCGTCCTTGGGGTTCTTGGACATGGCTTGGGTGATGCCGGAGATGCCGAGGGTGGTCAGCGCGCGGATGACGATGTCACTGGTCAGCTTCTCCACCGTGGAGGCCAGCACGGCGCGTTCGATCAGCGGGCGATCGGCGGGTCTGCCGAGGATGCCGAGCGCCGCCAGGGCCACGCCCAGCGCTGCCCATTGCAGGGCGGTCGGCGCGGCGGTCACCATCAGCGCTGCGATCAGCAGCGTGGCCAGCGTGACCAGCGCGATCGGGACTCGCAGGCGGACCCGTGAATCACGCTGGCGGGACAGTTTTAGGTACGCCTCGTAGTCGGCCTTTTGCACGGTGGCGAGGCGTACCGGCTCGCCTTCCAGGTCGAAGGTCCAGCGCAGCATGCCGCCGACCAGCCGGGCCAGGCCGCGCGGGGAGCGGACGAGGAGCCGTCCGGCATACATCGGCGTGCGGGCGATCTGGTAGGCGGTCACGTAGACGTAGTGCTGGCCGAGCCAGCCGAGGGTTTGCAGCGCTTCGGCGCGCGAGCGCAGCCACAGCGGCACCACGGGGCGGCGGGTGCGCAGCTTGGCTTCCAGCTCGGCACGCCAGTCGCGGTGCTCGTCTCCGGGCTGGTCTACGCGGACGATTCCCTCGTGCGGGGGCGGACCGTCCGCCGCGCCGTCCGCTCTGTCGTCCGTTCTGTCGTCCGCCGGGGTGGGGGCGGACGGGTCCGGGTCGCCGTTGCGGGCGGGCAGCATCCCGTACGGCAGTCGTCCGGCACGCGCCGAGGCGATCGGGACGACCTCAGCGCCCTTGCCGTCCGCGCCGTCGTCCGTCCAGTCGTCCGGGGTGCTATTCGGGTGGGGGTCGGCGGAAAGGTCCGCGCGGACGGTCCGCGCGTCGTCCGGGTTGTGGTCCGGATCCGCCTTGGGGCGGTCGGCGGGGTTGATCGGGTCATGCGTCATGATGTGGTCACCTCGTGCTCGAAGCGGGTTGCGGGGTGGCCCGGGGCGCGGCTTGGTTCTTGGCGGAATGGGCCGCGTCCCGGGGGTCGGTGGCATCGGGCCGGCGCGGGAGCGGTCCGCGCGCCGTCCGGTGAACAAGGGGTGCAGCAGAGAGCGGACGGCACGGACGGTCCTCGGGTAAGGGCCGTCCGTGCTATGGGTCAGGCGGACTCGCCGTCCGGCTGGCGCTGGGCCGGTATGAGGTTGGCGGGTGCTTCGCTCTTGAGTCGGGCCAGCAGTGCCGAGGCGCGTTCGGACGAAAGGGACTGTCCGGTGGCGCGGACGGCGGCCAGCAGTCGGTCACGGGTCAGGGTGAGGCCCTGGGCCTCGTGGGCGGTGGCGATCTGCCAGCCGAGCGGCATCAGGTCATCGACATCCGCCGGGGGCGCGCTGCGCTTGGCCGGCCGGGGGCGCTTGCCCTTCGCGCTTGATGTGGCGGGGGGCGTGCGCGGCGGCGCGGGCGGCAGCTCGGCACGCGCCGGGGCGGACGGGGCCGACTCGATGCGCTCCACCAGAGTGGCCCGCTCGCGGATCGCGTCCACCTTGGCGGCCACGATCGCGGCGGCCTCAGGGTTGACATCCACGCGGGCGTACTCGACGGCGCGGCGATAGGCTCGCTCCCACGCCCTGTGCGCCCTCCTGATGGCCTTGTCATTGCCGCCGGCCTGTGCGACGTGCAGGTTGTAGATGGCGCGCACGTACAGATCCAGGCGGCGCTCACGGGCGATGTCGTTGGTGTCCCTGGTTGTCGGGTCGGCCAGCCCCAGCCAGATCAGCACGCGCGTCGGGCTGATCGCCCATTGAAGGGAGCTGGTCCGGCCGGTGAGTGCTTTGCGCTCAACCTGGAGCGACCGCTCCCAGAGCCAACCCGCCACCATGGTCACGGCCAGACGGCCGAACGCCTCGGAGATGGACGCGGCATGCGAGGCGGACAGAACGCCGGACAGAGCGGCGAACATCCACACCGCTTTGCCATCAGGGCCGGTCGTGTACGGCGGTTCCTTCAGGCTGTCCCGAGCGCGAAGGGCGGACACGAGCATCGCCAGCTCGACGAACGCACAGGCCAGGAATGCGGCGATCGGGTGGAAGCCGAGTACGTCCTTGAGCCACATGAACATGCCCTGTGCGGCGATGGCGGAGGCCAGAAAAGCCGACAGGTACGTGAGGCGGTTCGCCCAGGGGACAGGCTTTTGAGGGTCGCCGGAAAGCGGGTCGGTGTCGGCCTCCCGGGAGCGGCGACGGGCCTTGACCATCCGGATGCACACGACCATGAGCAGGACGTTGAGAGCCCCGGTTGCGGCCAGGCCGATGTTCGTCGGCGTGGCCAATTCGACCAGGCGGCCGGTAATGCTGTTGATGAAGTCGAACATGCCTCAGCCCTCCTTCCAGGGCGGGTCAGCGGCGGTGATGGTGACGATGATCTGGTCCAGGTCGTCATCGACCCGTTCCAGAACCGATTGCGCGTTGCGGTGCTCGTTGTCGAGTTGCGTGGTGAGGTAGTCGCGGAGGTCGAGCAGTCTCGCGCGGATCTCGTGCGGACTCATGCGGCGGCCTCCTGTGCGCAGTCCAGGCAGGTGCCGAGGTGACGCGGCAGCACGTAGCCGACATCGCGCTCACACACCGGGCAGGTCCGGCGGGCGGCGTTGGCTTTGGCCAGGGCGGCGCGCTGGCGCGGGCTGGGGTGGCGTTTGGGCAGCGCGAACCGCACGTCGTACAGGTAGGCGGCACGCACGCCGGGCGCGCCGTGTCGGCGCGAGCACCACAGCACTTGGGCCTGTACACCCTGACCGCCGGGGCGCAGCCCTTCGGCGGTGAGTTGGCGAAGGGTCAGCAGGTGCGGCGGGGCCATCTTCCACGGGTAGGTGGGGATGCCATATCGCTGGCCGGTCGGGTCCCAGAAGCGGGCACGGATGGTCGACATCACGCCACCTCCGCCACAGTCGCCGGGACGTAGGTGCTGAGCAGGTGGGCGGCGAAGTAGCGCACCACATCGGCCAGGATGGGGGCATCCAGCAGGCCCAGCCACCAGTCCGGTTCGGTGTCTTCGGCCATGCCCATGGCCTGTCGCAGGTCGGCGAAAGTGCCCACGCGGATACGGGTCGGCATGCCGTAGGCGCCGGTCAGGTCGGCGGCCAGGCCGTCGCGGTCGTGGCATCCCCGGATGTCGAGGAAGCGGCCGGCCGGAGTGATGACGCCCACATGCGTCCACTCCCAGCCGTCCTCACGCCGGCGTTCGACCAGGCCGTAAGCCCAACCGGTGGCCTCGTGGAGGGCCGCAGCCAGCAGCCAGCAGAACCCCCAGGCGAAGAACTCATCGGCGTCATCGTCGATCACGCCGGGGTGCAGGACCAGGCGGGTCAAGCCGCGCCGGTTGGTGGGCTGCGAGGGGCAGAACTCCACCGGCACACGCTCGAACGGACGGCCGGCGGCGGCCTGCGCGAGGTGGGGATAAATGGTGGTCATGAGCGGGTGCCCCCTTCCCGGCAGGGGTAGGCGTCGGTGTTGCGGCTGGCCGCGTCGGTCGCGTCAGTGGTGTCAAGCTGGCGCGCGTTGATGGCGTTCAGCGCTTCGTGGGTGAGGAATCCGGCGAGGAAGCTCACCAGGCAGACCGCCAGGGTGATCAGCGTGTCGGGGGTGGCCATCACGCCACCTCCAGACCGGGCAGGTGTCGAGCGGCGCGAGCGCGCATCGCCTCGGACAGCTCAACCATCTGGGCGTAGGTGTCGATCTCGGCGGCGGTAAGGCCGGCCCAGATGCCGAAGGTCGGACGGACCTTCCGGGCGTACTGGGCGCACACCTCGCTCGCCGGGCAGGTGGCGCATACCTCGCGCGCCACGGCCTCACGGGCGGCGTGCTCGGCGCTCGTTTCGATCAGCGCGCGCGGGCCGGTGTGCAGCTCCGGGTCGTAGGTGCATTCGGGCAGCGGCGGGTCTCCATCCCCGCCCCAGGTCGTTTCGATCTCGGCGAGCGACATACGCGCCGGGTGGATCGGCAGGTCCGAACGAACCATGATGGTGGTACTCCTTTGGGAGTCGAGCGGGGGCGGCTCAGGTCTTGGCGGATGAGGGCCGCCCCCAGCGGGGTGAGAGGGGTCACTTGCTGATGGCCTTGATGAACTCGGCGAGCTGGTGCGCGCCGGTCACGATCGCCTCAAAGGCCCACTTGACGGCTACGGCAGCGCCCTGCGGGTCGGTGAAGAGGTAGATGACAAAGCCGATCAGGAACAGCGTCGGCAGGAACCGGCCGACACCCTTGGCAGGCTGCATCTGCATGTGAAGCTCCTTGGGGTAAGCGAACCGGCGCGAGGTTGCCGGACGTGCCCCGGCAGGGAGTCGAACCCTGCCTGCGACCATCGGGGCGGTAGAGCGGAGGATCAGCCGAGCAGGTCCCGCAGCATGGCCCGGTGGGCGCGGAACACCTGACCGCCGTAAACGGTGCTGAGGTGGGCATCCAGGGCGTCGTAGCTGTCGGCGTGAGCCCAGACGGCGCGCTTGGCGTCGTCGGCACCGACCACGGTGGGCAGTGCGGCGCGGGGCATGATGCCCAGGTAGAACCGGACGGGCACGGTGACCATCCATGCCTCATCGCTGGCGCGGGGGTCAGGCACGTACCGGACGGGGAGCGGCTGGCGAGATGCGCTTTCCAGGTTGAGGCAGGTCTCTTCGGCCAGCTCGCGAACCGCCGCGAGCACGGGGTCTTCGCCGGGCTCTACGTGTCCGCCGGGAACGGCCCAGCCGTGACCGTCTGAGCGTTCGACCATGACCAGCCAGAGGCCGGCCTCGGTGTCGGCGGTGACGATGGCGTCGGCGGCCAACGCCTCACCCCAGTGGCCCAGTTCGTTGCGGCCATAGCGGATGCCCGTCTGTTCGCACGGGTTGACGGGGCGGCCGTCGATCACGTCGAACGGGATCGCGGCGGCGGCCTGGCGGCTGGTCCAGTCGATCTGTGTGGGATCGCTCTGCGGGTCCGCCCAGCCTTCCTGGACGCCTCGGGTGAGCACGTCGGGGTGCGTGAACGTCGCGTACGTGGTCATGTGGATTCCTTCGGATCGGGTTGCGGGATCTCGGCATCTCAGGCAGGCCGAAGCGCCCCGGCAGGGAGTCGAACCCTGCCGGCGACCATCGGGGCGAAAATGGCGCGGTAGGCCGCGCGGTTGCGGGTCAGCCGGGAGCCACCTCGACATAGACGCGAACCTTGGGTTGGGTAGGGGCCGAAGGACATAGCCCCTTGATCGCGGTAATGCAGAACGTCTCGCGCAGGGTCAGCACGGCGTCGGCCACCTCGGCCGGCGTTCCGGTCAGGCGAATGGACAGCATCAGGACTCCCTTGGGTGTGTGACAGAGGCACGAGCGGCGAAGAGGTGCCCCGGCAGGGAGTCGAACCCTGCCTGCGACCATCGGGGCGATCTCGGACGGTCAGTTGCCGTGCGCAGGGCTTTCCCTGCACGGGCCGCCTTTTCAGTGGGAGGCGGTGGCCCTGTCGTCGCTATTGAGTTCTCAAGTGATCAGGTGCGCCAGCCCGTCGGCGTGCGGCTTGCGCCGCCTTCCCGTGTCTTCCGGCTGTGCAGGTTGTCCAGCCTGGCTAGGCAGGTTGTACAAGCATCATGCTGACTGGCCTGCCTAGGCATGTCAAGAGACATGCTTAAGTTGCCTAGGAATGATGGCCAGGTTCCGGTTAAGCTGTGGGGCATGCAACTTGATCCGGATGACCCACGTCCGCCGTATTTGCAGGTAGCCCACCAACTGAGGGCCGCGATCCTCACGAGAAAGCTCAATCCCGGCGACAAGCTTCCGTCTGGCCCCGAGCTGGCGAAGCAGTTCGGCGTTGCCCGCATGACCGTTCAGCAGGCCGTCCGTCAACTCCGTGATGAGGGCCTGGTGGTCACAAGACAGGGAAGCGGCGTGTTCGTTCGCGAGCGGACCGCACGACCGGTTGGCCTACGCCCTCACATCGAGCAGGCGTTCAAGCGCTCAGAAGTCTCGATAGAGTTTGCGGGCTTCTCTGGCGAGACACTTCACGGCGCAATCCAAGAACCACTCGACAACATCCGGGTCGGCAAGCTCGTGCCCGAGAGCATCACCATCCGCATCCTCATCCCGGACACGTCCCGTCCGTGGTCGATGCCGTGCCGCGTAGACAACCTCGAAGATGAGCCTCTGTTTCGGAAGCGCGCAGAGCGGATCGCCTCCCGCCACGCTCAGGCCATCGTGGAATCCGTACAGGAACTCAAGGATCTTGGCCTCGTGGCATCGGCGTCTGCCGACGTGCGCATCTGTGGCGAACCGCCACGTTTCAAGCTCTACGTGATCAATGGCGAAGAGGCGTTCTTCGGCTTCTATCCGGTCACCAAACACACCGTTGCCCTCGGTGGAGAACCGCAGGCCATCTATGACCTGATGGGCAAGGATGCGGAGCTGTTCCACTTCGCCTTGAGCGATGGAGAGGATTCGGCGTCAGGTCAGTTCGTCGTACAGTCCCGCGCTTGGTTCGACAGCGTATGGAACACCGTCGCGCGAGAAATCGCGTGATAGCGCACATGGAAACGCTCGCAGCCATACAGGAGACGATGCGGAAAGCTCAGTGCGTCCTACTCGACTTCGACGGCCCGATCTGTGACATCTTCGCGGGCCTACCCGCGCCGCAGGTGGCAGCATCACTGCGCAGTTTCCTCGCTACGCATGATGTTGAGATCCCACCGGAGGTACAGGCCCTTGATGACCCGCTGGCGGTCTTTCGATTCAGCGGGCAACTTGGCCCGGATGTAAGCCGCATCACACGGGACATGTTGACCAGGCTCGAAGTAGAAGCGGTTCAAACTGCGCGTCCGACTCCCGGGGCCGCTGATCTTATCCAGCAGTCGAAACGCCTCGGCAAGGCCGTAGCAGTGGTCAGCAACAATTCGGCCATGGCAGTAACGGCCTACCTGCAACGAACCCATCTCGGGGAAGCGATCGACTACGTGTCCGCTCGCGTCGATCCAGATCCAAGTCTCATGAAGCCGAACCCGCACTTGGTACGTCAGGTGCTCCAACGGCTCATCATCGAGCCGTCAGCGAGCGTGCTCGTGGGTGACTCTACGACTGACATGGAGGTGTGCAGAGCGACAGGCGTTGTCGCGGTCGGGTACGCCAACCGCCCTGGCAAGGCGGTCAGACTCCAAGCAGCGGGCGCTGACCACATCGTGACGAGCATGATGCAGCTGCTTTCCGCCGAGTCTCCATAGCCAAGGCCGCTGAGAGCGCCACAGAGGGCCGAACCCGCACGTCGTGATGTCATGTCATCAAGATAAAGTTGGTCTTGTTAGAAAGCCTCTCAGCGCTTCCACATCGTCCGGTCGGGGGTCTCATTTTGGGTCTCAGTTCACAGCCGTCCGGGTCCGTTCAAGCGGGGCCGCATACCGCCTCTTCGCCTGCTCAGAATGGATCTCGGACGGCCCCGTATTGAGATCAGCAGGCTTGGAAAGCGTGTATAGGGCAACCTATCAGGGGTTCAAATCCCCTATCCTCCGCGCCTGGTTGAGGCAGTAAACGCCAAGGGGCCGACCCCATCCAAGTCGGCCCCTTCGCTATGTCCAGTCCCAGTTCGAGTCTCAGCGGTTCGCTCGGGAACTCCCAGGATCAGCAGGACGTCATCACGTCAGCAAGGGAGTCCGCTGTGGTCAGCGGATAAGCAGGAACTCGGGCGCGCCGGAGGGCGTGCGGATCTCACCGAGTGCGCGCAGGAAGCGGCGGCCGTGGGAGTAGTCAGTGGGAAGCCAATCAGTGATGCGAGTGATGCCCTCCGCCCGTAGGTCGTGGCGGATGTGGCGGGCGAGCCTGGCAGCTACGGCCTGTCCGCGCCGAGTACGAGTGATCACAAAGTCGGTGAACTTGCACATGTCAGGTGATGGCTGCTGAAGCTGCAGCTCTACGGTGCCGAGCACTTCCCCAGCGGTCACGTCACCCATCGGTCGCCTCTCATAGGCCCATTCGTACAGATCACATATCCGCACCGCGTCCTTCGGCTCGGCTTCTCGCACCCGCACGTGGCCGTCCTCGCCGACCACCGCGACGTACCGGATGCGATTGTCCGAGCACGGCGTGAAGCGCATGTGCCAGCGCGAACAGAGCGGGTCCCAGTGGTAGGCGAACCAGACCAGCGACGCGGCCAGGTCGGGATGAGCGCCGGCCCACTGGTCGTCGAAGAAGAACCACTGATCGAAGAGTTCGCTCCCGCCGTGGACGAACATCTGAGCCACATGTTCACCCGTCCGGATGACGGTGCGCAGGCGCTCACGCTCGGTTTCGGGCGTGACAGCCTCGATGAGGCGCAGCGCCTCGGCGTGTGAGCGGGGCGATTCAGGCCGCTCCTCCGACGACAGGCTGTAGGTGGGCCAGCGGTTGCAGCGCTCAAGTGCGGCGGCGATGCCGTTCTCGGTGGGCGCGACCAGCGCGCGCAGGATCTCCAGTTCCAGCGGCCACTCCTCCGTGGAGGTGTCGAGGTCGCGCAGCACTGCGCCGAGCTGCGTGAGGCGCACACCGGGTAAGGCGTACGTGTGATTCCAGCCGATGCAGTCACGGAGCGCCTTGAAGGTGAGCCAGATCGCGTAGACGACTCCCTCTCCGGGCGGCGGGTGTTCGGTCAGGGAGATGGTGTCCAGCGGCGATGTGAACACTGGACGGCTCGCGAACGGGGCCGCACTGTCGGGCAGCGGTCCATCGTGTACGGCGAAGGACCATCGTCCCGGGTTGGCCGCGACGGCGTCGTCGTCCACGAGGTAGTAGGCCACGTCATGGTGGAGGCCGTTGGCCAGGATCCGGATGCTGTGCTCGTCGACGTTGCACTGATAGACGTCCGGGATCCGCGTTCTGGCCAGGACGCGCAGTTCACGCATGTCCAGCGGTGCCTGGCCGCCGCCCGAGAAGAGCCAAGGCAGGCCGTAAAGGTCTGTGCCGAGCTCTCGAATGAGCAAGTCGCAGGCGTCGTCCAGGTCGCAGACGTCGTTCCAGATGCCGCGGACCCAGCCCAGCACTGACGGCTCGGGCAGATGCCGTACCGACTTGCCCAGGATTCCTTGGTCCCACGATCGGTGGATCACGTACATACGCCCTGCCTCGTGATCGCCGGAATGGGCATCCTAGTGATCGTTGCGCCGCCGGGCAGCCCAGGCGGCGGTATTTGCCTGGGGCCGTGCCGTACTCGCGTTTGAAGGCGTTGGCGGAGGCGAACTCCGAGCCGTAGCCGGCAGCCGAGAGCTGGCGGCGCTGATCGACAAGGGCGTGGTGGAGGTCGAGGCGGACGCGCGCCTGCTGGAGTCCCTGGCAGACGTGCACCGTGCCGCCGAGCGTGGCACGACTCGCGGAAAGATCATACTAAAGGTGGAAAAATGACTACGGCAGGTGCCCGGCCCGTTCAAGCTCGCCGCGCACCAGTCGGCCGGTCCCACCCGGTCAGGGTCGTAGCGCCCGTCACGCAGAACTCGTTTCCTTCTGGATCACGCATCACCGTCCACGTGTCCGGGTTGTCCAGGGAAGCCGGATCTTGCCGTACCTCGACCAACTGGGCTCCAGCCTCGACCAGCCGCGCGACTTCGGCCTCCATCGAGTCTGAGGCCACCAGGTCCAGGTGCAGCCGGTTCTTGCCCGCCTTGGGCTCGGGCACCTTCATGAAGTACAGCGATCCGCCGACACCGGCGGGGTCGCTGACTTGAAACTCGTCGGGGTTGCGTTGGTTGACCTTGTACGCCAGCACCCGCGCCCAGAACTCGGCCTGGCGATGCGGGTCACGGCAATCCACGACGACAGTCAGCAGTGAAACCGACATCTCGACCACCCCCATCACCAAGCGTAGCCAGTCGCCTCCAGAGCTCGCCTGGAGGTCAGGGACAGGCGGGCTACCAAGTCGCCCGGCGCGACCGGCGGGCCAGGAGCTTGCCCAGTTCCCATAGGAGCAGGAGCGCGAGAGCGGACAGCAGAGCCCAGCCGAACTGCCGCAGATTGATCTCGGTCGTACCGAGGACGCGCTGGAACCCGTCCATCTGGGTCACCAGCACCGCCAGTGCGAACTGGGCCAGAGCCACCCAGTTCATCTGCTTGCTGTCGAACGTGCTCGGCGTCAGCACCGAGTCCGTCTCGCTGCGGCATTCGTACGCGGCCACGATCAGGCAGAGCGCGAAGGCGGTGAACGCCATCGAGTTCCCGATCGCGACACTGCCGTAGTAGGACACCCCGAGCTTGATCAGTCCGAGCAGGATCACCGTGAGCGCCAGTCCGCTGAGCCCGACCGTCAGGATCACGGGCCGGGTCAGCACCGACTCCCCCCGGGGACGCGGCCTGCGCCGCATGAGGCCCGGGCTCTCCTTGTCGAAGCCCAGGGCGAAGCCGAACGAGGCGTTGACCACGAAGTGGATCCACAGGACCTGCGGCGGGGTGAAGGGCTCGCCGCCCGCGATGTTGAAGATCGTCGCCCCGAGAAAGGTCAGCACGAACGTGACCAGGAGCAGGAGTACGAAACGGATGTACTTGGTCAGGTTGTCGTAGAGCATGCGGCCCTGCTCCACGGCGAACACGATCGTGGCGAAGTTGTCGTCGGAGAGGATCATCCGTCCGGCGTTCTTCGCCACCTCCGTTCCGCTGCCCATCGCGATGCCGATGTCGGCGGACTTGATGGCGGGCGCGTCGTTGACGCCGTCACCGGTCATCGCCACCACGTCGCCCTTCCTCTTGAGCGTGGCGGCCAGCAGCACCTTGTGTTCCGGAGCCACCCTCCCCAGCACACCGATGTCGTCGATGCGGGCCACCTGCTCGTGCTCGGGAAGCGCGGCGAATTCGGCGCCGAGCATGGCCTCTCCGGGGATTCCGAGCTGCCGGGCGATGGCGGCGCCGGTGGTGACGTCGTCCCCGGTGACCATGCGGACCCGGATGTGGGCGGCCTGGGCGCTCGCCACGGCGGCGCCGGACTCCTCGCGCGGCGGATCGACCATGCCGACGAGGCTCGTCATCCGCAGCTCCGTGACGTAGGCGAGCAGATCGCCGTCGGGGTCGAAGCCGGACGGATCCAGGTCGCGGGTGGCCGCCGCCATCACCCGGCGCCCCTCACCGCCCATGCGCTCGGTCTGCTGCTGGGCGCGCCGCCTGAGCTCGGTGTCCCACGGGATCGTCGCGCCCGCGGACAGTGCTGTCGCCGCGCGGGCCATCACCGCCGGAGCGGCGCCCTTGACGAAGCATCGCACCACCGGCCGGCCCGAGGCGTCGGTGGCGGAGTTGAAGGTGGCCATGAGCTTGTAGCTCGGATCGAACGGCAGGGTGGCGATGCGGGACAGGCGCTCACGGGTGGCTTCGATGTCCAGCCCGGCCTTGTGGGCCAGCACGAGGAACGCGCCCTCCGTAGGATCGCCCACGACGTCGCCGTCCACCAGTTTGGCGTCGTTCGCGACCAGATACGGGAGGATCGCGTCCTCCATGCCGGCGGAGGAGCCCGCGGCGTGATGGATCTTCCCTTCGAGTCCGTAGCCCGTACCCGAGACGGTGTACCGGTCCGTGGGGCTCACGACCTCGACCACCGTCATCTGGTTCATCGTCAGGGTGCCGGTCTTGTCCGAGTTGATCGCCGACGTGAACGCCAGGGTCTCCACCGACGGAAGCTCCTTGACGATCGCGTTCCGCTTCGCCAGGTTGAGGCTGCCGACGGAGAGGATCGCCTGCGTCACCGTCGGCAGGGCCTCCGGAATGGCGGCGATGGCCAGGGAGACCGCGCTGACGAAGAGCACGTCCCACGGCTGGCCGCGGCTCCGTCCCAGGGCGAACATCACGATCATGGTCAGGCCCGCCGCCGCGGTGATCCACAGCGTCAGGGTGTCGAGCTCCTTGGTGAGCGGCGGCTCCTCCTTCTCGGTGACCGCCAGCATCCCGGAGATCTTCCCGAGCTCCGTGCTCCGGCCGGTCCCCGTGATGACGAGAACACCGCTGCCGTGGGTGACCGGGGTGTTCATGAACGCCATGTTCGACTGCTCCCCCGGCCCGAGCGGGACGTCCGGGAGTGTTCCGGTGTCCTTCGCGGCGGGAACGCTCTCGCCGGTGAGTGCCGACTCGTCGATCTGCAGCGCGAAGGCCTCGATGATCCGTCCGTCCGCCGGGACCTGGTCACCGGCGGCGATGAGCACGACGTCGCCCACCACGAGCTGTTCAGCCGGGATCTCCGACTCGGATCCGTCGCGCCGCACCCGGGCCGTGGCCCGCAGCATGGACTTCAACGCGTTCATCGCGCTCTCGGCCTTGCCCTCCTGGCGAAGGCCCACGACCGCGTTCAGCAGCGTCAGCACGACGAGCAGGATCGCCGTGGCCCATTGCGCGATCACCATCGACACGACCGCCGCCACCACCAGCACGATCTGCATGTAGCTGCGGTACTGCCGCAGGAACCGCCGCCATGCCGGATCCGGCCTCTCCTCGGGCAGCGCGTTCGGCCCGTACGCGGCCAGCAGTTCGGTGACCCTGGCCGAGGAGAGCCCCGTCCCCGGGTCGACTCCGAACGCGGTGGCGACCTCCCGCGGAGAACGCGCGTACCAGATGTCGGGAGCGACGGGCTGCGCGGCTGCCTGGTTCGACTGCGTCGTCATTGTCAGACCTCCGGTCCGGATCGGTCCGCTCGGTGCCCGGCGGGCCCCTGGATCCGCTAGCCCGGATGGGCCGCCGCGTACGGATCGGCCGGGACCCCGTCGGGAGCCTCGTCCTCCAGCTCCCGCCTCGCGACCTGGAGGTCCTCGCGTGCCTCCTCGCCGACCACCGGATACTGGGGGTCGATGTCCATCAGCGTGTGTGCCAGCACCGCTGCCGTGCAGATGCGCGCGAACCACTTCCGATCGGCAGGCACGACATACCAGGGCGCCCACTTCGTACTGGTCGCCGAGAGCATCTCGGAGAACGCGTGCTGGTAGTCGTCCCACCGCCGGCGCTCCCGGACATCGGCGGCGGAGAACTTCCAGTTCTTCTCCGGCAGGTCGATCCGCTTCATGAAGCGGACGCGCTGCTCCTCCCTGGAAAGGTTCAGGAAGACCTTCACCACCTTGAAGCCGTTGTCCGTCAGGTAGCGCTCCCAGTTGTTGATCTCCCGGTAGCGGCGGTCCCAGATCTCCGGCCCACGCAGGTGCTCCGGCAGCCTCTGCCGTTCGAGGTTCTCCGGGTGCACCCGTACGACCAGGACCTCCTCGTAGTGGGAGCGGTTGAAGATGGCGATGTCACCGCGGGCGGGCAGCCTGCGGGCGTAGCGCCACAGGTAGTCGTGGTCGAGCTCCTCGGAGGACGGCACCTTGAAGCTGCTCACCTTCACACCTTGGGGGTTCACCCCGCTCATGACGTGCCGGATCGTCCCGTCCTTGCCTCCGGCATCCAGCGCCTGCAGGCAGAGCAGCACTCCGAACGTGCTCTGGGCGGCCAGCCGCTCCTGGTACTCGGCGAGCAGCGACACCCCCGCGCGCAGCAACTCGACGCCGGCCTGCTTGCGCAGATCGGCCTTGTAGCGGGGATCGAAGTCCTTGCCCAGGTCCACCCGCGATCCTGGCCTGACTCGCAGCGGCTCGATCAGCCGCGCGATGCGCTCGGCCCTGGTGTCCGCCATCGACGACCCACCCCTTTCCAGTCCGAACGCCATTGGGCCGATCGCGGGCCACCGTGCGTGTTCAGCAAAGTCGGGTTGCTCCGCGGCCGCATCGCCCGCGACGGGTGATTCAACGTCGCGTCGCCCACTACACCCGCCGCCCCCAGGCCGAGATCATGCCGGGTGAGAGGCCGGCGAAGGAGCCCGACGACAGTGACCGCGCCGCCTCGTCGAGCGTCCCGGTGTCCACGAGGCCGGTCCCAAGCATCGCCTCGCGCAGCCGGGCCCAGGTCTCCAGCCAGAACGAGGTGATCGGCCGGCCGCGGGTGAGGGGCGGCACGTACACCTCCGCGCCCACCTCGGCCAGCCCGATCACGCGCAGCCGCCACGGGTACCCGGGCACCCAGGTGATGTCCGTGCCGATGGTCTCCCTCAGGGCCTGCCACATGGCCAGCATGGCCGCCCGGTACGGCGACTCCGGCGACGGTTCGGTGGTGAGGTCGATGGCGTCGCTGACGAGCAGCCGGCCACCGGGGGCCACCAGTGCCGCCAGGCGGGACAGGACCTCCTCGTGGTCCGGCAGGTGCATGAGCAGGAAGCGCGCGTGCACCAGGTCGAAGCGGCCCGGATCGAAGGACGGGTCCGTGATGTCGGCCGCCAGTGGCCGGAGCGTGTCGTCGGCGGCGTCGATCAGGAACCTGATGTCCCGGTCGACGGCGACCACCTCGGCGACGCCGATGTCGTGGGCGAGCCAGCGGGCGATGCCGCCGGTGCCTGCTCCGGCGTCCAGGCAGCGCCACCCGGGACTCACCCCGAGGGCGAGGAGGCGGGCCCGGCTGATCGGGTCGTAGGTCAGGGCTCCGTAGTCGACGCGCTCGGCCTCTCCCGGGCTGTCGGGCTCGAACACGGCCTCGCCGTACCGGCCCGGGGAGCGCTCATCCTCGCCCCGATCGGCCGGCCTGGGTCCGGGTGCCGCTGGTGATGCGGGCATGTCTGCACCCCCTCCCCTGTCCAAGGATAGAAGCGCGTTCCATACGGCCCTGGCCGATCGTTCGGTGGGTGTCCGGGCGGGCATCTATGGGGCGCTTCGGGGAAGCTGTCATCGGGGCTCATCCGAGAAGGGCGGGGCTCATCCGAGAAGGGACGTCGGCGATGGACTTCAGAGACGACGCCAACCTCGACGCCTCCCAGGTGGAGGACGTCGGCGGGAGCGGCGGCGGGGGTGGCGGGTTCCCCGGCGGCCTGGTCATCGGCGGTGGCGGCATCGTCAGCCTGATCGTGATGGTCGCCGTCCTCGTGCTGAACAGCCTCGGCGGCGGGGGCGACAGCCGGCCCGTCCAGCAGCAGCCCACGTCGAACCTCTCCCAGCAGTGCCGGACCGGCAAGGACGCCGACCAGTCGGAGAAGTGCCGGGTGGTGGGCGTGGTCAACAGCATCCAGGACTACTGGAAGGGCGAGGTGTCCGGATACCGCCCCGCGAAGACGGTCCTCTACAGCGGCGGCGTCCGCACCGCCTGCGGCGCGGCCGACTCCTCGGTGGGCCCCTTCTACTGCCCGGCCGACCAGCGGGTCTACTTGGACCTGAGCTTCTTCGACGACCTTCAGAGCCGGTTCGGCGCCAAGGGCGGCCCGTTCTCCCAGGCGTATGTGATCGCCCACGAGTACGGCCACCACGTGCAGAACCTGCTCGGCGCCCTCGAAGGCGGGAGCTCGGTAGCGACCGAGTTGCAGGCGGACTGCTACGCGGGCGTGTGGACCAAGAATGCCGTCGAGACCGGTTTCTACGAGAAGCCGTTCACCGAGACCGAGATCGCCGAGGCGCTCGACGCGGCGGCCGCGGTGGGCGACGACCGCATCCAGCAGCGGACCCAGGGCCGGGTCGATCCCGATTCGTTCACGCACGGGTCCTCGCGGCAGCGCGTCAACGCCTTCCAGACGGGATACGCCTCCGGCCGGCCCAGCCAGTGTGACCCCGCTGACCTGCGTTAACGCTGCGAACAGTACAAGGAGGCAGATTCTCTCCTAAACTCTATGGGGTGATCTTCAAGCTGGTCGGCGACGGACGCCCCTATCCCGAACATGGTCTGACCAACCGAGAGTGGGCCCAGATACCGCCGCGACAGGTCCGGCTCGACTCGCTGATCACCACGAAGGCGATGCTGGACCTGCACTCCCTCCTCGCCGCCGACTCGACGTTCTACGGTGACCTCTTCCCCCACGTGGTGCAGTGGCAGGGCGAGCTGTATCTGGAGGACGGCCTGCACCGGGCGTTGCGGGCCGCGCTCCACCAGCGCTCCATCCTGCACGCCAGGGTGCTGGAGCTATCCGGCTGACCGGAGCCGCGCAACCGGCCGCGAGCACACGACGGGCCCCTGATCCGGATGGATCAGGGGCCCGTTTCGCGAGCGGTGGTGGTGGGATTTGAACCCACGGATGAGTTGCCCCATCACACGCTTTCGAGGCGTGCGCCCTCGGCCACTAGGCGACACCACCGCCGACGAGCTTACCGGATCCGCCGAGTGGCGAAGAACTCCTTTAGGACGGCCGAGCACTCCTCGGACAGCACGCCCATCACCACCTCGGGGCGGTGGTTGAGCCGGCGGTCCCGGACGACGTCCCAGAGCGAGCCCACGGCCCCGCCCTTCTCGTCGACCGCGCCGTACACGATCCGGTCAACCCTGGCCAGCACCGCCGCGCCCGCGCACATCGTGCACGGCTCCAGCGTCACCACGAGCGTGCAGCCGTCCAGCCGCCACCGCCCGCGTTCGCGGGCTGCCCGCCGCAGGGCCAGCACCTCGGCGTGGGCGGTGGGGTCGGCGCCGGACTCCCGGTCGTTGCCCGCGGACGCGAGAACCTCCCCGGCGGCGTCGAGCACCACCGCCCCGACGGGAACCTCACCGCGGGCGCCGGCGGCGACGGCCTCGGCCAGGGCCAGGCGCATCGCCTCGGCGTGGGTCACCGCAGCCGGTCGAGCTCGTCGCCGAACGAGAGCCGCTCGGCGATCACGGAAAGCACGTCGGCGGGGAGCACGCCCTCCTCCATGCTGAGCTCCAGCAGCTCCTCGGAGCTGAGGCCGAGGTCGCTGAGCAGCTCGAAGTCGCCCGCGGGCCGTACGCCGAGGGCGTTGCCCTCCTTCTCGGGCACCACGCCCGCGAACTCGGCGAACAGCTCGCCCAGGCTGTCGGGCACGATCGCGTGCGCGTCGGAGAGGAACACCCTCGGCTCCTCTTCGCCGAGGTAGCGGACGATGGCGAACCACTCGTCCTCCACCTCGACGCAGAGCAGCGCCAGCTCGTCGCCGGCCAGGCCAAGGGCCTCGGTCACGGCGTCGCCGAAGTCGTCGACGATCTCGGCCTGGCTCAGGTCGACCTCCGCCCCGCTCCAGCCGTCGGAGATCTTGACGAAAGCCGCAGAGAAGGTGTTCGCCGCCATTTGTCCAAGCTCCAGAGGGTCAGCCGAAGACCGATTCGATGGCACGCTCGAACGGCTCGGAGAAGCCGAGCCGCGCGGCGATGCTGGACAGCACGTCCTCGGGCAGCAGGTCGATGTCACCGGACAGGATGCCCAGCTCCATCTCGTCCAGCCCCAGGTCGGCGAAGATCGACAGGTCGCCCGCGGGCAGCGCCAGCTCCTCGTCCTGAAGGATCTCGTCGAGCTCGTCCTCGTCGGGGACCGGCACGTCGAGGAAGTCGAGGACCTGCCTGGCCAGCGGGAAGTCCCAGGAGGCGGAGATGTCGGAGAGGAACACATCGATCCGCTCGCCGAGGACGCGCAGCGCCACGAAGAACTCGTCGCCCACCGCGACCAGCCCGATGGTGCCGCTCTCGCTCGGCTGCTGACGCAGCGCCTTGACCAGGCCCTGCAGGTCGGACGTGAGGGCCACCGGGAGCATCTCGGCGTCCCAGCAGTCGTCCTCGCGATAGACCACGATGGCGAAGTCGAACGCGTCTTCGTCTGTCATCGTCCACCCCACCCGATGTGGCCTCTCTCGGCTTCATATCGTTCCAGACACGACCGGCCGCCGTGTGCCGCTCCGACCAAATTGTGATCAAAACCGAAGGCGCGACGTGCCGGTACGTTCCCAACAAGATAGCGTTGTCCCTTATGGAAACCCTCGTCGTCGACCATCCGCTCGTGGCGCACAAGCTCACCACGCTGCGCGATGTCCGCACCGACTCCCCCACGTTCCGCAGGCTGGCGGACGAACTGGTGACGCTGCTGGCGTACGAGGCCACCCGGGACGTCCGCATCACCGACGTGACCGTCCAGACACCGGTCGCCCAGGCGCACGGCGTGCGGATGGCACGCCCGTACCCGCTGGTGGTGCCCATCCTGCGCGCCGGGCTCGGCATGCTCGACGGGATGACGAGGCTGCTTCCCACGGCGGAGGTGGGCTTCCTCGGCATGATCCGCGACGAGTCCACGCTGCAGGCCGAGACGTACGCGACCCGGCTTCCCGACGACCTCTCGGGCCGGCAGTGCTACGTTGTCGATCCGATGCTGGCCACCGGAGGCACGCTGGCCGCGGCCGTGCGGTTCCTGTTCGACAGGGGCGCCGAGGACGTCACGGCGATCTGCCTGCTCGCGGCTCCGGAGGGGCTCGCGTACATGGACAAGGTCTTCGCCGACTCCGGCAAGCCGGTCCGCGTGGTCACCGCGGCGCTCGACGAGCGGCTGAACGAGAGCGGTTACATCGTTCCCGGCCTGGGCGACGCCGGCGACAGGCTCTACGGGGTCGTCTGAGAAATCCCCCTTCCGTCACGTGGAGTGGTCTCTTCGTTACATACTGTTGTCATGTGGGTACGAAGAGAGAGGAAGGCAGCTTCCGCATGGGCGCGAGGGGGCGCGATGAGCGAATTTCCGACCAGCGGAGTGTTCACGTGAGCGAGCACACCGAGGCGGATCCGACGCCGTACGCGGACGTCGAGAGCACGCTGTGCGACGAGTTCGCCGGCGTCCACTCGGCGACCACCGTAACGCGTTGCGTCGAGGCCGCGCACTACGGCGCGCTGGAAGTCACGGGCTACGCGCATCCGAGCCTCGTCGAGCGGATCGCGCGCAAGCACCTTCACGTTCTGGCGCTGGTCGCCAGCGAACGGGGTTAGGCAAGATCATAACCAACCCGTGAAGTTACCTTTACCCCGGCGACCGGGTGGGTAATGTATACGGCGGGTGTAGTGGGGAACGGTACGGAGGCAGACAGTGCAGGTCAAAAAAGTCCTCTCATACGGCGGCATCGCTTTTGCCGCCTACTACCTGCTGGCGCGACCGTCCGACGCCGCGAACGCGGTCAAGGGGGCGTTCGACAGCATGATCAACGCGGCCGACTCGCTGGCCCAATTCGTGAACAACCTCGCATGAGACTTGTGACCCACGGGGACTCAGCCCCGGCGTCGGTCAACCGTTACCTACTCCCCGACGAACAACAGGTCATCATGGTGCGGCGCCACCCGGCCGTGCTGCTCCGTCCCGTCGCCGAGGTCTTCGGCGGCCTGATCCTCGCCGGACTGCTCAGCAAGTTCCTCGGCGAGTCGGGAGGCGGCACGGCTCTCGTGGTCGTGTGGTGGCTCTGGCTGCTGCTTTTGATCCGTTTCGTGTGGAAAGTGGCGGAGTGGTCGGTTGACTACTTCGTTGTCACGTCCAAGCGCATGCTGCTGACCACCGGGTTGATCACCCGCAAAGTGGCGATGATGCCACTGACGAAGGTCACCGACATGAGCTTCAAGCGATCATTGCTGGGCCGTATGCTGGGCTACGGGGAGTTCATCCTGGAATCGGCCGGTCAGGATCAGGCCCTGTCCACCGTCGAGTACATTCCGTACCCTGAGACCCTCTACCTAGAGGTGTGCCAGATGCTTTTCCCCAGCAAGGACAGCGGGGACGATTAATCTCTCCGTGAGGAATTCTTCACGTGGGGATACCAGATTCGGCTACTTCATGCAATCATTGCGTGTTGTTGACCCTTCCCCGCCTTGAGAGATGAGATGCCGAGTCAGGGAACAATCGGTGACCGCGTCCGTGGACTGCGGCTGAACAGGCGGATGTCCCAGGCCCAGCTGGCCGGACCCGACCTGTCTGACAGTTATGTCTCGCTCATCGAGTCGGGTAAGCGCACTCCGACTCCGGTCGTAGCCCGACTCCTGGCCGAGCGCCTGGGGTGCACCACCGAGTTCCTCCTGCACGGGATCGAGCCTCGGCAGCGCATCGACACCGAGCTCGGACTGCGCCACGCCGAGCTCGAGCTCCAGCACGGCGACCCGGTCATCGCGGCCGAGCGCTTCACGGAGATCGTGAAGGCCGCCGACGAGGAGAACGCGATGCTCACCGCGCACGCCCGCTTCGGCAGGGCGCGCGCGCTGGAGGCACAGGGCCGGCTCGGCCAGGCTGTCGAGGCCTTCGAGCGGCTGCGCAGAGAGGCGTCAGCCCACCCGGAGCGGCTGGCCGACCTGCCGCTCACGGTCGCGCTCAGCCGCTGCTACCAGCGGGCGGGCGACCGCCTGCGCGCCCGCGACCTCGCCGCCCACGCGCTGGAGCAGGCGCTGCAGCTGTCCATCACCCAGGGCGAGATCGCCGTCGACCTGGCCGCCGCGATCGTCGAGGCGCGCGGCGAGCTGGAGACCGGCTCCCCGGCGCTGGCCTTCGTCAAGAGGGTGCTGGACGTCAATGGCGTGCCTGACGTAATGGACCGTTCCGCAGAGATCCAGGCCCTCTGGCAGGCGAGCGCCACGGCCGCCGCCGGTGACGACTCCGCCCTGGCTGTCCGCCTGGCCGACGACGCGATCACAGCGGGCCGGTCCAGCAGGCTGGCGCTCCAGTTGGCGCGGACGGCCATGCACTGGGCGATGCTCGCCACGACGCCGATCGACGAGGCCGAGCACCTTGTGGACGCGGCGGCCAAGTCGTTCGCCGGGGCACCGGGCGTCCTGCGGGAGCACGGCGATGCCCTCATCGCGCACGCTCGGGTCAGGCTGCGCCACGCCGACCCGGCGCGGGCCGGCGAGCTGGCGACGGCCGCGCTCGACCTGGCGCACGCCGCTCCGCG
>NZ_QNFZ01001055.1 GCF_003313395.1 Nonomuraea lactucae | reverse complement strand
GTGATGATCAGCCCCATCGACGCCCGCTGAGCGTAGTACTCGGCGTTCAACTCGGTCGGCACCCCCTCAGGGGTGGATCGGTTCCGCGTCATCGGAGCCATCGCGAGCCGGTGTTCCAGACGGATGTCACCCACGGTCACGGGGTTCCACAGATGTGTGGTCATCGAAGCCTCCAGAGCTTTATGTGGCTGGCCACGTAAAGCTAACACAAATTACGTGGCTAGCCAAGTAACTCGGTTGAGGCAGCCTTTTATGACGCGAGCAGCTTCTGCACCTGCGCGCCCACCGCCAGGAGCGAGCGGTCGGTGAGTACCCAGCCGTCCAGGGCGAGCCCCACGGGGAGCCCGCCCGACGCCCGTGGAATCGGCACGGTCAGTCCGGGCAGCCCGGCGAGGCTGCCGGGACCCGTGTTGCGGATGAAGGCCTCGAAGGCCGGCAACGGTTCGCCGCCGACGTCGACGAGGCCGGCGGCGTCCCCGAGTGCCGCCGCACAGCGAGGCGTGGTCGGGAAGACGAGCGCGTCGATGCCGT
This sequence comes from Nonomuraea lactucae, assembly GCF_003313395.1. Lineage (GTDB taxonomy): Bacteria > Actinomycetota > Actinomycetes > Streptosporangiales > Streptosporangiaceae > Nonomuraea > Nonomuraea lactucae. Next base: position 27,772 of record NZ_QNFZ01001055.1, on the reverse strand, counting down.
GCGTGTGGAACGCATCGTGATAGGAGGCGCGCAGCCAGGCGCGTCCGTTCGTCAGGGCCGCCTGGTAGTGCTCCTCCGCAATGGCCCTGGGAGCGCCTTGCACCACCATGTCGATGAACGCGCGCCGGACAGCCGGGTCGATGATCCTGTCGGCGAGGTCGGCGAGGCTTGTCGACGGCACGTACCTGGCGAGGTAGGCGGTCAGCTCCCGGCGTGCCTCGTACAGCGTGATGGGGAAGCCGATCTCTCTCTCGACCGCCTCGAAATCCGGCAGCTGGACGTCGACCAGCGTGACGCCGTGCGCGCGCAGCCTGTCCAGGGCGCCCTGGAACGCTTCGGCCGTCTCGGCACCGAGCCACCGGGTGAAGTAGCCGCCGGGCACACCGAGTCGCAGCCGGTGCGGCACCATGACGGCGAGTCCCGTGTCCGTGCCGGCCAGCACCGCGTCCAGCAGACCGATGTCGGCGACGGTGCGGGCGATGGGCCCGACGACGTCTCTGGTGGACGAGAGCGGGGTCACCGCGCCGGCGGGGTAGCGTCCTGGGGTGGGGCGCAGGCCGCAGACTCCGTTGAGCGCGGCCGGGATGCGCACCGAGCCTCCGGTGTCGGTCCCCAGCCCGGCGAGGGCGCCATAGGCCACGGCGACCGCCGTTCCGCCGCTGCTGCCGCCTGCGAAGCATCCGGGCTCGTGGGCGTTGCGGACCGGCCCGGACGCGGAGCCCGCGCTGGTGGCCCCGAACGACAGCTCGTGCATGCCGGTCTTGCCGATGACGAACGCGCCCGCGGACCGCAGGCGGCCCACCACCGGGGCGTCGGCGTCGGGGACGAAGCCGGCGAGTGCCGGTGTCCCCGCGGTGTTCGGCAGGCCGGCGACGTGGATGTTGTCCTTGACCACGATCGGCACGCCGTGGAGAAGGCCGGTGCCCGGCGTGCGGTCCGCTGCCCGGGCCGCGCTGAGTGCGCGCTCGTGGTCGAGGGTGATGAACGCCCCGAGTCCGGCGTGCCGTTCGGCCTCCCGCAGCAGGTCCTCGGTGAGTGTCCGGCTGGTCAGGGTGCCCTGGCGCAGGCGGGTGACAGCGGTCGTGAGGGTCAGGGGGCCGGAGTCCATCGCCGCGGTACCTCCCGGTCAGGAGCTGTTGGGACGGGGAGGGGGCTTCGTGCCGTGCGCCGGCAGGAAGCCCCCGGAGCGGGAGGCGGATCGCCGGATCAGGGAGAGATGTCTTCCAGACTCCGGTTGCGCGTGCGCACTGTGAACTGTACGGCGACCGCGGCGAGGAGGAGGAACCCGCTGATGATGGCGAACACGCCGAGCAACGACACGTGCGGGAGTACGGGCACGACGAGGAAGAGCGCCGCCCCTGCGCCCGCGTGGCCGATGCCGTCCACCAGGGCGTAGCCGGTGGTGCGGTTGCGCGTGGGGAAGCTCTCGGCCGTCAGCGCGTACATCGGGGAGACCCAGATGTTGAAGCCGAAGAAGAGCACGATCGCGCCGAGGCTGGCCAGGAGGAGGTTTCCGCCGGACAGGGCGATGATGACTCCGCCGACCAGGTTGAGCGCGGCGGCGATCCACACCCACTGCTGGCGTTCGAGTCTCTCCACGTACAAGTAGGTGAAGACCCCGGTCGCCACGAAGCCGAGGGTTCCGATGGCGCCGATCATGCCGGCCTCGGCCGGTGAGTAGTTCTGGGCGCTGAGTACGGCGGTGAAACCACCGGCGTAGGTGTAGAGGACGACGCACCCGAGGAGCATGGTCAGCAGGAGTCCGGGGATTCGCAGCCGGTAGCGGGAGTCGCGGAGCAACGCCAGGTAGGAGCCCGTCGTGTCGGCGGCGGAGCTGACGGTCAGGGGCTGCGGTTCGGCGAGAGGCCCCTTCCGGGCGGCGCGGCTCTCCATGGCGGTGACGACGCGGTCGGCTTCGGCGATCCTGCCGCGCAGCAGCAGCCAGCGTGGTGACTCCGGCAACTCGAAGCGGCAGACGACGGCGATGACCGCCAGCGCGCCTCCTATGGCGAACATCCATCGCCAGCCGCTGGTGAAGGCGGAGGAGGCCAGGGCGAAGGGCAGGCCGTGCGGCCAAGGGGCGGCCGGGGTGGTGAGCAGCAGGCCGAGCCAGATGCCGACGAGGGCGCCGACCGCGGACATCGTGAAGATCAGCGAGGTGTACTTGGCGCGGCCACGCCGGGGGGCGACTTCGTTGATGTAGACGTTCATGACGGCGATGTCGGCGCCGACTCCGATGCCGGTGATGAACCGGGACAGGTTCAGGTTGGTCATGTCCATGGCCATCGCGGAGTAGACGGAGCCCACTCCTGTGATGAGCATGGTGATCATGAGCATGTGCCGGCGTCCGGTCCGGTCCGAGAGCGGGCTCAGGATGAGGGTTCCGATCCCGTAGCCGACCAGGTGGTAGAGCACGGGTGGGCCGAGGTGGTCCACGGCCGTCTGCGGGGTGCATCGTTCCACGATCTGCGTGCAGGCCTGCACGAAGGCGACGTTGATGTCGAAGATGTCGTACAGGATGAACAGCGAGCCTGTGCCGATGATGCCGATGAACATGGCGGAGAGCGACCACACGTCGAGCCGTTCCAGCCGTGCCAGGATGTGGGCGGCGTCTTCGGGGGAGGTGGTGGCCGCCGCCGCGTTGGGCGGGCCTTCGTTGGGTTCGAGCCTCTGTTCGGTGGAGTCCATCGCGTGCTCCGTTTGGTGTTGGCCAGGGGGGCGGGAGTTCTGCCGGGTCTCGGACGCGCGCAATGTCGGAGTCGACGGCGCAGGCGGCTGCGGGGATGACCACAGCAGAAGTAATCAATGCTTTGATTAAACGCAGACTGTACGCCGCCGCCTCCGGGTTGTGAACCCCCCGGCTCGAACCACCCGTCAGAGGCGGTGGCGGGCGTCGATACGGACCGAGTGGGAGGTCAGCTTCTCCAGCAGGGAGATCAGGGTGGCGCGTTCGTCCTCGTCGAGGGTGGCGGCCCAGGCCTGTTCGCGCGCGTTGTGGACCTGGAACGCCTCGGCGATGGCCTGCGTGCCGTGCCCGGTCAGGCCGAGCAGGACCGCCCGCCGGTCGCGCGGGTCGCGCCTCTTGGTGACCAGGCCCTCCCGCTCAAGGGTGGCGACGAGGGCGGAGACGGCGGCCCGGCTCATCCCGGACAGCTCGGCGACTCTCTTGGCCTCCAGCGGACCCGCGAGCCAGATGACGAACAGCACCCTGAATCCGGCCCAGGACCAGCCGCGCGGCCGGTGGACGCTGGACTCCAGATCATAAACGATCATGTTCGCGGCGCGGTGGAGAGTGAACACCAGGCGCATCGCGAGCGGGTCCACCTCGGGCAGCTGCCGGACCGTGCGCTCGATGGCGTAGTCGATGAAGGACCAGAAATCGAGATCTTCGCCGTCGGGCTGCTCCTGGGACACATCCGGAGTCTAGTTGGCCGCCGGTGGGGCCGTAGTCGCCGACGCGGACGTCCCGGGGTTCACACGGGGGCTGTGGTGAGGTAGCGTGCCATTAATCAAAGGTTTGATTAATTGATCGTCCGTGATGCGCCGGACGCCCCCCGCCTCCGCCACCGCCGTTGTGAAGGGGAGTCACACGTCATGTCCCACACACTCGTCCCTGAAGCCCAGCAGGCCACACCGCCCAGCCCGGGGGCTCTGCGCGCGTGCATGTCGCGGTTCGCCACCGGCGTGACGGTGGTGACGTTCACGGGAGTCGACGGCCCCCGCGGCGTCACGATGAACTCCTTCACCGCCGCTTCGGCGGATCCCCCACTGGTCCTGATCAGCGTCGCCCGGCGGGCGCGCTGCCACGACACACTGATCGGCGGCCCGTTCTGCGTGAACATCCTGGGGGCCGAGCAGGAGAGCCTTGCCCGGCTGTTCGCCGGGGCGACGGGGCTCACCGAGCCGCGCTGGGCGCCCGGAACCCGGGTCCCCCGCCTGGCGAATCCGCTCGCCTGGGTGGAGTGCGAACCGTGGCGCTCCTACGACGGCGGCGACCACACCCTCGTCCTCGGCCGGGTCACCGGGCTCGGCCACCGCGACGGCGATGCCCTGACCTACGCCTGGAGCCGTTTCGGCACCGCCGTGGAGACCGCGGAAGGCATCGAGGTCCTGAACTGACATCCCCGTCCGGCCGCCGTCCGGCCCGCGTACCCGACCGACCTTCCCTGTCGCGAAGCCTTCTGACCAGCCCGCAAGGAGAACGACCATGGCCGCCCGTACCGGCAAGGAATTCCTCGATCGTCTGTCCGGCTCCCGTCCCACCGTGCACATCCAGGGCGAGACCCTGGTCGGCGGTATCCAGGATCACCCCGCCTTCCGGAACGTGGTCCGCAGCTACGCCGAGCTCTACGACCTGCAGCACGCGCCCGAACACCGAGACGTCCTGACCCACCCGTCCCCCACGTCCGGTGAACCGGTGGGCACCGCCTTCCTCACCCCGCGGACCCCGCAGGACCTGGTCAAGCGCCGCGAAGCGTTCAAGGTGTGGGCCGACCACAGCATGGGCATGCTCGGCCGCACCGGCGACTACATGAACAGCTCGCTGATGTCGCTCGCCTCGGCGGCCGACTGGTTCGCCCAGTCCGATCCCGCCTTCGGGGAGAACATCCGCCGCTACGTCGAGAAGGTCCGGGAAGAGGACCTGCTGTGCACCCACACCCTGATACCGCCGCAGGTCAACCGGGCCGTGGCCGGAACGCAGCAGGGCGGGGGGAAGCTGGCGGCCCGTATCGTCAAGGAGGACGACAACGGGGTGGTGATCCGGGGCGCGCGGATGCTCGCCACCATCGCGCCGTTCGCCGACGAGATGCTGGTCTTTCCCTCGACCGTGCTGCGCGGCACGCCCGAGGACAAGCCCTACTCGTACGCGTTCGCCGTCCCCAACGACGCCAAGGGCCTGCGCTACATCGCCCGTGAGCCGCTGGACTACGACCGGCCGCGCCACGACCACCCGCTCGGCTCCCGCTTCGACGAGTCCGACGCGGTCGTCGTCTTCGACGACGTGCACGTGCCGTACGAGCGGTGCTTCGTCCTGGGGGACGCGGAGCTCTGCAACGGCTTCTACACCCGCACCTCGGCCACCGCGCACATGACCCACCAGGTCGTCACCCGTACCGCCGCCAAGACCGAGTACATCCTCGGGCTGGTGTCGCTGCTCACCGAGGCCATCGCCATCGAGCAGTTCCAGCACGTCCAGGAGGACGTCGCCGAGGTGATCTCGACGCTGGAGACGCTCCGGGCCTTCCTGCGCGCGGCGGAGGCGGACGCCGAGGTCAACGAGTACGGCGTGCTCACCCCCGCCTGGGTGCCGCTGAACACCGCCCGCAACCTGTATCCCAAGCTCTACCAGCGCTTCCCGCAGATCCTGCGCAAACTCGGCGCCTCCGGCCTGATGGCCACCCCCACCGAGGCCGACGTCTTCGGCCCGGCGGCCGGCGACATCCACAGCTACCTGCAGTCGGCGACCCTGAGCGGCGAGGAGCGCGTCAAGCTGTTCCGGCTGGTGTGGGACACGTGCGTCTCCGCCTTCTCCAGCCGCCAGGCGCTGTACGAGTACTACTTCTTCGGTGACCCGGTGCGGATGGCCGGCGCCTACGTCAACTCCTACGACCGCGAGCCGTACCGGGCGAAGGTCCAGGCGTTCCTCGACCGGGCCTCGTGATGACACACCCGCTGGGCGGCCCGCCATCGAAGATCATCGCGGTCCACCTCAACTATCCCAGCCGCGCCAGGGAACGCGGGCGGCTGCCTTCCCATCCTTCGTACTTCCTCAAACCGCCGTCCTCGCTCGCGGGCACGGGGCAGCCGCTCGTCCGGCCGCGCGGCTGCGAACTGATGGCGTTCGAGGGAGAGATCGCCCTGGTCATCGGCGGCCGTGCGCGGCGTGTCCCTCCCGAGCGCGGCTGGAGCCATGTGCGCTGGGTCACCGCGGCCAACGACGCCGGCGTGTACGACCTGCGCCACGCCGACCGCGGCTCCAACCTCCGGTCCAAGGGGGCCGACGGCTTCACCCCCATCGGCCCCCGGCTGCTCGACGCCCGCTCCCTCGACCCGGCCGCGCTGCGCCTGCGCACCTGGGTCAACGGTGAACGGGTGCAGGAGGACAGCACCGAGGACCTGCTCTTCCCTTTCGCGGACCTGATCGCGGACCTGTCCCGGCTGGTGACCCTGGAACCTGGGGACGTGATCCTGACCGGCACTCCGGCCGGCGCCTCGGTGGTCGCTCCCGGTGACGTCGTCGAGGTGGAGGTCGCCGGCGGCGGCCTGAGCACCGGGCGGCTGCGCAACCCCGTCACGGAGGCAGGACACGACCTGGAGCCGTGGGGAGCCATGCCCCAGGTGGACGGCGCCGAGCGGGCCGCGGCCTGGGGCGATGCCGGACGGTCGCAGCCGCCGCTCGGCGAGCGCGTCGAGGACGGCCTGCGCTCGGTCGCCGTGGCGACCCTCAGCGCGCAACTCCGCAAAAGGGGTCTGCCGAACATGAGCGTCGACGGCGTGCGCCCGACCCGGCCCGCCGACAAGATGGTCGGAGTCGCCCACACCCTGCGCTATCTGCCTCTGCGCGAGGACCTCTTCGCCCGTTACGGCGGCGGCATGAACGCCCAGAAGCGCGCCGTGGAGGAGCTGGCGCCGGGCCAGGTCCTGGTGATGGACGCACGAGGCGAACCCGGCGCGGGCACCATCGGCGACATCCTGGCACTGCGCGCCCTACGGCGCGGCGCGGCCGGTGTCGTCACCGACGGCGGGTTGCGCGACAGCGCCGCCGTCGCCGCGCTCGACCTGCCGGTCTACTACGCGGCCGAACACCCGTCGGTGCTCGGACGCCGTCATCTGCCCTGGGAGACCGGTGTCCCGGTCGCCTGCGGCGGCGCCCTGGTGCAGCCCGGCGACATCGTCGTCGGTGACGCCGACGGGGTGGTGATCGTTCCGCCCGGCATGGCCGAGGAGCTGATCGCCGACTGCGTCGAGCAGGAGACTCAGGAGCGTTTCATCACCGAACAGGTGCTCGCCGGCCAGAGCATCGACGGCCTCTACCCCCTCTCCCCGCGCTGGCACGAGCCGTACCAGCGGTGGCTCAGCAGCCGTGCCCCTCGACCCGATGGAGACAAGTCATGAAATTTCGCAGCAACCCATCCGAGATCCGGGGGTCCATCGCCCCGGTGGTCACCCCGTTCACCGACGACGGCGCAGTGGACCACGACAGTCTCAGGGCGCTGGTCCGCTGGCAGCTGGAGTCCGGATCGCACGGCATCTCGCTCGGCGGCTCGACCGGAGAGCCGAGCGCCCAGTCGGTCGCCGAGCGCATCGCCGCGATGCGCACCGCCGCCGCGGAGATCGCCGACCGGGCCCCCTTCCTGCCCGGGACCGGCTCGCACAAGCTGGAGGAGACTCTGGAGCTCACCGCGGCGGCGCGGGACCTGGGCGCGGACGCCGCGCTGGTCATCACCCCGTACTACGCGCGCCCCACGCAGGAGGCGCTCTACAAGTGGTATGCCGCCGTGGCCCGGGAGTTCCCCGATCTGCCGCTGGTCATCTACAACGTGCCGTCGCGCACCGCCGTGGACGTCTCCCCCGAGACCGTCCAGCGGCTCTTCCGCGACTTCGACAACGTCGTCGGCATCAAGGAGACCACCAAGGACTTCGAGCACTTCTCCCGCGTGCTGCACGCCTGCGGCCGGGACCTGCTGGTGTGGTCGGGGATCGAGCTGCTCTGCCTGCCGCTGCTGGCACTCGGGGGCGCCGGGTTCGTCAGTGCCGTGGCCAACCTGGCTCCGAGCACCGTGGCCCGGATGTACGAGCTCTGGGACAAGGGCGACCACGAAGGCGCCCGCGACCTGCACTACCGCCTGCACCCGCTGGTGGACCTGCTGTTCGTGGAAACCAACCCCGCCCCCGCCAAGTGGGTGCTGCACCGGCAGGGCCGCATCGCCTCCGGCCACGTCCGCCCGCCGCTGACCCCGCCCACCGAAAAGGGTCTCACCCGCATCCGGGCGCTGCTCGCCCAGGGCGGCGACCTCACCGGACAGATCTGAGAAGAGGAGGAGTCCGATGTCCACCACCTGGCCCCCTCCGGCCGGAGTGCCTGACGAGATCCGCCACTGGATCGCGGGCGAGCTCGTCGCCAGCGCGGACGGCCGTACCTTCGACGTGGCAGACCCCGTCTCCAACAGCACCTACACCACCGCGGCAGCCGGCGGCGCGCACGAGGTGGATCGGGCCGTGCGCGCCGCCACGGCCGCGTTCCCGGCCTGGTCCGCCCTGGGCAATCGTGAGCGTGCCCGCATCCTGCACCGCATCGCCGACGCCGTCGAGTCCCGTGCTGAGCGCCTGGCCGCGTTGGAGTCCTTCGACTCCGGGCTGCCCATCACCCAGGCCCGCGGCCAGGCCCGTCGTGCCGCCGAGAACTTCCGCTACTTCGCCGACGTCATCGTGGCCCTGGGCGAGGACGCCTACCGGGTGGGCGACCAGCAGATCAACTACGTGGTGCGCCGCCCTGTGGGAGTCGCCGGCCTGATCACACCGTGGAACACCCCGTTCATGCTGGAGAGCTGGAAGCTGGCCCCGGCGCTCGCCGCGGGCTGCACAGTCGTGATCAAGCCGGCCGAATGGACACCTCTGTCGGCTTCCCTGTGGCCGAAGATCATGGATGAGGCCGCGGTGCCGGCGGGCGTGGTCAACATCGTCCACGGCATCGGTGAAGAGGCGGGACAGGCGCTGGTCGACCATCCGCACGTGCCGCTCATCTCCTTCACCGGCTCCACCGACACCGGACGCCACATCGTCCGCAGCTCGGCGCGGCACCTCAAGAAGCTCTCCATGGAGCTGGGGGGAAAGTCCCCGGTCGTCGTCTTCGCGGACGCGGACGTGGAGGCCGCGCTGGACTCGGTGCTCTTCGGCGTGTTCTCGCTCAACGGAGAGCGTTGCACCGCCGGCTCCCGGGTCCTGGTCGAGCGGCCGCTGTATCAGGAGTTCACCCGCCGCCTGGCCGAACGCGCCGAAAAGGTCAAGGTGGGGCCGCCCGCCGACCCGGTCACGGAAGTCGGCGCCCTCGTCCACCCGGAGCACTATGCGCGGGTGCTCGACTACGTCGAGACAGGACGGAAGGAGGCGCGGTTGGTCGCCGGCGGGTCCCGACCCGGTCAGCTTCCCGAGGGCAACTATCTCCAGCCGACCGTCTTCGCCGATGTCGCGCCCGGCGCCCGGATATTCCAGGAGGAGATCTTCGGCCCCGTCGTGGCCGTCGCCCCCTTCGACGACGAGGCCGAGGCGGTCGAACTGGCCAACGCCACCCAGTACGGCCTGGCCGCGTACGTGTGGACCAGCGATCTCAAGCGCGGCCACCGCATCGCCCACGCCGTCGAGTCCGGCATGGTCTGGATCAACTCCCACAACGTCCGCGATCTGCGCACACCGTTCGGCGGCGTGAAGGCCAGCGGCCTGGGCCGCGAGGGCGGAGCGCACAGCATCGACTTCTACACCGAATCCAAGATCGTGCACGTGGCGCTGGGCGAGGTGCGCACTCCCCGATTCGGCGTCTGACCCACCCGTCCGCCCCTCGCCCGGGCACGCCCCTCCAGGAGGAGCCGCCGTCATGAGTTCCAGGAGTTCCATGTCCCCCGCGGGCCCCCCGCCCGATGTCATCCGGTCCGCCTACGCCCAGCTCGTGGTCACCGACCTGGCCAGGGCCCGGTGGTTCTGGGTGGACATGCTCGGCCTGTTCGTCCAGTACGAGGATGAGCGTTCGCTCTACCTGCGTGGCACCGACGAGCTCACCCACCACTCCCTGGTGCTGCGCGAGGGCGAGACCGCCGCCCTGCAGCACATCGCCTACCGGGTCCGCACCCCCGAGGACGTGGGCCGGGCGGAGGAGTTCTTCACCGCACTCGGCCGTTCCACCCGTCGTGTCCCGGCGGGGAGAGGGACCCGCGGCATCGGCGACGCGGTCCGCGTGGTCGACCCCCTGGGCTTCCCCGTCGAGTTCTTCCACGACATCGAGCGGGGTGAACGCCTCATCCAGCGCTACGACCTCCACCGCGGCGCCGAGATCGCGCGCCTGGACCACTTCAACATCGTGGTGCCGGACATCCCCGCCGCCTACCGGCACTACAGCTCGCTCGGCTTCGGGTGCTCGGAGACCATCGAAGGCGACGAGCACGAGATGTACGCCGCCTGGATGTACCGCAAGCAGACCGTCCACGACGTCGCCTTCACCGCGGGCGCCGGACCGAGGCTGCATCACCTGGGGATGGCCACCCACGAGTCACACCAGGTGCTGCGCACCGCCGACATCTTCGGCGCGCTGCACGAGGAGGGGTTCATCGAGCGCGGCCCGGGCAGGCATGGCGTCTCCAACGCCTTCTACGTCTATCTGCGTGACCCGGACGGGCACCGCGTCGAGATATACACCTCCGACTACTACACCGGCGACCCGGACCACGAGACCTACCGCTGGAACGTGCACGACGACCGCCGCCGCGACTTCTGGGGCAACGCGGTCATCGAGTCCTGGTACAAGGAGGCCGTCCCCGTGCTGGACCTGGACGGCGTCACGCAGCCGCTGCGACGTGAGGTGCTGGACGAGTCCTCCGTCACGGTCGGGGCCGACGGCCTCGGCACCATCATCAATCGTGAGTAAGGAGTGAGGATGAAGCTTTCGGAGTACGTGACATTCGACGCCGTCGGGCTGGCCCAGCTGGTCGCCCGCGGCGAGATCAGCGGCCGCGAACTGTCCTCGACGGCACTGCGCGCGGTGGAGGCGGTCAACCCGGCGGTCAACGCCGTCGTGGAGACCTGGGCGGCCGAGCCGGAGCGCGAGGTCCCCGCCGGCGGGGAGCGCCAGGACGGCGGCTCACTGGCCGGGGTCCCGTTCCTGATCAAGGACATCGGGGTGGCCATGGCCGGCAAGCGGATGGAATTGGGCAGCCGCCTCGCCCGGGGCAACGTCAGCGCCGCGGACTCCTTCCTCATGCGACGCTTCCGCCGGGCCGGACTGGTGACGCTCGGGCGCACGACCACACCCGAGCTGGCGGCCAGCACCACGACCGAACCCGTGCTGTACGGGCCCACCCGCAACCCCTGGGACTCCGACCGCAGCGCCGGCGGCTCCAGCGGCGGCGCGGCAGCCGCCGTGGCGGCCGGGATCGTTCCGCTGGCCCACGCCACGGACGCGGCCGGCTCGATCCGGCTCCCCGCCTCCTACAACGGGCTGTTCGGACTGAAGCCGACCCGTGGCCGGGTCTCCCTCGGTCCGGACGCCGACGAGGTCTTCCACGGACTGGCCGTCCAAGGGGGCGTCAGCCGGTCGGTGCGAGACAGCGCCGCCCTGCTGGACCACATCAGCGGCGGGGAGCCCGGCGACCCCTACTACGCCCCCGAGCCGGAGCGACCCTACAGCGCCGAGGTCACCCGCGACCCCGGCACCTTGCGGATCGGAGTGCTCACCCACGCCTGGGGAGGACACCGCACCGCGCCCGCCGTGGCCGACGCCCTCTCCCGCGTCACGCGGCTGTGCGAGGAACTCGGGCACAAGGTCGAGGAGGCCCAGGTCGGCCTGGGAGTCAGCTGGGAGGAGTTCGTCCTGGCCAACGCCCGGATCTGGAACGCGAACCTCGCAGTGCAGATCGACGCCCTGGCGGCCGCCTTCGACCGTCCCATCGACGCCACCACCCTCGAGCCGTGGACGCTGGCGTGCTACGCCTACGGGCAGCGCGTCAGCGGAGCCGACCTGGTCATCGCCCTCGGGGCGCGCAATCGGGTGACCCGCGGCCTGAGCGCCTGCTTCACGCGCTACGACCTGCTCCTGACCCCGACGACCCCGGAGCCCGCCGTACCGCTGGGCACGTACGACGAGGACATCGAATCGCTGGACGGCCTGGGCTGGCTGGACCGGATCCTGGGATGGTCCCCGTTCACCGCACCCAGCAACGTCGCCGGGATACCGGCCATGTCCGTCCCCCTAGAGACCGACCCGGGCAGCGGACTGCCGATCGGATTCCAGTTCGCCGCCGCGTACGGGCGTGAGGACACCCTCTTCCGCCTCGCCGGCCAGCTGGAACGAGCCCACCCCTGGTCCGACCGCACCCCCGCGATCTGGGCGGGCGACCTGAAACCCTGATGTCACGCAGGGTGGTACGCACCGTAACCGCTACGTAAGAGCTGACCGGCGGCTGACGTGGTGCCCTTGAAGCATGAAGCTCTTCAGGCATCCGGTCACGTTGGCCGTCCTCGGCCTGGGCGTGGTGGCCTTCGCGTTCGCGATGTACCTGTTCCAGCCGTGGCGGCTGTTCACGACCGTCGCGGTGGACGAGCCACCGCCCGCGGTCTCGTCGGCTCCGAAGGAGCAGGCGGGCGCCCCGCTCTCCCCGTCCGAACCGCCGGCCGGCGCACCCGTGAAGCAGAACGAGCAACTCGCCTCGGGCACGTTCGTCACCCACGAGCACGAGACCACGGGCACCGCGAGAGTGCTGAGGCTGCCGAACGGCTCGCGCGTACTGCGCTTGGAGAACCTCAACACCTCGGACGGCCCCGACCTGCGAGTCTGGCTGAGCGACCAGCCGGTCACCGGGAATTGGTTCAACCTCGACGACGGACGTCACCTGGAACTTGGCCACCTCAAGGGCAACAAGGGCAACGCCAACTACGCCATCCCGGCCGACGCGGACCTGACCTCGCTCAAGAGCGTGACCATCTGGTGCAGGCGATTCAGCGTCTCATTCGGGGCCGCGGCGCTGAAATAGCCTGGCTCCCCCAGTCTCCCCTACTACGAGCCGCGCTCGATCTGCCGGTTCGCGCGGCCGTACTCGGCGGGCGTTTGACCGTACTGTCTCTTGAAGGCTCGGATGAAGTGGCTGCTGTCCGCGAACTGCCAGCGGGCGGCGAGTTCGGTGATGACCGGCCGGACGGACAGCGCGGTCAGGTCGAGCCGGGCCTGCTCCAGCCGCCTGCGGCGGATGTAGGCGGACACGGACTCCTCGGCCGAGGCGAACGCCCGCTGCAACGTCCGTACGGACACATTCAGCTCGCGGGCCAGCATCGTGGGAGAGAGGCCGGGATCGGCGAGGTGGCTGTCCGCGAGGTCCTTCGCGGCCTGGGCCAGAGCGGGCGCCAGCAGCGGCTCGGCGCCGTCGACCTGCTGTCTCAGCACCCCCTTGGCCAGCTCGATCAGGGCGTCGCGGGCGGCCCGCACGCCCGCCGGGGTGAGGTCGTTCAGCGTCGCGTGGACCATGTTCGCGTGAGCCATGAGCACGCGGACCTCGGCCGAGCCGGCCGGCCCGGCGATGTGCCGGTCGCCGATCAGCGGTCTGAGGGAGGCGGGCAGGACCAGCACTCTCGCCGTCGTGCCTGGCGCCACCTCGAAGTTCGACGGCCGGCCGTTGTGCCGGAGGATGAACTGCCCGGTCGCGACGGTGATCTCGCTGCGGTCGCGCGGCAGGGCCAGGTTCCAGGCGCCGCGCCGCATCACGTACATCCGTACCTGGTCGTTGAGGTCGTCATGGGCTCCCACGGTGCGGATGATCGACCCGACGCGGAGATCTGTGATCACCGCGTCCTGCACCTTGGAGGCCCGGACCTTGCCCCGCAGGTCACCGGTCGTGGCCCAGCCGAAGGTCGGCAGGGGGAAAGCCGCGCCTATCTCGGTCTCCCACCCATGCCGGAACTCCTCGAAGACGGGCTGCGCGCCGCCCAGGGCCGCGCCGTCCAAGGAGAACGTGCCGCGCAACCCGTCGGCCCCCGTCCGGTCTGTGCTGCTCATTGATTCTCGGCCCACCTCGTCGCTGATCTTCTACCGGGATGACGCCAAGGTACAAGCATGCGCCGTGCCGGCCCACCTAGGTTTGCCGTGCGTCCCGCCGTCCGGGCGGGTTCAAGGAGGAGATTGACGTGGCCAACGGGAAAGTCGCGGTCGTGACGGGGACTTCCAGCGGGATCGGTATGCACACCGCCGTGGGCCTGGCCCGCGAAGGCGTCCGGGTCGTGGCGACGATGCGGGACACCACCCGGGCCGGCGGCCTGCTGGCCGAGGCCGCCGACCAGGGTGTCGACCTGACGGTGCGGCGGCTGGACGTCACCGACCGGGATGCCGCCCGTCGGTGTCTCGACGAGGTCGCCGCCGATTTGGGGCCCATCGGCATTCTCATCAACAACGCCGGCAGATGTGTCGCGGGCACGCTGGAGCAGATCGACGACGCCGCTCTGCAACGGCAGCTCGACGTCAACCTCTTGGGAGCCGCCGCGCTCACGCGCCACGTACTGCCGTCCATGCGTGAGGCGGGTGGCGGCCGAATCATCAGCGTGACCAGCATCAGCGGAGTCGCGGGCCAGCCGTTCTTCGATGCGTTCAGCGCCTCGAAATTCGCCCTTGAAGGTCTGATGCAATCCCTCGCGCCGGTCGCCGCCCGATTCGGGATCGTGGTCAGCGTGGTCGAGCCGGCGTTCGTCGCGACGAACGTCGTCGAGAACGCGGACGTCGCGGCGCTCTCCAAGCCTGACGACCCCTACCGGGACCTGGCGGACTCCGTCGTCCGGTTCACCGGTGACGCCATGGCGAGCGCGCAATCCGCTCGGGAGGCGGCGGCAGTCGTCATCGAGGCGGCGACGACCGGCGCGCCCCGCTTCCGCTGGCAGTCCTCGGCGGCCGCCGCGGCCGCGGCCGGCCTCTCCCTCGCGGACCTGGACGGCAGCGAAGTGATCAACGCGATGTCCACCTGGCTGGACTGACGCGACCGCCGCGGTGGACGAGCCGCAGCAGCACGAGCACCTCGCCACGGGCACGTTCGTCACCCACGAGCACGAGACGACGGGCACGGCGCACCAGGTCGAGGGCCGGGCACACCACCTGCATCGGTCTGGAAGCCCCGGCCGGCCTGTCACCTGGATCGCGGGCGTAGCGCCCGCGATCCGGGTGACACTGCGAACCTCGCGAGGCCATTCGGGGGCTTCCCGGTTCGGCCGGTGTCAGGCCGGGTCGCCGCCCAGGTTGATCCAGGCGCGAACGGCGCCGTTGTCGCCGACGAGCAGATAGTCGTCGCGGCCGTCACCGTCGAGGTCGGCCAAGACGAGGTGGTCGGGGTCGCCGACGCCGGAGGCGATCTGGCCTCGTTCGATCCAGCCGGGGGTGTCGCCGCGGTCGCCGCCGGCGCTCAGCCATGCCCGCAAGGCCCCGGTCTGGGAGTTCTGTACGAGGTAGTCGTCCTTGGTGTCACAGTTGACGTCGGCGAACAGGACCCGGCGGCCGTCGCTGACTCCCGAGGCGATCTGGCCTCCGTCGATCCAGCCGGGGATGGTGCCGCCGTCGCCGTCGGGCCGGTCCCCGCCCTTGTTCCACCAGACCCGCACCGCTCCGGACTTCGCGTCGACCACGGCGTAATCGTCGCGGCGATCGCCGTCGATGTCGGCGAAGTGGGTGATTCCGGAGGCGTCGACCCCCGAGGCGACCTGGCCGGCGTCGATCCATCCCGGGGTGTCGCCGCGGTCGCCGCCGGCGCTGAACCAGGCGTGGACGGCTCCGGTGTCGACATTGACCTTCAGGTAGTCGTCCTTGCCGTCTCCGTTGATGTCGGCGAACTGGATCTTCTCGTCGTCGGTGGGGCTGGTTCCCGAGGCGATCCGGCCTCCGTCGATCCAGCCGGGAATGGTGCCGCCGTTGCCGTCGGGCCGGTCCCCGCCCTTGTTCCAGTAGGCGTGGACGGCGCCCTTGTCGTCGACGACCAGGTAGTCGTCGCGGCCGTCGCCGTCGATGTCGGCGAACCTGACCTTGTCCCGGCTCGCGACCCCGCTGGCGACCTGGCCCCGGTCGACCCACCGGCCCGCGGTGTCGGTGCACGTGCCGCTGCCCGGATTGACCGGGCTCTTGATCCAACCGGCGGCGTTGGCGCTGAGGATGCCCCAGTAGAAGGCGTCGGCCAACTTGGCGTACCCGGTGTCGTTGGGGTGCAGCCCGTCGGGTACGTCGGCGGTGGTGACCTCCGTGCCGACGAGCATGACGTGTTTGCCGGCCAACTGCCGCCGGTTGACGATTTTCAGCAACTCGCCGTTGAACCTGTCGATCCTGGCCTGGGTGGCGGAGTTCCTGGCGGGGACGAGCGAGGCGACCACCACCGTCGCGTCCGGCGCGGCCTCGGTGATCTGGTCGATCAGCTTGGCCATCCGATCCGGTGCGGTGTCCGGGTTGAACGGCCTGTCCATGTCGTTGGTGCCGGCGTGCAGGGTCACCACATTGGGCCGGCTGGGCAGCGATCTCTTCGCGTTGTCCGCGATCCGATCGATCACCGCGCCGCTCTCCCCCTCGTGGTCGGGATCGGGCACCTGACCGGACCGCGACGAGCCGACGAGGTCGACGGTGTTCCCGGACAGTTTGTTCCACAGCGGCAACCGGTAACCCGCCTTGTGGGAACTGCCGACACCGACCGTGATGGAATCGCCGAGCGGCATGATCCTCAGATTGGCGCCCCGCAGGTCAGGTAGCGCACCCTCGGGGGATACGCCAGAATTCTGCTGAATCCAGTCTGCGATCGACGCCGTCTTGAGCGCGTCACTGCTGCTCGTGCCGTTACCGGCCCGCAGAACACCGTAAATGCGGCCCAGTAGGTAAACACCGGCGCCGGAGTCCCCAGGTGCGGTCACTCCCGCACCGATCGAGGTCAGGAGCATCCCGGTGCCTGGTACACCGTTCCCCGGATCGTAGTTGTCGTCGGCCAGTCGCATGGTCGCCACCCGCAGCGTCGGTGACGACTCCAAGCTGCCGCGTCTGTAGTATCCCCAACCGCGGATGGCCATGTTCGCGCCCACGACCGGCACCTGCCGGGAGTATCCGATCACGTGCTCGGGGTTCGGCGCAGGCTCGTCCAGTTCCAGCAGCACGGCATCCATCGTGCCGTGCAGGATGAATCTGTCGATGCCTCGCACCGTGCCCTGATCGAGTTCCCGGGAACCGATGATGATGACACTGTTGTCAGGCGTCGCTCCGTTTATCTCCACGCAGTGTTTGGCGGTCAGGACCCACCGTACGTCGATGAGTGTGCCCGCACATGCGTAGCGACCCTTGATCCGGAACTGCACCTGACCGTCGAGGGTCGACGATTCCACGCCGTCGTACACCGCGTAGGCGGGTAACACCGCTGTCACCAACGAGCCGAGCAGGCCCACCAGCGCCGCGACTGCTATCAGCAGTCTTCTCCGCACAACATCTCCTTCGCGTCGAGCTGATGATCGCCGCGAAACTAGGGGGTTCAGCTGACTGGTTGGGAGCTCATCCGATGCCACCAGGCTGCTCATCAGTGCTCCGCAGCAGGATGGCCATGGGTTCGCCGGCACTGCCGGGCGCCGTCGTTCCTGCCAGTTCCACCCGCGGGGGCACGTCTGAGCAGCAGCAGGCATCGGCTGAGCAGCAGCTGGCATCCAACGTGACCATCTCCGGTTCCTAGCGTTGCCGGCATGACGGAGACGCAAGTGACACGCGGGCGCCAGGCGGCGCGGGCGCGTTTCCTCGGCGAGCGGATTCTTCCCCACCGCATGCGATTCGAGGGCACCACTGTCGGTGGACTATCGGGAATCGACTTCGACGACCGATCAGGTCTGTGGGTGCTGATCAGCGATGATCGCTCCGAGTTGCATCCGGCGCGCTTCTACACCGCAGCCATCGAAGTTGACGAATCGGGTCCGGGGGAAGTCATCCTCACCGGTGTGCACACCTTGCGAAATCCGAAGGGTGAGCGCTACTCGCCGTTCTCCGCCGCGGATGGTGGTGCGGTGGACCCGGAGGACATCAGAGTGGACCCGCACACCGGTGAGTACTGGTGGTGCCAGGAAGGGAGCCGGCCCGGGTCCACGGATGCCGCGGAGCCCATTGTCGACTGCTCGGTGCTGCGGGCCACACCTGATGGCAGATACGTCGGCGCGTTCCCTCTTCCTGGTAACTATCGCAGCCTTGGCCAGTCGCGTGGCCCCCGCCGCAACTACGCGCTCGAAGCGATCACCTTCTGTGCCCACGGGAGGCTTTTCGCCAGCGCGCTGGAGGGTCCACTCCTCCAGGACGGCCCGCTGGCGACGACGACGGAAGGCGCCCTGTCGCGGATCACTCTGCAAACCCGGCAGGGCGAGGTGCTCGGCCAGTACGCATATCGGCAGGAGGCCCTTTTCCGCGAACCGAGCGTCGACGGCGCACCGGTGCACGGAGTGGCCGCGATTCTCGCCTATCCGGACTCCACCGACCGCCTCCTGGTGCTGGAACGTACGTTCATGCCGGGATACGGCTTCAAGGTGTGGCTCTACGAGGTGAGCCTGCGCGAGGCGATGGACGTCCAGCACGTCGACGCGCTGGCCGGTGTCGATGTCACCGCGCTGGACAAGCAGCTCGTGGCCGACTTCGACGACTTTCCGCTGCGGCAACTCGACAATCTCGAAGGGATGGCGTGGGGTCACGTGCTTCCGTCCGGGGAGCGCGTCCTGTTGCTGGTCAGCGACGACGGGTTCCACCCTCTCGAGGTCACCCAATTCGTCGCCCTGGCCCTATGATCCGGAGTCGTCCGTCCTTTGTGGAGGATGACTCGCTTCGAGCTGCCACAGCAGGTCGCACAGGAACTCAAGGCCGGCTTTCAGGTGCCGCCGGTATGTGCCGAATGGGACTCCGAGCCGGGCGGCGGCTCCGCGCTGGGTCCCCTCCCGGCCGAGAAATGTGGCACGAACAGCGTCAGCGCCCCTGGCGGTGTGCGGATCGGCGGCCATCTGGTCGAGTATGCCGCTGATCCGCCGCCGCAACGCTGTCTGACGCTGTTCGAGATCGGCCCCGATCACCAGGCGACTGGCGAGAAGAGGATTCCCGCTCATCGCCTGGGGGCGATGCCAGAACCGCAGAACGTCCTGCAACGCGGTGTCGAATTCGGGACGACCTATCGGCTCGTGCCGCGTGCCGCTCTGCCGCACGGGAACGTCCGGTCCGTAGAGCAATCGGGCGGACAACAACTCTGCCCAGGCGACCGTGGGCAACCGTTGCCAGTCACGAGCGAACAGGGTGTAGGCGCGGCCGCCCACCTCGACATCGGTCCCGAGCGGGTTCAGGTCAAGATAGCTCAGCTCCGGTTCCCAGTACGCGCGGTCTCGCAGGACGACGAACGACCAAGCCAGACGCGGTGTCCGGAACCACTCGGCGAGAATCATGAGGCGCATCATGTCGACGGTCGGATGCGGACGCTGATAATGCGTCGTATTGACGAAATACCGCGCCACACCGACGACTTCCCCGGAGCCGACGAGCCCGTTCGTGCGCGCGTGTCGCCACGCCGCCGCAACGACCGGATCGGTGGACAGCTCTTCGTCAGTCGGATCGGTGAAGTGCAGGCTCGCCAGGAACGACTGCGCCGAACCGGTGTGCGGATCGCGGTACAGCCGCATCGCTTGAGGCTGGCGGTCCAGCCAGAACGAGGCGATGGCGGACGACTCCGGCCCTTCCATGTCGGACACCATCTGCAGCACGTGCTCGCGGTCGGACGGCCGGTATCTGTCCTCGTGCACCTCACCGGTGGGCAGCCACGATGTGAACGAGATCTTCACCGGTCCATTGCGCATCAGATACGTCAGTGACCGTGCCACCGGCTGGATCGCCGACTCCGGGGCGGAACGCAGCTGGTCCTCCAGATACTCCCTGATGCGGTTGTGCATCACCCCATACCGCTCGCGGTCTCGCCACAGCAGGTCTGACTCCAGCGCTTCCCGCACCACGTCGTGTGGGTAAAGACCGTTACGGCCCGATTCGATGAACGGCAACTGCCGTAACCAGCGGAACAACTCCGGCGCTTGCTCGCCGACCACCGTCCGCAGCAGCTCTTCCGTCGTGGTCAGAGCGTGCGCGCACGTTTCGAGGGCGAGCCGGTGCTCGGGCGACGGGATGTCACCGACCAGATGTTGGAGCAGGGTGGCGATGACGTCGTGCGTCGGTGTCCAGTCCCGCTTGTGCGTGGTGTCCCGGACTGCGACGACCGCTGCCAGGCTCAGCGCGAGCGGATGCCCGCCGGCGAACCCGAGGAGGGAGTCTCGCAGTTCGTCGGGGACGCCCCAGGCCCGCAGCACGGACTGGGCCTCCTCCGGCGAGAAGTCTCCGATCGTGCTCAGCGCGAGCAGCTTGGACCAGGCCGGATCGGTCGACCAGGTGTGATGTGGAGGTCTCCGCCCGGCGACCACCACCACGACCCCGTCCGGCAGCCTGGGAAGGAAGTGGTTCCGCAACCACTTCTCCAACCCCTGCAACCGCTCGAACGTGTCAATCAGCAGGACCGCCCGGGGGTCTCGCATCGCCGCGTCCGCGGCTGCTGTGAAGGCGTCCGGGGAAGGATCGACGTCGTGCCCGTCGACTTCCACCACTGGCCGGCCCGCTTCCAACGCCTCGCAAGCGAGGCGTTGGAGCAAAGTCGTCTTCCCGACCCCGCCGGCACCGGACACGAACAGCACGGAATGCGGCGCAGTGCCGGCGAGGATCGATCTGAACGCGTCCAGCTCCGGCATCCGCCCGGCGAAGGTCTGCAGGCGCCGCTCTCGCAAGTTGGCTCCGAGAGTGTGCTCTGTTGAGTCCACGGGAGCACTATAGGAACTCGAGCGCGGCCCGCGACCGACCACCCACTGGAAACGATCAGTATCAACATTCTGTTGACAACAATGCGTTGAGTGCTCAAGGTGGTCGGCATGGAGAACACAGACCCTGACCACGGGCAGGCCGCCCGCGAGGCCGACGCGCGCAGGCAGTTGTTGGACGCAGGTGCATCGACGCTTCCCCGTGCGCCCTGGCTGCACAACAGCCAGCCGCCTTCGGCGGCCGACTTGATCCACTTTGCCCTGTGGCGCGCCGACATCGCCGGCATCGACGAGCGCACCGTGCTGGCGGCGCTGACCCTGTTGCCCGCCGCCCGGGCTGAGGTGGATCAGGTGGAGGCGGCACTGATGTTCACCGCACGCTCTCACGGCCTGTCCTGGCCGCAGATCTCCCGCGCGATGGGACTGGCCTCCGCCCAAGCGGCGCAGCAGCGGTTCGGCCGGGTGACGGGCCGCGTTGAGAACCGAGGGAGTGCGTGACGTGACCAACCTGTCCGCGCCGGAGGACCTGGCACTTCACGGCGTCCGGGTGCTGGGCTTCCCGACGGCATCCCGCATCGCCGCCCGCTACGGGCTTCAGGTCGATACGGTCCAGGAGGCACTGCTGGACTTCGAGGCCAGGGGTTGGGTTCGCCAGTCGAGCTTCGCCGGCAGTTCGGGCTGGTCGTTGACCGACACCGGCCGCGTGGAGAACGAGAGGCGACTGGCCGACGAACTCGACCGGACGGCCACACGAGACACCGTCACCAGCGTGCACGCCGCCTTCGTGCCCCTGAACCGGCGCTTCGGCACCGCCTGCACCGACTGGCAGATACGGCCGATGAGGTTCGATCCCATGGCTTTCAACGACCACACCGACTGGCGCTGGGACGAACGAGTGCTCCGGACGCTGGCGAATGTAGGCAGGTCGTTCACGGAGCTGTGCAGTCAGCTCGCCGAGTGCTTGGCGCGCTTCGACGGCTACGCCGACCGATACTCCTCAGCGCTGCGCAAGGTGGATATGGGGCAACGCGCCTGGGTCGACGGCCACGACCGAGACTCCTGCCACATACTGTGGATCCAGTTCCACGAAGATCTGCTCGCCACCCTCGGCATACCGCGAGGATCCGACACATGACACCGGCGGTCGGCGCAGGTGATTCAACCGGTGGCGAAGGGGGGAACGGTGAGTGTGTCGACGCAGGAGGTGTCGTAGCCTCCGGACGGTTGGTTGAAGAAACCGACCAGAATCGCTCGGGCGCAGCCGGATTGAAGGAACACCGAGTGGCCGAGTCCGGGAAACCGCAGGGTACGAGAGTGGGACAGGCCGGTGGCGGCGGCAGCGGCCCATCGCGTTCCGGCGGGCCCGTCGAAGGTTCCCGACATCAGCAGGGCGGGTACGCCGCTGCGGGTCTGGGCCGTCACCCGGGGAGCGGCGCGTCCGACGTCCCAGGCCGCGCAGTCGGCGAAGATCCGGGCGACGAACTCCTGCTGCGGCAGCAGGGACAGCACCCGGTCGGGGAAGTCCGGCAGGGCGGCCCTGGCCGCGGCCCGCACCTTCGCGTGGTCGGTGAAGGCCGCCTGCTCACGGCAGACCACCCCGTAGAACAGGCCCCAGCCGACGAAGCCGGGCGGGGACTGGCCGGCCAGGACGGTCTTGGCCGCGGGCAGGCCGTTGCCGGCGGCCAGGGCGTGCACCGCGGCGGGCACGGTGGTCAGCGCCCAGGGTGGCAGGGCCGCCACCACGACCATGTTGGCCAGTTGGTAACCGTCGAACACCACGGTGGTGGCCGGGGACCCCGCCTCGCCGGGCACAGTCACCGTCAGCGGTCGACGGTCCAGGCGTCGCACGGTGGCGGCGAACTCCGCCTGCAGATCGGGATAGGCCGCCTGGCAGGCCGGCTGGGCCGTACACGCGGCGAACATCGCCCTGTACTGGTCGGCGGCGTTGATCCACAAGCCCTCCAGGAGGTTGCGGTCGGGGGTGACGACGGAGTCCAGGACCAGGCTCCGGATCCCATGCGGGTGGTCGCGCAGCAGTTGCAGGGCCAGATCGGTGCCGTAGGACACCCCGTAGACGTTCCATTCCTTGATGCCCAGCGCCGTGCGCAGATCGGCGATGTCCGCGGCGTTCTCGGTGGTGTTGTACGCCGGTAGGTCATAGCCCATCCCGGCCAGCCGGGCGCGACACGACCGGGTCGCCTCGACGCCCTTGCGGGTGGTTTCCGGATCGGTGGACACCAGCGTGACGGCCTGGCGGGTGAACGCGTCGATCTCCGGGCAGCTCAGCAGCGGATCGGAGCGCCCCGTGCCACGCTGATCGACGAAGACGACGTCCCGGTCGGCATTGATCGCCGGCTTGTGCCTGATCACGGTGAAGGCGTCCAGCAGCCCGGACCCGCCCGGACCGCCGGTCAGCCACACCACCGGGTCGGGCCTGGGCCGCGCCGCGGCGGCCTTGAGCCGGGCAACCGCAATCTTGATGGTGCGCCCGCCGGGCTTGGCGCGGTTCTCCGGCACGGTCAAGTAGCCGCAGCTGAACTCCGGCCCGAGCGCGGACACGCCGGACACATTCGGCGCCGGACACGGCGCCGGGGCATAGCCTGTCCGACCGGCCGGCTTGGGCTCCTCGTTCTGGCATCCGGCGGCCCCCGCCGCCAGCAGCACGGCGACCGCCAGGCATGCCACCGCGCGGATCCGGCCGCGCTCGGCGCCCCCGCTCACCGTCCCCATGACGCCCCTACGCCTCCATCGTGAGGGCTGCATCGAGCATCCGGGGCCGACGGGGTCTCCGCGCCCCGCGGCCCCGCCTCCGTAGCAGCCCGGCCCAGATCGCCGAGGTGGAAGAGCACGACACGCACGTCCTCAGTGAGGAGTCGTCGATGTACGGAAAGAGCACACCTGCGGGACCGGAGCTACTACCCATTGGGCGCGCCCCAGTGTCCATCTCGCAACCTGCCCTTTCGCGCCTCGCACGTCCGCCGCGCCGCGTCACTCAGAGGCGGCAACTGATCTCCATGCCGTCCTCGACAGGGAAGGACACGCTCTGATAGCCGTTCGCTGGGTCGCGTACGTAGTCGAGATACGGCCGCAGGCCGCTCAGGTCGATGTCGTCGGCCACGACGAGCGTGCCCGGCCGCAGGCGCGGCTGGAGAAGTCGCAGTACGGGCAGGCACAGGTCCTTCCAGCCGTCCAGCAGGACGAAGTCCGCAGGGCCGTCGAGGCTGCGGAGGGTCTCGCGGGCGTCTCCCTCCAGCACGGTGATCAGGTCGTCCAGGCCGGTCTTGGCGAAGGTCCGGCGCGCCGCGGCGATCTTGTCCTTGCTGAGTTCCGTGGTGATGACGCGTCCGGCGCCGTTGTCCCGTACCGCTGCGGCCAGGTAGAGCGTGGAGATCCCGAAGGACGTGCCGAACTCGACGACCGTGGTCGGACGGACGGCTCGGACCAGGTTGTAGAGCAGTTCTCCCCCCGCGGCGGAGATCGGCATGTAGATCTCCGCCGCGGCGTCCGCGTGCTCTTGGGGCGACATCGCCGCGAACCCGCCGGGCAGTACGCGAGCGACTGTGGTCTCGTCCTGCTCGGCTCGCTCGAACATGCGGCTCAGGGCCGCCACGATTCGCGGGTCGGCGAGCGTGTGGGTGAATGTCATGAGCGCTAGAGTAGACGCAACGTTGCGTCATTTCTAGAGCTGAATATCATTGCTCCGAAAGGGAGGCGGGATGGCATCTGTGACACGCGCTGCCGAGCCGAGCGGCACCGGCGGATCGGGGCGGCGTCACCACGGAAACCGGCACGGACGCAGCGAAGAGGCCCGGCTGGCGATACTGGAGGCGGCCGACGACCTGCTCGTCGAGAAGGGTTTCGCCGGCGTCACCATGGAAGGCGTCGCCGCGCGGGCCGGTGTGGCCAAGCAGACCATCTACCGCTGGTGGAACACCAAGACCGACGTCCTGATGGACACCTTCCTCCAGGACGCGACCGAGGACCTGACGCCGCTCGATTCGGGCGACGTCGCGCTCGACCTGCGTGACTATCTGCGCCGGCTGGCGTGCTTCCTCGGCGAGTCCGCACCTGGCGCCGTCTTCAAGGCGCTGATCGCCCAGGCGCAGCATGACCAGGGGTTCGCCCAGGTCTTCCGGTCCAGATGCCTCGACGCGCAACGCCGCCGCGACCGCCTGCCACTGGAACGGGCCGTGGACCGGGGTCAGCTCCCTGCCGACCTCGACATGGCAGCCGAGACGGACCAGCTCGTGGGCCCTCTCTACTACCGCGTGCTGGTGACCGGCGAGCCGATCGGCCCCGAATTCACCGACGGGCTCGTCGACGCGTTCCTCCGCCGCCACGGGTTGACGACGCCGCCACGACCCTGACCCGCCCCGCCCGCCTTGCGCAGGTGCGCCCTCGCCGACCCTCTGCGATCCGGCCATGGCCCTCACCGATCGCAGGCTCGCACCCAGGAGGTCTCCCATGCGGCCTGGCGGCTCCGATCAAGCAGCCTCCTGAACCCTCGGACGCCCGTGATCAGTACGGCCGCGGAGCCGGCCATGACCAGGACACCCATGGTGATGGCCCCGGCCAGGGTTTCCGCGCGACATGTCGGCGGCCTGGTCACCTCGCCCTGACCGTCGAGCCACACGATCACCGGCGTGCCCGCCTTCGCCCCTGCCGGTGCGGCCACCCGCTCCGATGTGAGCCGGCCCGCTGGGGTGACCCACTGCGCCACAGCCCGGGTCTCTCCGATGGAGCCGGAGCCCGGAGCGTCCCGCACGAGCGTCGCCGTCGTCGGCTGGCGGATGCCCGGTCCGGTTCGTTCGGAATACAGCCCGCCCTCGTGGACCAGCCTTCCCGCGACGGCCGCGGGCCAGACGCTGAGCAGGAACAGGGCCAAGGCCACCAGCACGCCAACCGTCTCCAGCCGGTCGGACCGCCGGCGCAGTGGGTTGCGATCGAACCGGTACCGCCGCACGCGAAGTGTCATCCATTGAGCCGTGACTCGCATGGCGCACCTCCCCCGCCTGTACTCACTCCATCCTGCGACGGTGACGGGGGCCTCGACAGGGTCGTACGGCTCGCCGTGAGCAGGACCTTGGCCCCCTCCTGAGCACCACGAGCGGGTCACCGAGCAGCCGGACGGCGCGCCCTCCGGGTCGGCTCGAAGGCCGGTGGTCCGCTCCCAGCGGCCGCACGTTTACGCCTTGGCTCCCTGGATCCGCACCATGTTGCCCGAGGGGTCGCGGAACGCGCAGTCGCGCGGCCCCCAGGGCTGATCGATGGGCTCCTGCAGCACCTCGGCGCCGGATGCCCGTACCCGCTCGAAGGTCGCGTCGACATCGTCGGTGCTGAAGACGGTCATCGGCAGGACGCCCTTGGTGAGCAGTTCTTGCAGGGCGTCGCCGTCGGCCTGGGAACGGCCGGCGTGCGGCTCGGAGAGCACGATTTCGAGGTCCGGCTGAGTCGCGCTGCCGAGGGTGACCCAGCGGAAGCCGCCGGAAGCGACGTCGTTGCGCACTTCGAGGCCGAGCGCGTCGCGGTAGAAGGCGAGCGACTCGTCCAGGTCGTTGACGGTGATGTGGCAGTACTGGAGTGCGATGGTCATGTCGCCAACGTTAGGCGGCGGCGGGACGGCCCGCTTCTCCGATCCTGCTCGGCGGATTTCTCGTCGGGCGGGTGCGCACCTTCGCCACGCACGCGGGCATCGCCGCCACGGCGCTGTGCTCCCGGCTCCGGTAGGCGCTCGGCGTCTCCCCCACGAGCTCGGTGAACCGCGAGCTGAACGAGCCGAGCGAGGTACAGCCGACCGCCATGCACGTGTCGGTCACGCCCATACCCCCGCGCAGCAGCGCCATCGCCCGCTCGATCCGGCGGGTCATGAGGTAGCTGTAAGGCGTCTCGCCATAGGCCGCCCGGAACCGTCGCGAGAAGTGCGCCGGCGACATGAGCGCGTGGCGGGCCATCGTCGGCACGTCGAGCGGCTGTGCGTAATCCCGGTCGATCAGATCCCGTGCTCGGCGCAGGTGCGCGAGGTTGGCGAGGTCTTCCGGTGTCATGGGACGACGCTACCACCCACCGGCGGGCCACGGCATGGTGGCGAGCGACCAGGATGGTCGCAGGTCAGACCACCCTGGTACGGCCGGCCCTACCATCCGCGGGGCGGCTGGCCGCCGGTGGTTCGGAGGCCGGCAGGCTGGGGCGGGATCGAGCGGATTTCTAACGTCGGATGCGTTCATTCATCGCGCGAGAGCCCCAAGGCTCCGCTCCGAAAGGCGAGCCGATGTCCGCAGTTCTCGAATCAGCTCCTCCGGCGGTCCGCCGCCCGCACCGCCCGCTCCTGCTGATGGTCGCCTCGATGGCACTCCTGCTGGTCGTCTCGGCCGTGGCACTGGTGGCCGACGACCGGGTGCTGCTCGGCGCGCCGATCTGGGGAAAGCCCGTCAAGTTCGCCGTGTCGTTCATCGTGTACGGCCTGACGCTGGCCTGGTTGCTGAGGCTGCCGCACAAGGCGAGCCGATGGACCTGGGGGGTGGCGACGCTGCTCGCCGTCGCCGGCATGCTCGACGTCGGCATCATCGCGGTACAGGCTGCACGCGGCACGTTCAGCCACTTCAACGAGGCGGACGAGCCGTTGAACGACGCCATTCAGTTGATCTTCAGCGTGGGTGTGCAGGCGCTCATGCTCGCGAACCTCGTCCTCGCCGGGCTCCTGATCTTCCAGCGGCTGGGCGATCGAGCGATCACCTGGGCGATTCGTGCGGGTATGACGTTCGTGGTCGCCGGCATCGGCCTCGGGCTCCTCATACCGATGAGGTCCAGCGGGGTGTGGACGGCCAAGGACGCGGCCGGGCACTCCGTCCCCCTGGCCGCCCAGCACAACGTGGGCGTCCCGGACGGTGGCCCCGGGCTGCCGCTCACCGGCTGGAGCACGGTCGGCGGCGACCTGCGCATCCCGCATTTCGTCGGGCTGCACGGGCTGCAGGTCATGCTGGTCGTGGCGCTGGTCCTCGGGTTCCTGGCGACCCGCGTCACCCGGCTGCGCGACGAGCGGACCAGGGCGGGCCTGGTGATCGTGGCGGCCGCGGCCTACACGGGCCTGATCGCCCTGGTGACCTGGCAGGCGCTGCGCGGGCAGGCGCTGATCCACCCCGACGGCCAGACGCTGGGCGCCCTGGCCCTGCTCGCCGCCGCCACCACGGCGGCCGGCTGGGCGGTGCTGGCG
>NZ_QNFZ01001054.1 GCF_003313395.1 Nonomuraea lactucae | reverse complement strand
CACCAACCAGGCGTAAACCAGCCAAACGCTGCCGTCACTACCCCCGAACGCCTGTAACTCCTACCTTTCAACCTCAGCAGCAGCGAGAACTCATAGCGCTCTTTAATGAGAGCGGCCAGATATATGCTGTTCAACGAGCATCGTTGGTCACAATGCCGCATCCGTCACCAAAAGTGCGCCGCCGGCCTGCGCTGGAATATGAGCTACGCCGAGCCATGCATGATCACCTAAAGCACAACTCGACGACTACGGCCGACCTCTTCCCCATGACTGTATACCTGACGGACGAGTCCCGACATGAGGAAGTGGAACGAGCAATCGCCGCCTTCATTGAGGCCTTCGACCTCGAAGAAACGATTGCTATCCCACCCGCCCTAGGTTCATGGCTCAAGAGACTTCTTCTCCGCAGCAGAAATGTCGCGACCTCAGACGCGGCTAAGGATATCCGCGAGGAAGTTCGCCGAGCCGTCGAACTGCATGGCATCCACAAGATTCAGGCAGAAGTCGACGAGAGGAAGGCCGCTGCCGCGAGCACCTTGATTCAGGCCCTTGACAGTCAGCAGAGAGCAGCGGTGCTGCTGGGCTCAATGATCATCCTGAAGTCCGGCAACTCCCTTGTAGTACGCGAGCTGACACAGCGGGAATTGATCCATTTGGAGCGCAATCCCAAACTGCTGCAGAACCCGGCGGAACTACTCGAAGCGCTCCAGTGCTTGCCCTGGGAAGAGCCGCCAGCCATCGAAGGAGTGCGCTGAGCATCCCTCGGGGTGTGGGCCAAGCACGGTCGCCGGACAGCCGCGCCAGGCCTCCTCTTGCGCCACATTGCTTGTCCCCGCGACGTTGGAACTACGGCCTGGATCCCAGCGATCCGGTGCCCGGTTGAGAGTGGCCACCACTGACAGACGGTGGTCTGTCAGTCGAGGTCAGCCGTGGCCTACCTCGTTCCATACACGATGCCACAAATGCATGCTGACGGCGCGAATCTCCGCCATGTCGCGGAAGCAAGCGGTGTAGAGCAGGATCTCGGGAGCGTCGTCGGCACGCCGGGGTCAGGTATGGCCAGAGCGGACACCTCGACGGCTACCCGCCACTCGTCGGGACCGCACTGGGCCAGGACGGTACCCGGCAGCCACGGCCACGAGAGTGATCCTCGTTCTGCTCATGGTGTAGGGGATAGCTGACGAGAACGGGGGTGTCTTGAACATCGTGGGATCAATTCGATGCGCTGGTCGCCGTCTGCGGGTTCACGCCTGCGGCCCTTCGGGTGTGGATCGTCCGGACGCGTACGAGGCTCGGATCCCACTTGTCCGCGATGGCGGTTGCCTCGGCCAGATGCTCACGGACATCGGCTCGCTGCAGCGCTTCCTTGTACTGCTGCTCACTGGCCCACTGCGCGTAGTTGATCACCCGGGTTCCGTCCAGGCTGGTGTGCAGGTTCGCGGAGATGAATCCGGACAGCGTCACGAAGATCTTGCGGGTGGCCTCGCCCAGGGCGTCGGCCAACTCCATCTGCCGCGCCGGGGTGACGGTGAACACGTTCACCAAGGTGACCTGATCGGTGTCGGCCGTGACGGTGATCGTCGTGGTGGCGGTGGTGGTGGTCATGATTGCTCCTCCTTGAATTCGTGCTGATTGGAACCGGAGTGCGGACTGTCAAGCGTGTGCGGGGATGCCGAGCGCAGCCAGAATCGCATCCACGACCGCAGTGGACACCAGCCCTCAATGATGGAGCGGTGGTCTCCCTCGGCCGCGGCTTCGGGCAGGTGATAGACCTTTCGGATCGCGGCCAACAGCCGTGGCTCGTGGTGGTGAGACATCAGGGGCACCGGCACCACGAATCAAAATCACCCCGCCCCGGTCATGGTCAGCCTCCGTGCGCGGTGAGGGTATAGCCCTCGGGGCCGGTGAAGGTGAACGTGCGGCCGAAGGGACTGTCCTTGGGCGGGCTGATGATGGGCACTCCGGCGGTGGCGAGTTGGTCGTACAGTTCTTGGGCGTCGGCGGTGCGGAACCACAGGGCCACCCCGAGACCGGGGCGTCCGACGGTGTCGAGATCCACGCCGGGCAGCGGCTCGCGGACGGCGAACGGGATCGGCTCGGTGGCGAAGACCACCGCGCCGGGAGGCGAGGCCGGTGCCCGCCGCAGTCCGAGGTGCTTCTCGCAGAAGGCGGCCGCTGCCTCGACATCGCGTACCTGCAGAGCGATGAAGTCAGGGCCGTCGACGGTGGCGGTCATGGGTTCTCCTCGATTCTTGGATGTCAGGACTTTGACATACAGAGACTGTACTCGCGGCGACCCCCTATGTCAAAATCCTGACATGGAAGCCCGGAGGCCCGTAGACCCGCCCCATCCCGCTCAGGACGTCACCGAGCACGTGGGATACCGCCTCAAACGCTGCGCCGCGGCGCTGGCGGCGCCATGGACAAAGCGCTGCGCCAGCACGGCATGACGGTGCCGCAGTACGCATGCCTCGAACTCCTCGACCAGCAGCCCGGCCTGTCCAACGCCGAACTCGCTCGCGGCACGTTCGTCACACGGCAATCCATGAACTTCGTCCTGCGCGGCCTCCAGGACGCGGACCTGATCTCCCGGCCCGCCACCACCGACCACGGCCGCGCCCTTCCCGCACACCTCGCCGCGGAAGGCCGCAGGCGTCTCGACGCGGCCCGATCCGCCGTCTATGACATCGAACGGCATATGGTGGACGCGATCCCGCAGCCGCGCCTGGCCGCCCTCCTCGCCGACCTCGACCGCATCGCGGCAGCCCTCGGCGGTTGAGTCGCATGCGACAGCGAGGACGTAGCCGGTCCGGCGGGCTTCGCGCGCGGCGCGCAGGTGAGGGTTAGCGCCGTCGACCTCGTCGCCAGCGATCCAGTGTGCACGGACGCCGGCGTCCACAGTCCGGCTGATCATCGCGGTGGCCAGGGCCGGCTTGGTGGCGAACGCCACGCGGTCGGGTGCCCCGGCCACCCGGCAGCGGTCCGGGTCCTCGGTCCACGAACGCGGAATGTACGGCTCCCCGTCGATCGCTGCGTGCCCGATCGCGGTCGCGTAGACAAGGTAGACGGCGACCAGCGAGTTCTCGATCCTGCCTGCTGTGCCGGTGTACTGGCGCTGCACCTCCATCGTGCGGGTGCCCTTCTTCAGGGCCTCGCTGTAGTCCCAGCAAGGCCGACCGGCTGCGCCAGGCCAGGCAGGTCCAGGCCGACCACGAGCGCCCGGCGACGCCGCCGCCAGCACCACCCCGGCCGCGCTGTTTCTGTCGGCGGCTTCGGCCGCCTGCACGACGCCCAGATGCCCGACGCCGAGCGCGGGCTCGGCACCCTGCGCCCGCACGACGCCGCCACACCTTCGCCTACCGGCTCTCCCAAGCTTCCGGCCACAACCGCACCGAACTCGAACCCCGCCTCGGCCACGCCAACGACCGCTACCTACGCCTGTACACCAACCCGCCGGACGAGATCGCGGCTGGCTACATCGAAAACCTGTGACATGACGACCGACGTCTTACCGCTGCGCTGCGAGATCACCGGTGACCTGGGCGGGTCTGTCCAGTGATCGGCTCTGTCTCAGATTCGGTGGTAACGGTGCGTCTCATAGCGTCACGCTGAGCTGTGCATGGTGTCGATGAGCTTCTAGGCACGGTGTTTTCGGGGTTATCGCCGCTGGTGGTGGAGGACGTGGCGGACGAGGGCAAGCAGATCCGGGTACGGGCACGAACCCCGGATGGATCGGCCGTCTGTCCGGACTGCGGGGTGGAGACGGCGCGCGTGCATGGCTATCACGAGCGGAGCGTGGCAGATATTCCGGTCGATGCCCGTCGCGTACTGGTGGTGGTGCGGGTTCGCCGGCTGATCTGCCCGACGCGCGGGTGCCGCCAGACCTTCCGCGAACAACTTCCCGGCCTGCTGGAGCGCTACCAGCGGCGCACACCCCGCCTGGCCTCACACATCGGCGTGGTGGTCCACGAACTGGCCGGACGCGCCGGCATGCGAGTCTTGTCCGCTCTGGCCGTGCGCCTGTCCCGGCATACCGCCCTGCGCATCCTGTTGCGCCTGTCCCTGCCGCAACTGAGGGTCCCTCGGGTGCTGGGGGTGGACGACTTCGCGCTGCGCCGACGTCACCGCTACGCCACGGTACTGATCGACGCCGAGACCCGCGAGCGCATCGACGTCCTACCCGGCCGCACCGCCGATGGGCTGGAGGCCTGGCTGCGCGCCCATCCCGGGGCGCGGGTCGTGTGCAGGGACGGCTCCGGCGCCTACGCCGAAGCGGTCCGCCGCGCGCTGCCGGACGCCATCCAAGTCGCTGATCGGTGGCACCTGTGGCACAACTTCGGCGAGGCCGTCACCAAGGAAGTCGCCGGACACAGCGCCTGCTGGGCCAAGGCCGGACCACCCCTGCAGGACGGCAAGCGCGCACAGACCACCCGCGACCGCTGGCACCAGATCCACGACCTCCTGGGCAAGGGCGTCGGCCTGCTGGAGTGCGCGCGCCGGCTGAACCTGGCCCTCAACACCGTCAAACGCTACGCGCGTGTGCCCGAACCCGAACGCCTGCAACGCGCACCGCAATACCGGCCCACCCTCGTCGACCCCTACCGCGACCACCTTCGACGCCGCCGATCCGACGACCCTGCCGTTCCCGTCCTGCACCTGTTCAAGGAGATCAAAGCCCTCGGCTACCAGGGCAGCTTCAACCTCCTCTACCGCTACATCACCCAAGGCCGGGTCGAAGCCGACCAACTGCCCGTCTCCCCTCGCCGCCTCGCCCGGCTTCTACTGACTCGGCCCGACGACCTCAAAGACGAGCACCGCCGCCTGCTGGACGACCTCACCGCAGCCTGCCCCGAGATGATCGACCTGGCCGGGCTTGTCCGCGGCTTCGCCGACCTGCTCCGGCCACGCGAGGGCAACGCCGACCGCCTCGACGCCTGGATCACCACCGCCCGCGCCGCCGATCTGCCTCATCTGCACGCCTTCATCCGTGGCCTCGACCAGGACCGCGACGCCGTCCGCGCGGCCGTCACCTTGCCGTTCCATAACGCCGGCACCGAGGGCGTGAACACCAAGACCAAGCGCATCATGCGCCAGATGCACGGCCGAGCCGGGTTCACGCTGCTCCGCCACCGCATCCTCTTGGCCTAACTCTCCGTCACCACCGAAAGAGAGACAGAGCCGAAGACCGTACCGTCCCATGTGGCGCTCATGGCTCCGGTTCCAGGACGCGGTCTCCGTACGCCGATGTCGGCCAGCGGCGAGGGCGCGGCAGAGGTCACTGCGTCCCGGGGCGCCGAGCGGTCAAGATGGCAGGACCTATTGGAGCGGCTGTCCACAGAGAGCGGCGCGCAGTCGTCGGAGTAGAGGACGCTGCCGCGGTCGTCGCAGGATCGGTGGCGGCAGCGCCCCATCGGAGAGGAGCGGTCACAGAACTTCGGGCCGTGGTTCAGGCATCGAGACTCTCTGCGAATGTTCGACTGTGCGTTCCCGCGGCAGCAGAGCGATGGCCAGAGCGCCCAACACGGCCGGGATCATGAAGGCGTAGAAGCCAGCTTTGGGCGAGGCGACCAGCACGGTCACCGCCGCCAGGTACGACGGCCCCACGATGGCGCCGATGCGGCCCACTCCCAGGCCGAAGCCCATGCCGGTAGCGCGTAGCGCGGGCGGGTAATGATGAGCCTTGCAGGCGATCACAAGACCCTGCGTGCCAAGCGAGCCGACTCCGGCCAGCGCCGACAGCAGCAGGATCAGCGGCCGTGGTTGCTGGGTGCTCAACATCAGGAGCGCTGCGGCGCCCACCAGGAACCCGCCCAGCGTGATGGCGCGCAGGTGGCCCCGGTCGCCGAGAAGGGACAGGCTCGTGGTGCCGATGGCGCCGCCGAAGGTGAAGGCGATAGAGAATTCCAGCGCCGAGCTCAGGTCGTACCCCGAGCGCATCATCACCGACGGCAGCCAGGTGCTGGTGCTGTAGATGAGCACGAAGGACATGAACGCAGCCAGCCAGAGAACCACTGTGGCCCGCCGCCGTCCTGAGGAGAAGAGCTCGAGGAGCCGAGCCCGCTCGACGTGGCCCACCTCGACCGCACCCGAGGCGTGGGACAGCAGTCGCCAGACGATCGGCAGCAGGAGCAACGGGAGTGCGCCGACCGCGAACACCGACTGGAACGGCATCTCCGGGAGCAGGAGCCGACCCAGGAGGGATGATGCCGCGCCGCCGACACCGATGGCGGCCAAGGCGGCGGTGATGTGCAGGGTTCGCCTCTTCGGTGGAGCGTTGTCGGCGACCAGCGCGCTGACGAGCGGTGCGAGGGCACCGACGCCGACGCCGGTGAGCGCTCTGGCCACGGCGAAGACGCCGAGATTGGGCGCCACGGCGGCAAGCAGCATTGCGGCCGAGATCAGGGCGAGGAACAGGGTGAGCGGCAGACGCCGTCCGTAGCGGTCGCCCGCCCATCCGGCGAGCATCGATCCGACCGGCATGCCCAGGGCGGTGGCGCTGCCGAGCATGCCGAGGGTGGCCGGAGTGGCATCCCAGATGTGCTGCTGGAGGAGCGTGGGCCCGACGGTCCCCAGGGTGAAGAGGTCGTATCCATCGATGAAGAGGATGACGGCGGCGAGGGCGAGAACGGTGTGCCGGCCAGGTGTGCGGGCATCACTAACAGACATATGCGATTCCTTCGCGATATGCGATACACCGATAGAGGAATGTGCGAGAAAGCACGATGGCGCGACATGAAGTGCGCGCGTGTATGTCCTCGATGGCCGACCGTTACAGGTCACGGCCGTCGCCCCCGCGAGAGGACGCAGGTGTGGGGCAAGCTCCCTTCTGGTAGGTGGCCGGTCGAAGAAGGCGTACGCGCGCGCCCAGGCCGACTCGGCAGGTTCTGCGCGGTACATGGGGGCCACGCGACACAGGCGAGAGCGTGTCCCGAGCCGGAGGTCGCGCAGAGCTCACGGCAGTAGGACGATCTTCCCCACGAAGCCTCCGTCGAGCGCTTCGTGGGCTTGGCGTCCCAGGAGGAAGCTGGCGGCGACGATGGGGGCACTCACGCGTGCCACCCTGCCGTGCCAGGCCCGCCGAGACACATGCTCGTCTCTCAGCCGAGACAGGGAGTTTCCACGAACCGGCCCACCCGGCGGGAGGTGACCCGTACTCATGTGAAGGAGCGCCAGATCGCGCTACAGCACGGTGGCCATCGCGAGGCAGGCGAAGGCGGCCAGCGTGATCGCCGTACGGAAGAGATGGAAACGCCGCCACTTGCGGCGATAGTGAGCGGCTCCTTCTGGCACTGTTCCTTCGGGCAGTCGGCGGAACTTCGAGTTCACCGGTTCGGCGATCGTTGTCGAGGTGACGATCACGAGAGCGATCAATCCGGTGCCGGTCCAGGCGAGGACCCGGGGGTTTCCACTGCTCTGCAGCGCGAAGAGCACCGCCCCGGCGCACGCGGCCACAGCCATGATCGGCTGCATTGGGTCCAGCCGGTAGATTGAGCGCCGGAAGTCCACAGCGTACTGATCGAGCGACATTCTGCCCCAGATGGCCACGCGTTCTACGGCGACTGCCAGGACGACGCCTGCCCACAGTCCACCGCAGACCAGCATGACCAGGGCGCCCAGAGCCAGGTACGTCATGGCGTCGTCCTCTTCTCGATGACCGGGCGCATGGCCTCGATTCGGCTCCCGTCAGGGGCGAAGTCGAGCAGGACGCGCCACATCAGGCCCACGCTGTTGTCGCCCCACAGCCCTTCGACAGGGTCGATGCGGAAGAACGCCTGCTGGGCGTCCTGGTCGGGCGTTTTGAGCTTGTCGAACTGTGAGGAGTCCTTGGCCCAGTCGAACTGCTGCTTGCTCAGCTCGGCGGCGTGAGCGATCTCATCGGCGCTGGTCACCAGCCGGGCTCGGCCCTTGACCTGGAGGGAACGGGTCTTGAACCGTTCGTAGTATCCGCCGCTGGGGATCACGCTGACGGCGTAGGAGACGCGCGGGTCCTCCCGCATCTGCCGGAATTTTCGCGCCTTGCGGGTGAAGCACTGCATGTAGACGGACAATCCGTCGGCGGCGATGTGCATGGTGGAGGCGGAAGGCCAGCCGTCGGCGGAGATGGTGGCCAACGTGGCCAGTTCCTCCTCGAGCAGCATCTGCCGGATCGTCGGCTCGATCTCGGCAAGGGTCGGTTCCTTGCGGGGCATGGCGTTCCTATCGAGGGCTGTGCGCACCGATCATGAGCGCGGCGAGGTCTTCGGGGTGCAGGAAGCTCGGCGGCGGAGGGGGTCCCCAGTTGAACAGGCCTTTGGCGCCTTCGAGGGTTTCCGGGGTCCAGAGCTGGTCATCGATGACGCAGTCCATGTCGGAGTAGTACTCGCTGAAGTTGCCTGCGGGGTCTTTGAGGTACCAGAAGAAGTTGGATCCGGCGTGGTGCCGGCCCAGGCCCCAGACGTGCCGCTCGGGGTGGTCCTCCAGCATGGCGAAGGCGCCCCGGCCGATCTCGTCGACGTCGTCGACCTGCCAGGAGGTGTGGTGCAGGAAGGTGACGGGGGCCCGCAGCACCAGGATGTTGTGGTGGTCGGTCGAGCAGCGCAGGAACGCCCCGGCGTCCTTGATGAAGTCGCTGGCCTTGAAGCCGAGCCCGTCCATGAAGAAGGCGCTGGTCACGGCCAGGTCGGTGGTGGCGAGCACGGCATGTCCGAGTTTGCGGGGCCGGATCGGTCCTTCGCGCAGGACGCCGGGCGCGCGCGTGCCGGTTCTCTCGTAGCGGCCGGGCCCGTTGTACGGGGTGGCCGGCACCGCCTTCTGTTCGATCCGCGGTTCGACCCGGAGTACGGCGCGCATTCCGGTGACCGGCTCGTGGGCGGTGAGGGTGTCGCCGTCGACGGGCACCTTCAGGCGGGAGGCGGCGGCGGCCAGGTCGTCTGGGTGGTCGACAGCGACGACGATCTCGACCAGGCGGCGGGTCGGTGCGTGGACGATGTGCAGCTGGCGGCCGCCGTCCCGCGTGGAGAACCAGCCGTCGTGTTCGGGCTTCAGGCCGAAGTCGACGTAGTAGGCGCTGGTCTCGGCGGTGTTGGGGACGCCCATGGTGATCGAGCTGAGGCGATGCAGGGACATCAGTTGGCTCCTTCGACGAAGGTCTGGCGGAGCTCGCCGATGCCCTCCACGTAGGAGACGAGCTCGTCGCCGGGCGCGAGCCAGCGCTGCTGGTCTCGGCCGATGCCGACCCCGGCCGGTGTGCCGGTGAAGATGACGTCGCCGGGCAGCAGCGGCAGCACCCTAGACAGCTTGGCGATCAGGGTGGGGATGGAGAAGATCAGGTCCCGGGTGCGGCCTTTCTGCATCTCCTCGCCGTTGATCGAGCAGCCCAGCTCCAGGTCGTCCGGGTTGCCGAATTCGTCGGGGCTCACCAGGAACGGTCCCAGGGGCGCGAACCCGGGAAAGGATTTGCCCAGGCCGAACTGTGGTGCGGGTCCGGCCAGCTGGGTGATGCGCTCGGACAGGTCCTGTCCCGCGGTGAGTCCGGCCACGTACTCCCAGGACGGTTGCGCGTGGTGGGCGCGCTTGCCGATGACGGCGACCAGTTCCACTTCCCAGTCGGTGTGCCCGCCGGGCGGCAGGGCCACCTCAGTGACAGGTCCGGTGATGGCGGTGGCGAACTTGGTGAAGACGGGCGGCAGCGTGTCGGGGACGGCGAAGCCGGACTCCGCGGCGTGCTCGCGGTAGTTGAGCCCGATGGCGAACACCTGGCGCGGCGCGGGGACGGGTGCGCCGAGGTCTCGTTCGTCGAAGGCGGCGCCGCCGGGCAGCTCGACCGCCGACGCCCAGGCGGTGAACTCCTGCCAGCGGTCGTAGACGGCCTGCGGGTCTGGCGCGAACAGTCCTGCGCTGGCTTCGGCGACGTCGATGGCTTTGTGGTGATGGATCAGGACGAGCCGACCGGACAGGTTGGCGATTCTCACGAAGTCTCCTAGATGAGCGGGGTGATCTGCTCCTCGACGCCGAGCAGTGCCTTGCCGTACACCTCGAAGCCGATCTGGGGGACGGCGACGGCGTGCCGGCCGGCCACGTTGGCGTCGCGCCAGATCCGCTGCAGCGGGTTGACCTCGGCGAAGCTTCCCGCGCCGTGCGCGTCGAGCAGGATCTGGATGGCGGCGAGCACGTTCTGCACGGCGACGCCGGTATCGGCGCGCACGCGCGCCCTGAGCAGGGGCGGCGGATATTCGTCGCGCTCGGCGAAGGAGTCGATGTCAGTTGCGGCGCGCACCGCGTGCAGGTAGGCGGTGTCGATGCGGTTGGCCGCCTCGGCGATCTGCAGCTGGAAGGCGGTCGATTCGGCCTGGGTCTCGAAGAAGGTGTAGGAGATGGGCTTGCGGTCGGCGCGTTCGGTGACGTAGCGCAGCGCGGCCCTGCCGAGCCCGATCTGCGGCGCCGCCAGCACAAGCGCCAGCACCGGCACGAACGCCGCCCGGCAGAGGACCTCGTCAGTGTGCTCGGTGCCGTAGCCACCTTCGATGGCCGAGGGAACCGACAGCACCCGATGCTCGGGCACGAAGACGTTCTCCGCGACCAGGCAGTTGCTGCCGGTGCCGCGCATGCCCGCGACGAACCACACGTCCTCGATCTCGAGATCTTCCTTGGGGATGAGGGCCAGCGCCTGGTCGATCACCTCGCCGCTGTCGTCGGTGAGCGGGACGCCGAGCACGGCCCAGGTGGCGTGCCAGGAGCCGGAGTTGTAGTACCAGCGGCCCGACACCTGCCAGCCGCCCACGACCTTGCGGGCGCTGGAGGAGGGGTTGAGGACGCCGGACACCCTGACCGCGGGGTCGGCGAAGACCTCCTGCTGGGCCTGGGCGGGAAACAGCGAGGTCAGCCAGTTGCAGACGTTGATCAGCGTGACGACCCACGCGGTGGATCCGTCGCCCTCGGCGAGCTTCGCCGAGACCTCCAGCATGGTGCGCATGTCGGTGCCGAGTCCGCCGTACCGCTTGGGTACCGAGATCCGGAACAGGCCGGCCGCGGTAAGCGCGTCGATCACCTCGTCGGGGACCCGCCGGTCCTCCTCGGTCTTGTCCGCCTGCTCGCGCAGCAGCGGCAGCAGCGCTTCGGCGCGCGCTACCAGGTCGTCAGTGGTCGTCATCGTCATCTCCTCAAAGCGTCCACGTGATCGGAAATGGCCCGCCGGGGGCGGCGGGCGAAGCTGGAATGGGTTCCGAACGTGCGATGGCCGTACACCAGCGGCGCGGCGGTGACCGTGCGAGCGTGGGTGACCATGCCGAGCAGCAGCAGGTGGTCGCCACCCTCAACGGTCTGCGCGAGCCGGCACACCAACCAGCTCGGCGCCTCCTCCAGGCACGGCAGACCGTGGTCGACATGCCACGGCACGCCAGCGAACCGGTCAGCGCCGCGCCGGGCGAAAGTCAGGGCCAGGTCGTCCTGGGCTCGGCCGAGCACGTTCACTCCGAAGCGCCCGGCAGCCAGGATCAGGCCGAGCACCGTGGAGGAGCGATCGAGGGCGACCGTCACCATCGGCGGTCGGAGCGACAACGAGGCGAACGCGCTCACGGTCGTCCCGTGCGGCGTCCCGTCCTGGGCAGCGGCCGTCACGATCGTCACCGGGGCGCAAACCCCTGCCATCAGGTCGCGGAATTCCTGGTCAGTCACCATATCCGCTCCAATAGTTCATGATGATTATGTGCATATTGCACCTGCGTCTACGGGCCGTCAAGGGGGCGTAGACGGTATTGTTCATGCAGAATTGAGAGGAGATCTCGTGGTCAGGGACGATCCGGCGCTGCGGCGCGGGGACTGGGACAAGCCCGCGCTGCGCAGAGCCCAGCAGGCCGCCGAAAGCATCGCCGCGCTGGTCGCGGCGTGCGAGCCGGGAGCGCGGCTCGGCACCAGAGAAGAGCTGCGCGTCCGGTGCGGCGTGTCGGTGGGCACCTTCAACGAGACGCTGCGGATACTCCAGGCCCGCGGGCTGGTGACGGTGCGGCCGGGGCCGGGCGGAGGGCTGTTCGCCGCCGAGCAGTCGCCCATGGTCCGTCTGGGAAACTCGGTCCTGGCCCTGGACGCGCAGCAGACCGACGTCGCCGACGCCGTCCGCATACGCGACGCGCTCGACCCGCTGCTGATCGAGGACGCCCTGTGGCACGCCTCCCCCGCCGACATCGCCCGCCTGCGCGAACGGCTCGGCGTGATGGCCGAAACCGCCGCGGACGGCGACGCGGTGGCGTTCGTGCACGCGAACTGGGAGCTGCACGCCGCGATCGCCGGGATCAGCCCCAACCCGCTCCTGCGCTCGCTCTACATCAGCCTGCTCGAGTTGATCGAATCGCACACGCTGTCCGTGCTGCCCAGCGGCGAGCAGCCGCTGGCGGACTACATTAAGCAGCGGCACGCGCTGCACGCCGACCTCATCGACGCGCTGGAACGGCGCGACCGCGATGAGGCGATGCGGCTCATTCACGCACACAACATCACCGCCTAGCCCGCCACGCGGGTGGCTGAGCCATGGAGGGGTCGAGCGCCAAGCAGACCACGGGAACGCTCCAGAAGAAGAGTTGAACGGGGTAGTGAGTTTTCGGAGGCGAGGGCTGTCGCCCTTCACTTGCCAGAGAAGTGTCCTGTAATGTGCGAGACACGTCCCCGTTATCAGGACAGTCTCACCTGGAGGCCTCATGAGGCAAGAGCCCCGCATCAATCGCTCCCTGACGCTGCATCTGCAGGGCGACTGGGGCATGCAGAACCTCCACCGGGTCTGCGGGTGGATCTCCCAGGAACTCACCGACCGGAGTGCCTCGGGGACCAGGGTTGCGATCTGGAACGGGCGGGGGTTCACCGACAATGTGCGGGCGGTGGGTGAGGAGCGGGTCGATCTCGCGCTGGCGACGCCGGCCGCGTTCGTGACAGCGGCACTCGACGGCCGCGGACCGTATCGCGGACAGTCCTTCCCTGACCTGCGGGCGATAGCGGCCATCCCGCAGCGGGATCGGCTCGTCGTGGCAGTGCGCAGGTCTGTGGGGGTCACCTCCTTCGAGGAGTTGCGCCAGGCCAAGCCCGCGCTGCGCGTGGCCACGTCGCTGAATGACGGCGTCAACCACGTGGGCCTGGCCGCTCACGAGGTGCTCGACCGTTCCGGGGCCGACATCGCGGGCTGGGGCGGCCGCTTCCTGGAGGACGAGCGGCCGTTCG
The DNA here is from genome assembly GCF_003313395.1 of Nonomuraea lactucae. GTDB lineage: Bacteria > Actinomycetota > Actinomycetes > Streptosporangiales > Streptosporangiaceae > Nonomuraea > Nonomuraea lactucae. The sequence goes on along the minus strand of NZ_QNFZ01001054.1, from coordinate 14,133 downwards.
ACTCCTTCGAGCATGTGCTGGCAGGACGGGCGGACGCGGTCATCCACGAGGCGATCATGCTCCCGCACTGGCAGGAGTTCGGTCGCGACATGCATTTCCTGCCCATCGAGCGGGAGGTGCTCGCCGGGCTTGAGCGCGATCTCGGGTGGCCGGACGCCATGGTGCCGGCCGGCTACTTCCCCGGCGCGCCGGAGTTGCGCACCCTCGACTTCAGCGACTTCCTCGTCCTGGCCCGCGCCGACCTCGCCGAGGACGTCGCCCATGCTCTTGCCTGGATCCTGGGAGAGACCCGGCAGCTGCTGGAACAGCAGTACGCGCACATCCCGTCCGAGCGCAGCCCGGTCACCTACCCGCTCGACCCGCATGCCATGGGACGCACGCCCATCCCGCTCCACCCGGGAGCGGCCCGCTACTACGAGTCGCTGTGAAGTCCCTCGTCATCCAGGCTAGCCACGCCCTCGCCGCGGCCGGGCAGGGTGATCTGGTCTGGGGCCACGCCAGCGTGCGCGACCCGGAGGGGCGGGGCATCTGGATCAAGACGCCCGGCTGGGGGCTGGAGGAAGTGCGCGACGATCGCGTCCAGCTCGTCTCCTTCGACGCTGACGTGCTCGACGGCGGGGGAAGCCCGCACAAGGAGTGCCACATCCATCTGCAGATCATGCGGGCTCGCCCGGATGTCCAGTGCGTGGTCCACACCCACGCCCAGGCGGCGGTGGCCTTCGCGGCTCTGGATGCGCCCTTGCTGCCGATCTCTCACGAGGGCGCGCTGTTCGGCGGCGATGACGTGCCCCGCTTCCGCCTCACGGGCGCTTTGGTGTCGGACCCGTCGCTGGGGCGCGCGCTAGCCGGCGTGCTGGGCCAGGCCCCCGCCGCGTTGATGCCCAAGCACGGCCTGGTGGCCGCGGGGCGAAGCGTTGAGGAGGCGGTGATGCACGCCGTGCTCCTGGACAGGGCCTGCCGCATCCAGCTGATGGCCATGTCCGCCGGCCCGATCGCGGTGTACTCCGACACGGGCGAGGCCCTCGCCAAGCGGCGGCAATGCTGGCCAGAGAGCCAGCTGAGAGCCGGCGCAGACTACCTTTCGCGTCTCGCTGTACAGGACTACCGTCCTTTTATCCAAGATTAGGGAATGCTTCATCGTGACTGAATGGCTCACTCTGGAGACCTCCGACGGCCCGATGCGGGTCTACGTCGCGCGTCCCCAGACCGCATCCGATCGCGCGGTCATCGTCCTTCAGGAGGCGTTCGGCGTGAACGACCACATCCAGGACGTCGCCCGCCGCTTCGCCGAGCACGGGTTCCTCGCGCTGGCCCCCGACCTGTTCCACCGCAACGGCGTGCGCGAACTGCGCTACGACCAGCACGCCGAGGCCATGCCGCTGATCGGCGCCATCGGAGCGGAGCAGATCATCACCGATGTGCGTACCGTCCTCGATCATCTCGAGGTCGCGGGCGCCCGTACGGCGATCGTCGGATTCTGCTTCGGCGGGCGGGCCGCCTTCACCGCCGCCACCGCCACCCCGGGCCTGGGCGCGGCCGTCGTCTTCTACGGGCCCGGCATCGCGGCGGGACCGCATGCCATGCTCGACCGCGCCGGATCGATCACGGCGCCGCTGCTGCTCCACGTGGGCGCGGAGGATCCGACGATCCCGGCCGAGCAGGTCGAGGCCGTCCAGACCGCCTTGCGGACCGCCGGTGTCGAGTTCGCCCAGTACGTCTATCCCGACGCCGGCCATGCCTTCGCCTGCGATGCCCGGCCGCAGATGTACCGGGAACAGCCCGCTCTGGTGGCCTGGGAGCGCACGTTCGCCTTCCTCGACAAGGAGATCCCCGCATGATCGTCAACGAGGTCATCGACGGCCTGCCGTACAACCCTGAGGTCAGGACCGTTGCCCGGCGCAGGGATCTGCTGCTGTCCGATCCCCCGGCCGGGCCGGTGAAGTTGTGGCAGGACCTGACGCCGCTGGAGGCCGTGCACTTCCCCCAGGAGTACGTCCACGAAGGATTCGCGCCGCCGCGCGGAGTGTACGAGAGCGACTTCCTGCGGGTGGAGTGGCAGAAGATGGACTTCCGCCAGCCCTTCTACCACCGCAACTGTGACGTCGACGAGATCTCCTACCAGATCGCGGGCGAGCGGACGCTGATGACCGAGCTCGGATCGGTCGAGCAGCGACCCGGCGACTTCTCCCGCATCCCGGTGGGGGTGGCGCACGACAACTACGGGCGGCAGGAGAGCCACATCCTGTTCTACGTTCCTGCTCCGGTGACGGAGGAATCCGCGTGGGCGGTCAAACGTTCGGAGCCGGTCTTCCCTCCCTTTCCCGGGTGGGCACCGCGGACGGTGACCGAGCTGGTCACCGAGTGCCTGGGCGGGCCGGAGCACGACGTGTCCGCCTTCCAGACCGACGAGCAGTTGCTGCTCGACCGCAAAGGCGAGGAAGCCATCCAGGTCCTGCGCGCCCCAGATCCCGGCACCACCTGGCTCTACCGCTCGGCACACGTGTGGATCGGCAGCACCCGCCTGGCCCCGAGCGACGGCTCGGCCTTCCACCGGCACCGCTCCGCGGACGAGATCCAGTACCAGATCAGCGGGCGGCGGACGCTCATCTCCCAGCGCGGCACGCTCGACCTGGAACCCGGCGACTTCGTCCGTGTCCCGCTCGGCTGCGCCTTCACCAGCGTCTGCGAGGAGCAGAGCACCCACCTGACGCTCCTGTCCGGACGTCCGGTGCCCCAGGTTGCGCCGGCCGCCAAGACGGCCAGGCGCTGAGAAAGGCAGGAACTCATGACGACGATGCTGGCGGCCCGGGCCAACCCTGACTCCCTGACCGTGGCGCTGGAGAAGATCGAGATACCGCAGCCGGGTCCGCACGACGTGCTGATCAAGGTCGCCTCGGCCGGGCTGGCACCCGGCATGATCACACTGCTGGCGCACGGCGCTTTCAAACACCTGCCCACCACGCTCGGCCACGAGGCCGCCGGCACGATCGCCGCCGTCGGTGCGGACGTACCAGGACTGGCCGAGGGCGAACGCGTGCGGATCCATCCCAACCTGACCTGCCGGTCGTGCGTCTACTGCCGCACCGACCGGGAGCAGATGTGCGCGCAGCAGGCGATGATCGGCCACGCCGGCTTCGGCACCGGGCCAATGCCGCTCTACGAGCGCTACCACGACGGCGGTCTGGCCGAATACATTCGCGTGCCGTACTGGCTGGTCGACCCGATCCCGGACCATGTCAGCTTCGACGTCGGGGCCAAGGTGCACGACCTGGCCAACGCCGTCCGGGCGCTCAAGACCGCAGGTCCCCTCTTCGGCGGGACCATCGTCGTCACCGCGGCCACCGGCACGATGGGCACCGCCACGATCAAGCTCGCCCACCTGTTCGGCGCGTCGCGACTCATCCTGGTCGGCCGATCCGCCGAGCGGCTGGAGGCCGTGCGCCGCCTGTCGGCGATCCCCACGGAGGCGGTCGCCATGGAGGAAGGCGGCGACCTGACCGCGACATTGCGGCAGCTCGCACCCTCCGGGGTGGACGCCGTCGTCGACTACCTGCCGACAGGGCCTGGAATCTGGCAGGCGACCGCGGCCCTGGCCACCGGCGGCACGCTCGTGCACATGGGCGGCAACTACGTTCCGCCGCCCATCCCCATCGGGGTGATCATGGCCAACTGCTGGCGGATCATCGGCACCCGCTCCTGCACCCGCACCGACGCCCTCCAGGTCCTCGACCTGCTCGACGCCGGCACACTGACGGCCGACGAGCTCATCACCCACCGCTTCCCGCTCGCCGACCTCGGCGAGGCCCTCGCGGTCATGCGGGACCGCAGCAAACCCATCTGGATGGGCGTGGTCAACCCGTGAGCGCTCCGGTTCTGGTGGTCGGCGGGGGGCCGGTGGGCCTGACCGTGGCCAACCTGCTCGCCGCCCGCGACGTGCCAGTGCTACTCGTCGAGCGGAACGCCGCCACCAGCGACGAGGCCAAGGCGATCAGTCTGGATGACGAGTCCCTGCGCACCTATCAGAGCGCCGGCATCGAGGGCGACGTGCTCGACATCGTGGTGCCCGGCACCGGCACCCGATTCTACGGCCGGCGCGGACGCGCGCTGTTCCACGCGCGCGGCCCGGCCCCGTACCGTCTGGGGTTCTCCTTCAAGAACCAGTTCGCCCAGCCGGAGCTCGAACGGGTCCTGCTGCAGGCGCTGAAGGACCGGCCCGAGGTGGAGGTGCGCTTCGCGACCGAACTCGTCGGACTGCACGAGCAGCACGACGGGATGATCGCCCAGTTGGACTCCGGCGAGGTGGCCGTGAGCTGGGTGCTCGGTTGCGACGGCGGGCGCAGCGCGGTGCGCGAGCTGAACGGCATCGGCATGACCGGCACTAGCCACAACGACGTGTGGCTGGTCACGGACACGATCGGCGACGCCCACGATGAGCGGTACGGCATGCACCACGGCGACCCTCGCCGGCCCACCGTGATCGTGCCGGGCCGGGACGGCCGCTGCCGGTACGAGTTCCAGCTGCGGCCCGGGGAGGGCTCGCGCGGCGAAACCCCCGACTTCGCCACCATCCAGCGGCTGCTGGCCCCCTACCGCGACATAGCACCTGAGCAGGTGGAACGGGCCGTCACCTACACCTTCAACGCCGTGATCGCCGACCGCTGGCGCGAGGGCAGGTGCCTGCTGCTCGGAGACGCGGCACACATGATGCCGCCCTTCGCCGGCCAGGGCCTGAACTCGGGCGTACGCGACGCCGCCAACGTGGCGTGGAAGCTGGCCGAGGTCTGGCACGGCCGGGCCGGCGAGGAACTACTGGACACCTACGAGGCCGAGCGCAGACCCCACGCCACGGCGATGGTGCACTTCTCCGAGCGGCTCGGCGACATCGTCATGACCACCAGCACGGCCCGCGCGTTCCTCAGAGATCTCGCGATCCGCGTGATGCTGCGGACGGGCAGCGGACGGCGGTACCTGTCGCAGATGCGGTTCCGCCCCCAGGCCGCGCACACCGCCGGAGTCGTGGCCGCCACCGGGCATCCGCGTACCGGCACGTTGCTGGCCCAGCCACGCGTGCTCGTCCCGCCCAGCCTGCGCCCATGCCTGCTCGACGACGTGCTCGGCCCAGGCATGGCGTTGCTGGGCGTGGACGTCCCGTCCTGGGACAGCACGCTGTCATGGCGGGCCCGCCCGATCGAGGTCGTGCTGGGAGACCGTCTTCCCCGTCCGAGCGCGGGACGGCTGGCGATCGCCGACTGTGACGGCGCCCTCGAATCGGCCGTGGGAGACATGCGCGGCCACTTCGTACTGGTCAAACCCGACCGCTACATCGCCGCGGTCTTCACCCCCGATCAGGCCACCCAGGTGGCCGCAGTGCTGAGCGACTACATGTGAGGAGTCCAGCGTGCAACGTCCTTCCCCCCAGACCGGCGCCGATCACGGTGTGGTCGCATTGATGGCGTCGCTGCACATCCACCTCGACCAGGAGAACACCCGATGAAAGCCGTACGCATCTTCGAGCACGGAGACGTGAACGTGCTGAAGTACGACAACTACGCTCCGCCCGAAGTGGGACCCCGCGACGTCCTGGTGCGGGTCGTCGCCACGTCGCTGTCCTTCTGGGACGTCCACTATCGCAAGGGCGGCTGGCTGAACGGCAAGAACCCGCTGCCACCCATGCTGGGCAGGAAGATGTTCCCGCTCCCCATGCAACTGGGCAGGGATGCCGCAGGCGTCGTCGAAGCCGTGGGCGAGGAGGTCATGAGCCTGGCCGTGGGTGACAGGGTGGCCGGCCTGCCGCACCCGGAGAATCCGCGCTGCCCCTACGCCATTCGAGGGCTGGGCAACCTGTCCACCGGTGTCGACCTGCCCGGACACACCATGTTCGGCGGTCATGCCCAGTACGTGTCCCGGCCGGAGCACTATTGGATAAACCTCCCGGACGCCGTCGACTTCGCCGCGGCCGCCGCGGCGTTGTGGTCGTACGCCACCAGTCACCGCATCGTCAAGGACCGCCTCCGGGTCGCGCTGAACGACGTCGTGCTCATCACTGGCACGTCGGGCGGCATGGGATCGGCGACCATGGCACTGGCCAAGGACATGGGCGCCCAGGTCGTCGGGGTCACCCGGTCACGCACCAAGCGGGAGGCGCTCACCAGGATGGGGGCCGACCATGTCGTCGTCCTCCCGCCGGATGCGGCGCAGGCCGCCCAAGTCCGTGCGTTCACCGGCGATCTCGGGGTGGACGCGGCGGTCGACTTCACCGGCAACCCGATCCTTCAGCGCCTGTGCATCGACTCCCTCCGGCTGGGCGGAACCTTCGTGCCGGGAACCTCGGACTGGTCGCAGGATCCGCTGCCGGTCTCCGCGCTGGACCTGATCCGGCTGGAGATCGCGGTCAAAGGCGTGCGCGCCTCCCGGTTGGACGATCAGCGCATCGTCGTGGAACTCCTCGCCAAAGGACTGATCAAACCCGTGATACACGCGACGATACCGCTCTCCGAGATCGCTCAAGCCCACGCCGCGTTGGAGAGCGGAGACATCGTCGGCCGCATGGTCTTGGACCCCTGGGCGTGATCAGACCGTAGCGACTTCGAGCCTGGTGACCTGGGTGGTGAGTTCGCGCGCCGCCCGGATCACGGACTGCGCGACGTCGGCCGCCTGAGCGTCGCTGACACGGTGCGACAACGCGGCGATGCTCACGGCGGCGACCAGCGTGTCGTCCTCACCGAACACGGGCGCGGCGACGCCGAGCACGTCGGGGTCCAGTTCGCCCCGCGAGATGGCATATCCCTGCTCCCGGATCTGCGACAGCCGCTCACGCAGCCGCTCGGCGTCGATCACCGTCGCGTCGGTGAACCGGGCGAGCGGCTGGCGCAGGACCTCCTCGACCACCTCCACGGGGGCCCAGGCGAGCAGGGAGAGCGCAGCCGCGCCGGCGTTGATCGGAAGGACCTGTCCGCGCTCGTACGACAATCGCAGAGCCTGACCGCCCTCCTCGCGTTCCAGGCAGACCACCGAGGAGCCGGTGCGGCGGGTGAGCAGGACCGGGAAGCCGGTCTCCTGAACCAGCTCCCGCATGATCGGCCGGGCGAGATCCGACAGGCCGATGCCTTTGCGGGCCAGGCGGGCCAGGTCGAGGACGCGGGGGCCGAGCCGGAAACCCGACCCGCCGTCGTTCTCCTCCAAGAACCCCGTTGAGGTCAGGCTCTGCAGGTAGCGGTAGGCGGTGGAACGCGCCACGTTCAGGTGCTCGGCCACGCGGCTCGCCGACAGCACGGGAGCGTCATCGTCGAACATCAACAAGATGTCCAACGCCCGATCAGCAGTGGAGTTCCGGCTGCGGTATCCCGATGCCTGAGAGTCGATTCCTGACATGCGAAAAATGCTACTGGACAGGCCGATAGGCGGGCCCGCCCTCGGCGAGCAGCCGCTCGGCCTCGGCGTAGATCTCCTCCGGGGACTGGTCGAGATTGAGCGTCTTGCGGAACGGCTGGCGGACGTCCCGGTCGATACGCAGGTAGACCTCGTTGCGGTTGCCTTCCGGATCGAAGAAGTAGATGCCGAAGGCGTTGCCGTGCGTGACCTCCTGCTGAACCTCGACCCCCTCCGCACGGAACCGGTGATGGAAGGCGATGATGTCGTCCAGGCTCGCCACCCGCCAGGAGATCTGGTGCTGCTGCTTGGCGCCGGCCTCCGCCGTCCGGCCCGTCTGCAGCACGAACTCGTGATGCTCCTCATCCGGCCGGGAGCTGAAGAAGACGATTCCCAGATCGTCGTCCTCATCCGTGACCGTCAGCCCGAGCATGCGCTCGTAGAAGTCACGCATGAGCGGCAGGTCCCACACCCACAGCCCCGTGTGGCCGAGCTCGGCGATCGCCATCTCTTCCTCCAAGAGTCTTGTTTTGCAGGATGTATATCCTGTATTTCGATACAAGGATACGATGGGGTTCTCTTTGCCGACAAGGGAGTGCATCTCGTGAGACTCGCTACCATTCGCCATCAGGACGGCACCCGCGCCGCACGGCTGGAAGGAGATGACTACGTCCTTCTCGACCACTCCGACGTGGGCGCCCTGCTGGCCTCGGGCGACGACGGTCAGGGCGGAAGCGTCCGCGTCCCGGCCGCCGGGGCGTCGACGGCGCCGCTGGTCCCCCACCCCAACAAGATCATCTGCTTGGGGCTGAACTACCAGTCACACATCCTCGAGATGGGGCGCGACGTGCCCGCCTATCCCACCCTCTTCGCCAAGTACGACGGCGCCCTCATCGGCGCCCGGGACCCGATCACGCTGCCCATGGTCAGCGACCGTGTCGACTGGGAGGCCGAGCTCGGCTTCGTGGTGGGCCGTACGGCGCGGCACGTACCCCGGCAGAAGGCACTCGACTACGTGGCCGGCTACACCGTCATCAACGACGTGACCGTTCGCGACTACCAGCGACGCACCCGAGAGTTCCTGTCCGGCAAGACCTTCGAGGCCACCACACCAGTGGGCCCCGTCCTGGTGACTCCCGACGAACTCGGCGGCGGCGAGCCGGACCTGGAGATCCGCTGCGAGGTCGACGGCGAAGTGATGCAGCGCTCCCGCACCTCGGACCTGCTGTTCGGGATCGCCGACATCCTGTCCTACGTCAGTGACATCATCACGCTCAAGCCCGGCGACCTGATCGCCACCGGCACGCCCGGCGGAGTCGGTGACGGCCGAGACCCGAAGGTCTACCTCAAGCCAGGCCAGACTCTGGTGACGACCATCGAAGGCATCGGCGAGCTCCGCAACCTCTGCGTCCCGGAGCCGCGGAGCTGACAGGCCAGGTGCCGCGCGCAGGCTCCGTTCGGATGGCGGGAGGCACGGTGACCAGGCGCGCCTGCGTATCGCGGAGCTCACCGATCTCGCAACTGGATGGGAACCGTCGGTTCGTTCATGGCCAGCTCGCGAGCGAGTTCGGTCAACCACCAGGCATGGGCGCGAGCGGGGTCCAGCACCCGCCATCCGGCTCCCGATACGCGGGCCGGGTGCTGGAACCTCCCATGGACCGCGGGACCGGTCAGGACACCCCCACGAAGATCGGGTTGGCGTAGAACCAGAGGTCGTTCCAGGGGTTCTCGTTGCGGCCCGTGTCAGCGGCCGGCTCGAGGCCGCCGGCCGCGCTGCGCTTGCCGTCTGTGCCGCGCAGCCGGAAGTAGAACGGTTCGCGGACGTCACGGAACTTGTAATGGAAATGGGCGACCCGGCCGTTGCCCTTCGGCGTGAACGACTCGACGACGCTCACGTCCGGGGCGGTGAAGGTGTCGGGGTCGGCGGCAGGGCCCGTGATCGCGCCTCGGATCAGGTCCAGGCGGGCCAGCTTGGGCACGTCGTCGTTGGCGTTGGGGCGCCCGGCGAGGCGGACGGAGATGGTGACGGTGACGTCGTCGCCACGTCGCACCGACAACCGGCCGCCGAGGGTGGCCGGGGCGTTCCCGGGCGCGTGCGCGTCGACGTACAGGTTGTCGATGAGGCCACCCATCGACACCCAGACACGGCCGGACTTGATGGCCTCCATGACCGCGCCGTAGCTGCGTGAGGTCGCTCCGACGACGGTCCGGCTGAACTGGCCGGGCCAGAAGTCGGCGTGCCGCAGCGGGACGCCGCCGTCGATCGGGTCCGGGTACTTGCCGTGCAGGTCGTACCAGTCGCCGGGGCGCTCGGGCTCGATGATCGTGTCGTTGTTGTAGAAGTGGCCGTCGGAGTTGGTGGTGATCCACCAGCCCTTGCCCTCAGCGAGCATCGAGTCCCACATGCCGCCCAGGATTCCGGTCATCGAGTCGAAGCCGCCGTAGGTCGGGTAGTGCTCCGGCCGCCAGCCGGGCCAGGAGGCCGGGTCCGGGGTGTTGTTGAAGTCACCGCGGGCCCGGGGCTCGTTCTGGGCGCCGGGCGCGCCCTCCATGCCGACCGCGATGTGCGGGGCCGCGTCGCGGTAGGCCCGGATTTCGCGCGGGGAGTACCGGCCGCGCCGCATCACGTGGTTGAGCAGGAACAGCGCGGAGTTCGCCGAACCTGTGCGCAGGGCGGTGTCGAGCCAGCCGAGCGCCTCCAGGGCCTTCGCCTCGTTCTCCGGGGTGCCCGCGCCGGTGCCGTTGATCCTCGAGTCGAAGAGCCGCTCGAACGAGCGCAACAGCTGGACCTCGTCGCGAGCGCCGTCGAAGAACACCGTGGCGTGCTCGCCGCCGGGGACGTTCCACTCCAGGCCCTGCCACAGCAGCAGTCTCGGATGCCTGGCGCGGGACGCGACGATGTCGGCGTAGGTTGACTCGACCGCGAACTTCTCGTGCGCGGCGTGCCCGTGGTCGGTGATGACGAGCCAGTCCACACGGCCGTGCTTGATCGCTCCGGCGGCCTGCTGCTCGATGGTGTACATGCCGTCATAGCTGTACTGCGTGTGGACGTGGTGATCACCGGCGAGCCACGCGTAGGTGCGAGAGCCGCGGGTGGCAGCGGACGCGGGACGCGCGGCGGCCAGCCCGCCCAGGGCGGTCACGCCGACGGCGGCGGCGCCGAGCAGCCCGCTGTTCAACAGAAAGCGGCGTCGGCTCACGTCGCTGGGGGACAGCTCGCGCTCCGGCACGGACAGGTCCGCGAACGCGGCCGTACCTTCCGGTGACTCGTGGGAGTGGGCGTGATCATGGGGGCTGCGGCACATGGGGGGTATTCCTTCCTGGGGGTGCTTCATCCGGATATGCCGGGCGCGCCGTTCTCTATGCGGCTCATGAGTCGGCGTGGGAAGAGGGGTCGGCGAGGCAGGCGACCGTCAGGTCGTAACAGCCGGGGGCATCCTCGCGGGAGACGGTGACAGCTTCGGGGCGGTTCGGGGGAACGCCGAACGAGTCACGGTTGATCTGCACATGAACGGTCCGCGCGGCGAGGGCTGTGATCTCCAGCGTGGCAGTCCGCGAATCCGCGCGTGGTGGACCAGCGGGGGGCGGTGGTGCCGATGTCGAGCAGGACAGGCTCCCCATTCTTGACGAGATCTGCACAGGTTTGCTCGATCTTGTCCTTCCCCTCACCGTGGACCCTCCTCATCGAGTTGGACCAGGTCACGGCGGATGTGGCGGTACCGACGAGGCAGTCGACGCGCGTCTCGGCAATGGCCAGACCTCGGTGCCCTGAAGCGGCAGGATGAGCTCGCGCCTTCTGTCCTTGAGCATGGATGGACATTAGCGCGCGAACCTGCTCATAGGAATAGGCGGAATGTAGCCGGTTCCTGCCGACTGGGTGCTGTCCGTGGGCTTCACCGGGCGGCGCGCCGTCCCGGTCATGTCTGACCCGTGCGACGACTGGCCAGGGTCTCTCGCGGTCGATCTGTCAGCTTGGCCTGGGCTCAAAGGGATCGTCGACGAGGATGCGTTGATCCGTATCGGCACTCACCGGATACTCGAGGCCGTCACGGACATGCAGGTGATCGCCGAGGCGGGGACCGGCCGGGGTGCCGTGGAGCTCGTCCGCCGGTACCGTCCGAATGTCGTGCTGATCGATGTACGGATGCCCGATCAGGATGGCCTGGCGGCCATCGAGACCATCCGCGCGTTCTCCCCCGACACCGCAGTGGTGGTACTGACCACCGTCGACGTCGACGAATGTGTCCATCGAGCGCTCCGCGGCGGCGCCACGGGCTTCCTGATGAAGGGGTGCGACCCCCAGGACATCATCCGCGCCACAAGGGTCGTGGCGGCCGGCGAGGCCGTTTTCGCGCCCAGGGTCACGCGCCGCCTCATCCGGCAATTCACCGCGATCGGCATCGAGCGCGCCCGGCGCGCCAGGCGCCGGCTCTCGGCCCTGACCGATCGAGAACGCCAGGTGATGCGGCCACTCGCGCGCGGACTATCCAATGCCGACATCGCCCGGACCCTTTTCGTGAGCGAGGGAGCCGTCAAGGCCTACGTCAGCCGCATGCTCACCAAACTCGACTGCGAGAATCGCGTCCAGTTGGCGCTCATCGCGCAAGATTCGGATCTCTTCGACTGAGGGCGCAGAGCCGCGTCCCATGGCGAGGGCCGCCGTTGTCCGGGAGAGCCGAAATAGCAGGTCAGCGCCTCACGTGTCGCTCACCGTACGGCGTTTCGTTTCGGGCCTGATTGGGAGCGGGCCGAAAGTTAGCGGCGTTATGGCCGAAATGTACCGATGATGATCTTTTGCCTGGACCGAATCTGGCACATGCGCCCATGACGGGCGCGGCGGGATGGCCACGAAGGGTGGCGGGCCTGCTCACAACAGTGATCGGGACGGCTTATGCGGCCCCGGATTCGCATCATGTCGGGACCTGGAACATGCAGGGTTCCAGCCACAGCGACCAGAACAAGTGGAACACCGGTGTGGCGCAGATGATAGGCGAGTACCGGCTGGTGGCGCTGCAGGAGGCCGGAAGCGTCCCGGACAGTGCGCGGCACGTGCAGGACCACGCCGTCGCGCTGCCCGGCGGGGGCCAGGTCACGGTGCCCGAGTACGTCTGGGGAGGCACCTCCACGCGTCCCGGCGTATTCGTGTACTGGCTGCAGACCGATCCCAACGGCAACCGGGTGAACCTGGCGCTGGGGACGAGGGCCGCAGGCGTCTGGAAGCGGCGAGAGCCCTGAAAGCCGTACCGGATGCGCCGGTCCACGGCGACCTGAGCGGCGCCAACGTGCACTGGAACCGGAACGGCGAGCTGATCGGCGTCCTGGACTGGGACCAAGCCGACGCCTCTTCGGTGCCGGACATCTCGTTGGGGTCCTCGACAACCGTCCGTTGTCGGCGCGCTTGACCTTGTGGTTGCTGCAGGGGCCACCCTGGTGTCATGTTGTCCATCAGCGAATTCAGTGAGATGTGCCAGCTGTCGCCGCAGACGCTCCGGTTCTACCACTCTGAGGGCCTGCTCGTCCCAGCCGACGTCAACGAGCAGAGCGGCTACCGCTCGTACACGTTCGACCAGGTCGAACAGGCCATGCTGATCGCCCTTCTGCGCGGCACGGGGATGAGCGTCAAGCTCGTCAAGCGCGCTCTCGACGAGCCGGACACCGCACCCGCCCTGTTGCGGCAGCACGTTGAAGAGGTGCGGCTCCAGCGGCAGGCCCAGGACGAGGCGATCGGCGACGCACGCGAGTTCTTCACCTCGTGGCCGGAGGTGCGCCTGCGCCACGTGCCCGAGATGACCGTGGTGTCGAAGTCGGTGCCCGGCCCGTCGGCCGGTCGAAGCCAGTACGACTGGGACGAAGTCGATCTCACCGTCGTCGCTGCCGTTCAGGACGTGGTCAGGGCCGTGGAGTCGTGCGGAGCCGTGGTGTCGGGGACCCCGTGGCGAGTCATGGCCAACGAGACACCGGAACAGAAGAAGCAGAGCCTCACCGGTGAGGGGCCGCACTGGCTGGTGAAGATTCCCGTCACGGCGGACAAGGAGGCGATCGCAGCCCTGCCGGGCGACCTCGAGGTACAGGTTTTCGAGGCCCGGGACGAACTGTCGATATTCATCCCGGGCAAGAGCTCGATGGCCAAGTACGGCACCGCTATCTCGCGCCTGTTCGCGCATCCCCTTGATGCCGCCTACATCGACGTCTCCCGCATGCGACAGGTGCTGCACGACGGCGGCATCGAAACCACCGCGGCGATCCGCGAGCTCGACGAGACCGGCGTGATCGGCTGATCCGAGCCCCCCCGCAGTCCGCCGAAACCGGGTTAGCGCAGGTCAGGGCCGGGAACAGGGGAAGGATACATCGGCTGAGGAGCCTGAGCCTGCTCGCTCCGGCTGGTCCTCGAAGGGACGAGGTGATGGCCGCACAACCCGCGCCCGCCGCCGGATTCCGCGTGTGGCCCACCGGTTCTGCGCCGAACGGCATGGTTCCGCCCCTGCCTGACTGGGTCATTCTGCGGCCCCGGCTGTTCGAGCGCCTGCGCAAGGGCGTGCGGGGGCCGCTCACCGTGGTGACCGGTCCCCCGGGGTCGGGCAAGAGCCTGGCGGTGAACTCGTGGGCGGCCACGGTGGCACAACCCTCCGGCCCCGTCGTCTGGATGTCCGGCGACCGGACGCCGAAGACGATGGAGGGGCTGTGCGCGGGCCTGGCCGAGGGCCTCTCGCGCGCGGGCGCAGGGGCGCGGCTGCGGCCGCTGCGGACCGGCACCGGCGCGCAGGG
>NZ_QNFZ01001052.1 GCF_003313395.1 Nonomuraea lactucae | reverse complement strand
CTCCCATGCGGACGGCAGGCGCCCTCCCCGGTCGGGGGAGGGCGCCGGCGGTGGGGCGGTCAGGCGCGCGCCTGGGCCGCGGACGGGATGGTGACCCGGTGCGCGGTCCTCGCGCGGGCGCCCCGGCGGGAGATGTAGTCGAGCGTCCGGTACGAGACCGAGAGGTCGTCGCGGGTGAGCCGGGCCAGGATGTAGCCGCGCCGCTGGTCGATGTAGGAGATGTGCGGGTTCTCCGAGAGCGACTCGGAGATCCACGCCTTGTCCCGGTAGCCGTCGCCGTCGCTGGCGATGGACGAGGTCACCAGCTCGCGGGCGACCACAGGGGAGTCCGGGTCGTCGAAGTCGGCCTTGAGGTCGGCCAGGTGGTGCATGTGGGCGTCGCCGGTCAGCACGACCGGGTTGGAGGTGGCCGCGAGCGAGCCGAGGAGGCGGGTGCGTTCGGAGGCGTAGCCGTCCCAGGAGTCGAGGTTCACCTCGCGGCCGGGGCCCGCCTTGTAGTCGCGATGGGTCATGAGGATCTGCTGGCCGAGCAGGTTCCAGCGGGCGCCGGAGCCGCGCAGCCCGCTCTCCAGCCAGTGCCACTGGCCGGCCCCGAGCAGGGTCCGCTTCTCGGCGAGCCGCTCGTCGCAGCCGGCGCGCACGCCGTCGAGGCAGGCCTGGTCGTCGCGGAACTGGCGGGTGTCGAGCAGGTGGAAGCGCGCCAGCGTGCCCCAGGAGACGCGCCGGTTGACCCGGAGCACCGCCCCCTGGACGCTGGCGCGGCGCAGCGGCATGTTCTCGTAGTAGGCGCGGAAGGCGTCGGCCCGGCGGCGGTCGAAGGCCGGGGCGCCCGTGCTGGAGACGGGCCCGGCCCAGTTGTTCTCCACCTCGTGGTCGTCGAAGGCCACCAGCCACGGCGCCGTGGCGTGCGCGTGCTGGAGGTCGGGGTCGCTCTTGTACTGGGCGTGCCGGAGCCGGTAGTCGGCCAGGGTGGCGCACTTGCCCGGCGTGTGGGTGCGCACCCGCCCGGCGAGCGCGGTGTAGCCGCTCGGGCCGTACTCGTAGAGGTAGTCGCCGAGGAAGACCACGAGGTCCGGCTGCTCCTCTGCCAGCCGCCGGTAGGCGGTGTAGAAGCCGTGCTCGTAGTGCGCGCACGCGGCCACGGCGAACGTCAGCGGCCGTTCCCCCGCCGGCGTCGTCATGGTGCGGCCGGCGGGCGAGACCCTGCCCTGGCTCCTGAACCGGTAGTGGTACACCCGGCCCGGCTCCAGGCCGCCGAGCTCGACGTGCACGCTGTGCGCGTTCCGCGGCCGGGCGGTCGCCGTACCGGATCTGACGATCGACGAGAAGCGCTCGTCGGTGGCGACCTGCCAGTCGACGTCGACGTCGCGCGCGGGCATGCCGCCGCGCCCGTCGCCGCCCAGCGGGTCGAGGGCGAGGCGGGTCCAGAGCACGAACCCGTCCGCGGACGGGTCACCGGAGGCGACGCCGAGCGTGAACGGGTCGCCCTTGAGCGCCCTGGAGGCGCGGGCCGGGGAGGCGAGGGTGGAGAGGGTACCGGTGGGAAGCGTCTCGGCCGGGATGAGCAGGCCGGCGGCGGCCGCCGCGAGGAAGGATCTGCGGTCCACGCTCCAGATATGTCCGGCTCGGCTGGCCCGGCCATGACAGGGGAGTCAAGGCCAGGTGAACAGCGTCAGTCGTCCTCTTCCTCAAGGGATGAGGGCGTCGCGGAGGGCCGTGGCGGTGGTGAAGCGGATCCCGGCCATCCCCGCGCGCAGGGCGCTCGCGACGTTCTCGGGGCGGTCGTCGACGAAGACGACGTCCGCCGGGTCGGCGCCCAGCTCGCGGGCGAGGTGGTCGTAGATCTCCCTGTCCGGCTTGACCAGTCCGATCCTGCCGCTGTAGACGCGGTGCGGGATGGCGGCGATCCAGGGCAGCCGGTCGAGACCGTCGGCCATGACGGCGGGCGCGTTGGACAGCAGCGCCACGCCCGCTCCCCCGGCCGCCAGCTCGCCGAGCAACGCCACCGTGCCCTCGTCCGGGTGGGACCAGCTCGCGACGTCCATGGCGGTGAGCCGCTCGGCCTCCCCGCCGCCGACGGCCCTGCCCAGCACCGCCGACCAGTAGCCGCCGGCGGTGAGGGCGGCGCGGTCGAAGTCGAGGCGGTGCTTCCAGTAGCCGGCCCTGAACGCCTCGGGATCGGCCCCGGCCGCGCGGGCCATGGCCTCGAAGTCGGCGTCCGGCTGCGGGAGGGACAGGACGTTGCCGTAGTCGAAGGCGATCCACCTCATGTGAGGAATGGTCGCAGATGAGGGCCGAGCGCCGGGCAGCCCAGATACTTCTCGGCGGTGTGGAAGTCGATCCAGTCGAGGTTGACCAGCTCCTCGCAGTCCACCCCGGTGAAGCTGTCGCACAGCTCGGGCGGGATGGCGGCGATGTCGTCCTTGTCGGCGATGTTGACCCACCGGCGGACGCCGGGCGGACGCGCGCCGCGGCCGTTGACGGGTGCGGGCAGGAGGCGTTCGAAGACCACGTCGCGCATCCCGAGCGGGCTGCCCACGGTCAGGAGCAGGTCCACCTTCAGCGCGGGGTCGGACCAGAGCGCCTCGTAAGCGACGACGCTGCCGAGCGAGTGGGCGAGCACGACGCGCGGCCGGTTCCTGCGTACGGCGTCGGCGACCGCCCGGCGGGACCTGTCGCGCCTGCCCGGGTCGGTGAGGTAGGCCGCCACCTCCGGCGCGAACAGCTCCGCGAACACCACCGACCGGCTGTCGAGCCTGCTCATCACCCAGCCCGTGAAGGACTTGAGCGCCCCGGTGACGTGCTCGCCCACGCCGAGGTGCCTGGCCCAGCCGGCGAGCACCTGGTGAGCCGACGCCTCCACGGAGGCGAACGGCCTCGCGCCCTCCCGCGGCCCGTCATCACGCAGAAGATGGGAGTAGTAGGCGACCTCGCTGATGTACGCCCTGGGCTCGCCGCCGAGCGCCGCGTGGAGGTAGCGGTCCCATTTCAGCCGCATCGCCTCCGCCGCCCCCGCCGCCGAGTCGCCGGCGTTGACGTAGTAGTCGTACTTGCCGATTCCGTGCACGCCGACGATGCCCGCCACAGCGCCTCCCCACTAGGCCCGCAGATTCCAGGCGATGGTGGCATGCGCCGCTTTCATCCGCCTGACAAACCAGCGGATCCGCACTCCGGATCCCGGCGAGGAGGGTGCTCGACGTCAGGGATCGCGGCGCAGGCGCTTGAGGTCGGAGCGGTGCTTCTTCGTCGCGATGCGGCGCTCGACGGCACCGCGGCCGGGTTTGGTGGGGCGGCGGCGCTTCGGGGGCGGCGCGATCGCCTCGCGCAGCCGCTGGGCGAGGCGCTGCGCGGCGGCCTCCCGGTTGCGCAGCTGGGAGCGGTGCTCGGAGGCCGCGATCGTGATGGTGGCGGAGCCGAGCCGGTCGAGGGCGCGGGCCTTGAGCGACGGCGGCAGGGCCGTGGTGGCCGCCACGTCGAAGCTGAGCTCCACCCTGCTGTCGGTCGTGTTGACGCCCTGGCCGCCCGGGCCGGAGGAACGCGAGAACCGCCAGACCAGCTCGGCGTCAGGGATGACGACCGATTCGTTGACGACCAGCGGGCCGGGCATGGCGGCGTGCTCCCTTCTCTCCAGGCTGTGACGTCCACCGTATCGAGGACCCCCGTACGGCGGGCAACGGCATTTCCGTCACGCCTCAGGAGAAACGCCTCAGGAGAGAGGCGGATTCCGCCGCTCGGACCGGTGGGGCCCGGTCAGGCGGAGAAGGCGGGCTCCCTGACCGGGGCGGGGCACAGCTGCCGGACCACGGCCCGCACCTGGTCGCGCAGGTAGCGGGCGGTCAGCCGGCCCTGGTCGTCGAAGTGCGGGCAGACCGGTGAGATCACCAGCTCGGCGCCCATCGCTACGGCTCCGGCGTGGATGAGCTGCTTGAACAGCTCCGCCTGCGCCCACATGGCGCCGCACGCCCGTACGCTGGCGCTCATCACCGCCACGTGCTTGCCCGTCAGCGCGCCGCCCGCCGACATCCAGCGCAGCGTGTGGCCGAGCTCGACGGGCAGCAGGCTGTGCTCGGGAGCCGTCAGCAGCAGCCCGTCCGCCCCGTGGACCAGCTGGAGCAGCTCGATCGCCGGGTCAGGCACCGGCCCGGCCACGAACGGCGGCACGTTGGCGAAGCCGGTCCAGCGGGTGAATTCCACGCCCGGCGGCAGTTCCGCGCCCGCCGCGTCGAGCAGCTTGGTGATGAAGGACCCTGAGTGGAGGCTGGCGGCGATCCCGATGATTCTCACCCTCTACTCCCCAAGGGTCTCGATCTGGCACCCGTAGTCGGGAACCTGCCCGATGTCGTGGATGTCCAAGACCATCCCGAGGTCAAGACGGGGCCGCGATTGCCGTCTCAACATCCCATGCGCGGGCGCGTCGCTGTTGTCACCGGTTCCGCACTGGTCGGGAGAGCTCCGGCGGGCGGAACCGAGCCGGGCGGATCTCGCGCAACAGGGTCAGGCCGTCGACATCGGGCATCCGGATATCGAGCCGGAGGTGCACCCGGAAGCCGCCACCCTTGGTGATCGTGACGCCCAGATGCGTGTCGTCGCCCAGGACCTGCACGGTGGCGTCGTCCAGGGTGCGCACGCTCAGGCGCCGGACCGTGGCGGCCGCCTCGCCCGTCGCGCGGTCGGCCGCGTTCGTCTGCAGCGCGCCCGCCTGCACGGCGATGAGGCTGACCCAGTGGGAGACCATGTCGTGCATCTCCCTTGCGAGCTGGGCCCGTTCCCTGGCCACCACTGTTTGGGCGACGAGCTCACGTTCGTGCTCGCGCGCCTCGCCGATCTCCACCAGCACGAATGGATTGACCAGGCACACGGCCAGCAGCACCGCCAGGCCGGCCGGGAGCAGTCGGCCGCGGTTGCGGTGGCGACCGTGTAGGGCACGACGAGCGCTGCGACTTCCAGGCCCGAGACCAGCGCGGCCGGCAGCGTGAGCGCGAAGGCGAGGCAGGGCCACCGGCGGCGGAGCGGAACGGCGCGGGAGCGCCCAGGGCGCAGGCCGTGTCCAGCGGTCCCCCCTACGGCGCGGCGGCCATGGTCGCGTTGGGCGTGCTGGCGCTGGTGGCGGAGTACCGAGTGGCCGATCAGGGGCCGGGCACCCCTGCTGGAGGGTTCGACAGGCGGGCTGTCAGCTCGGTGGCGATCCGGGCGGTGAGGCGGCCGGCGGCGTCGAGCTTGTCGCCGAGTCGTCCCTTGGGGGCGGCCACGTTGATCGCGGCGATGATGCGCCCACGGAAGTCGCGCACGGGGGCCGAGCAGCCGACGACGCCGACCTCGAACTCCTCGTCCACCGTGGCGTAGCCGCGGGCCTTGATGCGCGCGATCTCTTTCAGCAGCGCGTCGGTGTCGCCGAACTTGACCGCCCCCGCTGCGGTGAGGCGTTCGGGGGGGAACCAGTCGCGGACCACGGCCGGTTCCCAGTCCGAGATGAGCACGCGGCCGGCCGAGGTCGCCGGGACGGCGACGCTGACGCCCTCCCAGCCCACGCCGCGGAAGGCGTGTGAGGGCGATTCGCTGAGTAGGGTGAGGACGTCGCCGCCGCGCAGGACGCACAGGTGGGCGGTCTCGTGCATCTGGCCGACCAGCCTCCGCAGATACGGCCCCGCGGTCGCGACCAGGTGCGCCTCGCCGGTGCGCGCGGCCAGTGCGTAGAGCCGCCAGCCGAGCCGGTATCCCTGCGTGTCGGGATCCCGCTCGACCAGGCCCTCCTCGGCCAGTGACGCGAGTGCCCTGGAGACCTGGGTCTTCTCTCGCCTGACGAGTTGGGCCACGCGCGTGACGCCCAGCTCTCCGTGCTGCGCAAGCACGTCGATGAGTTCGAGGTCGCGGCGGAGGCCGGACGAGTTGGTTCTGGACATCCCTCTCCAAGGTGCCATATGAGCAACAGGTGTTGCAATCAAGGTTTGCACACATTTAACGTCAGCGACATCAACCAGGGAGGGGAAATGGACTTTTCCAGATACCTGGAACGCCGGTGGGACGACCTGCTCGAACAGGCGGCCCAGCACGCCGCGGTGGTGGCGCTGTCCGTTCTGCTCGCCACCGCGATCGGGGTGCTCGTCGGCGTTCTGACGTGGCGCAGCGCACGCGCGAGCGGAGTGGCCATCTCGGTCTCCGCGGCCTTGCTCACCATTCCCTCGCTCGCGCTGCTCGCGCTGCTCATCCCGCTGCTCGGGCTCGGCTGGGCTCCCACGATCGTGGCCCTGGTCGTCTACTCGCTGCTGCCGATCATCCGCAACACGGTCACCGGGCTGCGCAGCGTGGACCTCGCGGTCCTGGAGTCGGCCAGAGGCATGGGACTGACCGGCCGGCAGACGGTGTGGCGCGTCCAGCTCCCGCTGGCCTGGCCGATCATCCTCACCGGCGTCCGGGTCTCGACCCAGATGCTGTTCGCCATCGCCACGATCGCCGCCTACGTCGCCGGCCCCGGGCTCGGCAACGAGATCCTGTCCGGCCTGGCCGGACTCGGCTCGGCCAACGCGCTCAACAAGGCGATCGCCGGCACCGCCGGGGTCGTCCTGCTCGCCCTCGCCTTCGATTTCGCCTTCGTCGGCCTCCGCCGTGTCACCACCCCCAGGGGGCTTCGTGTCTGACATCAAGCTCGTCAACGTGACCAAGCAGTACGACGGCCAGCCCCTCCCGGCGGTCGACGGGGTCACCCTCGACATCGCCGCCGGTGAGCTGGTGGTCTTCGTCGGCCCGTCCGGCTGCGGCAAGACCACCACCATGAAGATGATCAACCGGCTGATCGAGCCCACGTCCGGGCGGATCCTCCTCGGCGGCACCGACGTGATGAGCATCGAGCCGAACGAGCTGCGCCGCCACATCGGCTACGTCATCCAGCAGATCGGTCTGTTTCCGCACATGACGATCTCCGAGAACATCCAGCTCGTCCCCGGGCTGCTCGGCTGGGACAAGACCAGGAGTCGCAGGCGGGCCGACGAACTGCTCGAGCTGGTGGGGCTCGACCCCGTGGCCTACCGCGACCGCTACCCACGGCAGCTGTCCGGGGGGCAGCAGCAGCGCGTCGGAGTGGCCAGGGCGCTCGCCGCCGACCCGCCGGTGATGCTCATGGACGAACCGTTCGGCGCCACCGACCCCATCACCAGGGAACGGTTGCAGAACGAGTTCCTGCGGCTGCAGGCCGAACTGCGCAAGACGATCGTCTTCGTCACCCACGACTTCGACGAGGCGGTCAAGCTAGGGGACCGTATCGCCGTGCTCGAGGAACGCTCGCGCATCGCGCAGTACGACACGCCGGAACGCATCCTCGCCACCCCCGCCGACGACTATGTCGCGAGCTTCGCCGGATCCGCGACAGCGATCAAGAGGCTGGCGCTCATCCCGGCCGAACGGCTGCCGGGCAAGCCGCTCAACGTGGCGAACGGCCTGCCCACTCTGGACAAGGGCGGCAGCGCCCGCGACGTCCTTGATCTGATGATTCGGTGGGGCACGGCTCAGGTGGCCGTCGACGGTGGGAAGGCCGTGGATTTCGAAACCATCTGCGGATTGCTGGGAGACGACCATGGCCGTTGACACCCTCAGCGGCGCCTTCGGCGGGGCTACCCGCAAGAGCAGGAGCTACAACCTCGGCACCCCACTCGTGCTCGCCGCGGCGCTGGTCCTCCTGTATCTGTGGCTCTCCACGCAGCAGCTCGACAGCATGGAGGCCAGGGTGCTCAGCGCCGCCTCCATCCGCGACGCCACGCTGGCCCACCTGACGCTGACCGCGATCTCCACCTCCATCGTCGTGGTGATCGCGATCCCGATCGGTGTGCTCCTCACCCGGCCGTTCGCGCGCTGGCTGACGCCCTGGGTGATGGCCGTGGCCAACGTCGGACAGGCCGCACCCGCCCTCGGCGTGCTGGTGCTGCTGTCGATCCTGTTCGGCATCGGCACCAAGATCGCCATTGTCACCCTGGTGTTCCACGCCACCCTGCCCGTACTGCGCAACACGATCGCCGGCATCCAGCAGGTCGACTCCGCGCTGCTGGAGGCGGGCCGGGGCATGGGGATGAGCCGCCGGCAGATCCTGCGCAGACTGGAGCTCCCACTGGCGGTGCCCGTGGTCATGGCCGGACTGCGCACCACCATCGTCATCTGCGTCGGCATCGCCACGGTGGCGACGTTCATCAACGCGGGCGGGCTCGGCGACATCGTCGTCGCCGGCATCAAGCTGCAGCGCACCTCGATCCTCGTCACCGGCGGCGTCCTGACCGCCGTCATCGCCCTCGGCCTGGACTGGCTCGCCGGGCTGGCAGAGAAGTACGTCCGTCCCCAAGGCATCTGATGGAGCAACCGATGCGCAGACCATCGTTCAAACCGTTCGTCCTCACCGCGGGCCTGCTACTGACCGTTGCCGCGTGCGGCTCGTCATCCAGTACGTCTCCCGCGGCGGCTGAGCGCGCCCCCCTCGACGGGGTCAAGCTCACCATCGGCGCCAAGGACTTCGCCGAGCAGAACATCCTCGCCCACCTCACCGCCGGGCTCCTGCGGGGGTCCGGCGCCTCGGTGGAGACCAAGGAGGTCAAAGGCTCGGCCAACACCCGCAAGGCGCTGGAGGCCGGTGAGATCCAGCTCTATTGGGAGTACACCGGCACCGCCTGGATCACCTACCTGGGCAACGACGAGCCGATCAGCGACGCCGCCCAGCAGTACGACGCCGTGGCCAAGGCCGACAAGGCGACCAACGGCATCACCTGGCTGCCCGGCGCGCCGTTCAACAACACCTATGCTCTGGCGCTGAGCAAGGAGAAGGCCGCCGAGCTGGGCGTCAAGTCGCTGTCGGACCTCGCCAAGGTGCCGCCCTCCCAGGCCACCATCTGCGTGGAGAGCGAGTTCGCCGCCCGCAACGACGGTCTGCCCGGCCTGCTCAAGGCGTACGGGGTGGACGTCCCCGAGGACAACGTCAAGTTGCTGGACACAGGCGTCATCTACACCGAGACCGACAAGGGCCAGACGTGCACCTTCGGTGAGGTCTTCACCACCGACGGGCGCGTCAAGGCCCTCGGACTGACGGTGCTGGAGGACGACAAGAAGTTCTTCCCCGTCTACCAGGGCGCTCCGACGATCAAGACCGACACGCTGAGCAAGCACCCGAAGATCGCCGAGATCTTGGCGCCGCTCTCCCAGAAGCTGACCACCGAGGTCATGCAGGGGCTCAACGCACAGGTCGACGTGGACGGCGAGGATCCGGCGGACGTGGCTCAGGACTGGCTCGCGCAGGAAGGACTGCTCAAGTGATGCGCATCGGAGAGAGTTTCGTCGGCGAGGGCGCCGACGCCGCGCACGTCAACACCGTGCTGGGCGAGCGCGAAGGTCCTGTCGGCACCGCCTGGGCCACCGCGCTCGCGACGCCCAGCCATGGGCACACCCCCTTCGTCGCCGTGCTGCGGCCGAGCCTGCCGGTCAGGCCGTTGACGCTGTTCGTCAACAAGGCGCCGATCGCCCACGACAGGCATGCCACGCTGACCTGGGGCGCCGCTCAGGCGGGCGTCGCGGCTGGAGTCGCCGA
Source organism: Nonomuraea lactucae (assembly GCF_003313395.1). Classification (GTDB taxonomy): domain Bacteria; phylum Actinomycetota; class Actinomycetes; order Streptosporangiales; family Streptosporangiaceae; genus Nonomuraea; species Nonomuraea lactucae. The sequence continues at coordinate 16,857 of NZ_QNFZ01001052.1, read as the reverse complement.
CGCCCTCGCGGAGGGCGACATCGAGGAGGAGCACGTCCTGATCGCCGCCGTATGGGTGAACCCCGAGGCGAAGGACGCCGACGCCATCTACGCCAACAACCGCGCCGCCACCCGCAACGCCCTCGTCAACCAGCCCCCCGCGCTCGACGAGGTGCTGGCCGCCCGGCACAGCCCCGCCAACCCCTTCTACACCCCATGAAGATCACCAACATTCGGCTGGACCGGCTCCGCCTCGTGCTCGACCCGCCCTTCCGCGCGGCCTGGGACCCCGTGCCACGCGGCCACTTCGACGCGACAATCGTGCGCGTCGAGACCGACGAGGGCATCGTCGGCGTAGGCTCGGGCGACACGATGGACGGTTTCGAGGCGTTCGAGCACCTGTTTCTCGGCTCCGACCCGCTCGACATCATCCGCCACGTCCGCACGATCGAGACGATGAACTTCCACTCGGGCCGCTACTGGCCGCTGGAGGTCGCGCTCTGGGACATCGTCGGCAAGGTGGCCGGGCTGCCCGTCGCCACCCTGTTCGGCAACGTGCACAAGCGGGTGCGCGCCTACGCCTCCAGCGGCGAGCTGAAGAGCCCCGCCGAGCGCGTGGAATCGGCGCTGGCGGCCCGCGAGCGCGGTTTCGGCGCGATGAAGATCCGCATCGACCGTACCGGGCTCGACGTGGGCATCCACACGGTCGCCATGGTCAGGGACGCGCTCGGCCCCCACTTCGAGATCATGGTCGACCTCAACCAGGCGTGGCGGATGGCCGGAGACGTCGAGCCCGCCCTCGACTTCGCCACCGTCCGCAGGACCGTCGAACGGCTCGGCGAGCTGGGGGTGTTCTGGGTGGAGGAGCCCCTGCCGTACCAGGACATGGCAGGGCTGCGCACGCTGCGCGCGGAGACGGGCGTCCGGATCGCGGCCGGCGAGATGCTGCCCTCTACCAGTGACCTGCTCGGCTACCTCGAACACGACGCACTCGACGTATACCAGATGGACGTCGTGCTGGCCGTCGGCATGCACCGCGCCCGCACCATCGCCGAGGTCGCCCAGCTGCGGCACCGCATGTTCACCCCGCACAGCTGGACCAACGGCATCGGGGTGCTCGCGAACCTGCACGTGACGGCCGGGGTGGGCGGCGGACCCTACTTCGAGTTTCCCTACGACCCGCCCGGCTGGACGCCGGTGCGGCGCGACTTCATGCTCACACAGCCCGTGGACGTCACCCCCGACGGCTACATCGAGGTGCCCGACGCCCCCGGCCTGGGAGCGACGCTGGACGAGGAGGCGGTGAACCGGTGGAAGATCTGATGTTCATCGACGGGACGTACGTCGAGGCCGCGTCAAGGAAGACCTTCGAGGATGTGAGCCCGCGGGACGGCGCCGTGCTCGCCACCGTACCCTCCGGCGACGCCGAGGACGTCGATCGGGCCGTCAAGGCCGGGCGTCGGGCCTTCGACGACGGGCGCTGGCGTGACCTGCCGCCGCGCGAACGCAAAAGGATCATGCTGCGCTTCGCCGACCTGATGCGCGAGAACCGCGAGGAACTGGCTCGGCTCGAGACGCTCGATGTCGGCAAGCCCATCAGCGAGTCGCGGCGGGTGGACGTCGAGGGCGCCGCGACCTGCCTGCAGTGGTACGGCGAGGCGATCGACAAGACCTACGACGAGATCGCCCCGGCGGGGCCCGGCGCCCTCGCGCTGGTCACCAGGGAGCCGCTGGGGGTGGTCGGCGCGGTGGTCCCGTGGAACTACCCAATGATCATCTCTGCCTGGAAGATCGCGCCCGCGCTCGCCATGGGCAACAGCGTGGTGCTGAAGCCGGCCGAGCAGTCGCCTCTGTCCGCCCTGCTCATGGCCCGCCTCGCGGCCGAGGCCGGCCTGCCGGACGGCGTGCTCAACGTCGTCACCGGGCACGGCCCGACCGCCGGCGCCGCACTGGGCCGCCATCCCGGCGTAGACAAGATCGCCTTTACCGGCTCTCCGGAAGTCGGGCGTCTCTTCCTCGGCTACGCCGCCCAGTCGAACGGCAAGGCCGTCTCGATCGAGGCGGGCGGCAAGTCCCCTCAGGTCGTTCTCGACGACGTCGCGGACATCGAGGCCGCCGCGTCTGCGATCGCGTGGGGAATCTTCTACAACGCCGGCCAGACCTGCAACGCGGGTTCCCGTGTGATCGTCTCCGAACGTGTCAAGGACGAGTTGCTCGACGCCGTGCTGAAGGTCTCCTTCACAGTCGGCGACCCGCTGGACGAGGCCACCACCATGGGCCCGCTCGTGGACCAGGCCCAAGCGGAGCGCGTGCTCGGCTATGTCGAGCTCGGCCGCGCCGAAGGCGCACGGCTGATCACCGGGGGCCACGCGGACGGCCTGTACATGCAACCGACCATCTTCGACGGCGTCCGCAACGACATGCGCATCGCCCAGGAGGAGATCTTCGGCCCCGTCCTGTCCGTGATCACCTGCTCCGGCGAGGAGGAGGCGGTACGGCTGGCCAACGACACCCGCTACGGTCTCGCGGCGAGCGTGTGGACCAGCGACGTCACCCGGGCGCACCACGTCGCCAGGCGGCTGCGCGCCGGCACCGTCTGGGTCAACACCTTCGACGTCAGCGACGTCATCACCCCCTTCGGCGGCTTCAAGGACACCGGTACCGGCAGGGACAAGAGCCTGCACGCGCTCGACGCCTACTCCGCACTCAAGACGACTTGGATCCAGCTATGAACATCGGCTTCATCGGCCTCGGCAACATGGGCGGCCCGATGGCCCTCAACCTCATCAAGGCCGGCTACGAACTGACCGTGTACGACGTGCGGCGCGAAGCCGCCGCCGAGCACGTCAGCCTGGGCGCCACCTGGACCGCGTCGGCGGCCGACTGCGCCGCCCAGAGCGACACCCTGATCACTATGCTGCCTGGCCCGCGGCAGGTCGAGGCAGTGATGCGGCAGGTCACGCCTCCCGAAGGGACGACCTGGATCGACATGTCCACCTCCGCCCCCGACACGGCGCGCCGGTTCGACGTTCCCAAGCTGGACGCACCGGTAAGCGGCATGGCCAAGGGGGCGATCGCCGGGACGCTGCAGATCTTCGTCGGCGGCCCCGCCGAGCTCTACCAGCGGCACCGGCCGGTTCTGGAAGCGATGGGAGACCCGGAGAGGATCTTCCACGTGGGCCCGGAGGGCGCCGGATACACCGTCAAGCTGATGATCAACCTGCTCTGGTTCACCCACCTCGTGGCGACCACCGAGGTGCTCACGATGGGCATGAAGGCGGGCGTGGACCTGGAGACGCTGCGCACCTCCCTTGCCGCCAGCCCGGCATGCAGCAACTTCCTCGCCAACGACGTGCTCAGCGTGCTGCGCCACGGAGACTACGACGACTCCTTCGCCATGGCCCTGGCCTGCAAGGATCTCGGCCTCGCCGTGGACGTCGGTCGCGACGTCGGCGTGCCCGTCGAGCTGTCGGCCCTCGTCGAACAGATCTACCGGCGCGGGCGAGCCCGCTACGGCGACCTGGCCGGGGAGATGAGCCCCATGCGGCTGTACGAAGACCTCGCCGGAGTCGAGCTGCGCACCGGAGGGACCCGATGACGTTCACCATCGCCCCTGTCGGGCTGGTCCACTGCGGCGAGGGATCATTGGGCGAGTTGCCCGCGGCCGTCGCCACGACGGGGAAGACCCGCGCCTTCGTGGTCACCGACCCCGGCATCCGCACCGCGGGCATCCTTGACGAGGTGCTGGCTCTCTTGCCCAGCGCCGGCGTGTTCGCCGAGGTCGAGCCCAACCCGTCCACCACGACCATCGAGCGGGCCGCCCGGGCGGCCCGCTCCTACGGGGACGCGGCCGTCGTCGCGGTCGGGGGTGGCTCAAGCCTCGACGCCGCCAAGGCGGTCGCCCTCGCGGCGGCCAATCCCGGCGTGGACGTGACCGACCTGGACTACCGCAAAGAAGGCCTACGGCCGGGGCTGCCCATCGTCGCCGTCCCCACCACGGCCGGCACCGGCGCCGAGAGCAACGGGTTCGGCGTCATCGAGGACACGGCCGCCGCATGCAAGATCTACCTCGGCAACGCCTCCACCCAGCCGGTGATCTCCATCCTGGATCCCGCACTCACCATCGGCCTGCCTCCGCGGGCAACCGCCGCGACCGGAGTGGACGCGCTGGTGCACGGCATCGAGTCGCTCACCTCACGCGGACGCAACCCCGTCTCTGAGGCGTACGCGCACCACGCGGTCAAGCTCGTCTTCCGCTGGCTGCCCCACGCCGTCAAGGACGGCACCGATCTGGAGGCCAGGGGACAGCTCCTGCTCGGCTCTCACCTTGCCGGGCGGGCGCTCGGCATCTCCGGGCTCGGTCTTGTCCACGGCATCGCTCACGCCATCACCGCCCGCACCGGCGCCGCGCACGGCCTGGCACTGGCCTCGGTGCTGGGAGCGGTGCTCGAGTTCAACCTGCAGACGTGTGCCGAGCAGTATGCGGACATCGCACTGGACCTCGGCCTTGGCCGGGCCGACGGCCGGGCGATGATCGAGGCGGTTCGGGAGTTCGTCGACCAGGTCGGGGTCCGGACGACGCCGGCGGAACTGGGCTGCACTCCCGCGATGGCCGGCGACCTGGCCAGGGTCGCGCTCGCCGACCCGGTGACCGCCAACACCCCGCGGCTGCCGAGCCAGGCGGAGCTCCGCACGCTGATCACCGCGTCCCTGAAGGAATCATGACACCCACCGGATGCTTCATCGACGGCAAGTGGCGGGAGACCCTCCGGCGATTCCCCGTGACCGACCCGGCCACGGGAGAGCTGCTGGCCGAGGTGGCCGACGCCGGCCCCGGCGACGGCGCGGTGGCGCTGGACGCGGCCGTCGCCGCGCAGGACGCCTGGGCCGCGACACCGCCCAAGGAACGAGCCGGCGTTCTGCGCCGGGCGCGCGAGGAGTTGCTCTCGAGGGGTGAGGAGTTCGCGCTGCTCATCACCCGGGAGATGGGCAAGCCGCTGGCCGAGTCCCGCGCCGAAGTGAGCTACGCCGCCGATTTCCTCCAGTGGTTCGCCGAGGAGGCTGTGCGGGTCTCCGGGGAGTACCGGATGAGCCCCGGAGGCGACTTCCGCGTGATCACCACCCGACAACCGGTCGGGCCCTGCCTGCTCATCTCACCGTGGAACTTCCCCCTCGCGATGATCACGCGGAAGATCGGGCCCGCGCTGGCCGCGGGATGCACGGCGCTGGTCAAGCCGGCCGAGGACACCCCGCTGTCCTGCCTCCTTCTCGCCCAGGTGCTCGCGGACGTCGGCCTGCCGCCCGGGGTGGTGAACGTGCTGCCGACGAGCCGTCCAGCACCGCTGGTCGAGCCGCTGCTGGCCGACCCGCGGTTGCGCAAGCTGTCGTTCACCGGCTCCACCGAGGTGGGGCGGTCGCTGCTGGCACAGGCGTCGGGCAACGTGCTTCGCACCTCGATGGAGCTCGGCGGGAACGCCCCGTTCCTGGTCTTCGCCGACGCCGACCTGGAGGCGGCGGTCCAAGGCGCGATGCTGGCCAAGCTCCGCAACGGAGGTCAGTCGTGCGTGGCGGCCAACCGCTTCCTGGTCGAGGAGCCGGTGGCGGAGGAGTTCGCCGCACTGCTCGCCGAGCGGATGAGCCGGGTACGCCTGGCCCCGGGCACCGATCCCGCTTCCGAACTCGGACCGTTGATCAACACCGTTCAGCGCGACCGCGTCGCCGGGCTGGTGGACGACGCCGTCTCCCGCGGTGCCCGTGCGCTCACCGGCGGGGCAGCGCACGGCGCGTTCTTCCCCGCCACCGTACTGGCCGATGTCCCCGCCTCCGCGCGCGTCAACCAAGAGGAGATCTTCGGTCCAGTGGCCCCCATCTCCACGTTCTCCGGCGAGAAGACGGCCCTGGCGATGGCCAACGACACAGGGTCCGGGCTCGTCGCCTACCTCTACACCGCCTCTCTGGATCGCGCAGTCCGGGTCGCCGAGCGCCTGGAAACCGGCATGGTCGGGCTGAATCGAGGCCTGGTCTCCAACGCGGCCGCCCCGTTCGGCGGGATCAAGCAGTCGGGTCTGGGCAGGGAGGGGGGTTTCGAGGGCATCAGCGAGTACCTCTCCACCAAGTACCTGGCGCTCGACACCGCACCATGACGATCCCGGCAACCAGCCATCCCGTGAGCGCCTGCGCACCAAAGGCGCGCAGGCTCGCGGCGCGACGCGCCCCCGACCGAACCCGGTCCGACAAACCCGGTCCGACCGGCGCGAACGGGGTCAGCGCAGGGCGGCGGCGCGGGCGCGGCGCTCCTCGCGGCGCGCGACGAACTTGGCGGCCGTCGCCTCGGTCCTGGCCAGGAACCCCGACAGCTCCTCGCGGGCCCGTTCGCCCTCGGCGTCCAGCCCGGTCTTGTCGAAGACCGCCCACTGCTTCAGCACCGGCATGAGCACCTCGTCGAGGTGGAGGCGCAGGTCGTAGATGCCCTCGTTCGCGATGATCATGGCCTTGCGGGTGAAGCCCTCGATACTCGCCCCGGGCATCTGGAACGTGGTCACCACGTCGGTCACGGCCCGCATGGTCTGGTTGGGGTCGAGCTCGAAGGCCGCCTTGAGCAGGTTTCGGTAGAAGAGCATGTGGAGGTTCTCGTCGGCGGCGATGCGGGCCAGCAGCCGCTCGCAGCCCTCGTCGCCCGAGGCCCTGCCGGTGTTGCGATGCGCGATGCGGGTGGCCAGTTCCTGGAAGGAGACGTACGCCAGCTGCTGCAGCATGGTGCCGTATTCGGTGGCGAAGCCGTTCTCCATGTGCACCATGCGGGCACGTTCCAGCGCGACCGGGTCGACCGCCCGCGTCACCGTCAGGTAGTCGCGGATCGCGACGCCGTGCCGGCCCTCCTCGGCGGTCCAGCGGTGCACCCACGTGCCCCACGCGCCGTCACGGCCGAACGTGGTGGCGATCTCGTGGTGGTAGCTGGGCAGGTTGTCCTCGGTCAGCAGGTTGACGATGAGCGAGACGCGGGCGGCGTCGGGCAGCTTGCTCTGGCTCTCCTGCCAGGCCTCTCCCCCGTAGACGCCGTCGAAGTCGCGGCCCTCGCTCCACGGCACGTACTCGTGCGGGAACCACTCCTTGGCCATCGTGTGATGGCGGTCGAGCTCCCCCGCGACCACGGGCTCGAGCTCGTGCAGGAGCTCCGTCTGAGTCATCGCCATGTATACATCGTCTCCTTGCCTACGGGACCGTAGGTTAGAGGCTACCCGAAGGTCATCGAGGTCCCGTAAGGTGCCATGGCCATGCCGCGCGGGGAGCGATCGTCACTCGCGACGGTCCTCGATCTCCCAGATGTGGTCGATGACGTGCCAGGCGAGCCTGCGCGCGGCGTAGCGGGGCGGCCAGCGGAGCTCCTCGCCCGGCTGCCACGGTCGTGACAGCACCTCGGCCAGCTCCGCGCGCATCGCGTCGCGGTCCTCGCGGCTCCTGTACGGCTTGTGCCGCACGCCGACCTGGCGGGCGTAGCTCCGCTCGGCCTCCACCACGTGATCGTAGATCTTCGTCAGGTCGCGCCCGCCGCCGCGCGGCCCCTTGCGCAGCTCCTCCGGAGACTCGGCCACCACGTCGTCGAACAGCTCCCAGGCGGCCCGCAGCACCTTCGCCTGGCGTTCGCCCTCCGCCGCGCCGACCGGCTCGCGGTCGAGGTCGCAGATGGCGTGGGGGGCGCCGAAGTCGGTCGTCGCGTCGCCCGGCACCCGGGCGGCCACCTCGGGCTCGCCGGGCTCGAACGCCAGCCCGGCCCGCGCGGCGACGACGCGGTAGCGGGGCACGTACTCCATGAGCATGTCGAGGGCCGCCTCCTCGCCCTTGGCGGCCCGGCACCAGCCGGGCCACTCCAGCGAGCAGGCGAAGACCTTCTTCGAGCCGATCTCCAGGTAGACACGGGTCATGGCTTCAGCCTCGCATCCATCCCTGCCAACCCCTGTCAGGTTCAGCGGGTCAGGTTCGGCCGGGTCAGGTTCAGATCAGGTCGACGAGGTCGGCGACGGAGTCGACCACGAGGGAGGGCCGGTAGGGGAAGCGCTCGATCTGGTGGGGCTGGGTGACGCCGGTGAGCACGAGGATCGTGTAAAGGCCGGCCTCCATGCCGCAGACGACGTCGGTGTCCATGCGGTCGCCGATCATCGCGGTGGTCTCGCTGTGGCCGTCGATCGCGTTGAGCGCGCTGCGCATCATGCGCGGGTTGGGCTTGCCGACGAAGTAGGGGTCGACGCCGGTGGCCTTGGTGATCATCGCGGCTACGGCGCCGCAGGCGGGCAGCGAGCCCTCGGTGGACGGCCCGATCGGGTCGGGGTTCGTGGCGATGAAGCGGGCGCCGTTCTCGACGAGCCGGATGGCGCGGGTGATCTGGGTGAAGCTGTAGGTGCGGGTCTCGCCGAGCACCACGTAGTCGGGGTCGAGGTCGGTGAGCACGTAGCCGACCTCGTGCAGCGCGGTGGTCAGCCCGGCCTCGCCGATCACGTACGCGGAGCCGCCCGGCCGCTGGTCGTCGAGGAAACCGGCGGTGGCCAGCGCGGACGTCCAGATCGACTCGGGGGGCACGTGCAGGCCGGCGGCGTGCAGCCGCACTGACAGGTCTCGGGGGGTGTAGATCGAGTTGTTCGTCAGCACCCTGAACGGCTTGCCGGACTCGCTGAGCCGCTTGATGAAGGTGTCGGCGCCGGGGACCGGGCGCCCCTCGTGGACGATGACCCCATCCATATCGGACAGCCAATAATCGATCTGCTTACGCTCGGTCACCCGGTCATCGTACCGACGGCGCCCGGTCGACTTCGCGTCCAGCATGTGAAGAAATGTCATCATGTCGCTCACCGAATCCGCGCTGGACATGCGCGACGAGCTCGTCCGGCTGCGCCGCTCGCTGCACACCACGCCCGAGATCGGCCTCACGCTGCCGCGTACGCAGGAGAAGGTCCTGGAGGCGCTCGGCGGGCTGCCACTGGAGATCACGACCGGCAGGTCCCTGAGCTCGGTCACCGCCGTGCTGCGCGGCGGCCGGCGTCCCGAGGGCCCGGCCGCTCCCGTGGTGCTGCTGCGCGGCGACATGGACGCGCTGCCCGTGTCCGAGCGCAACGACCTGCCGTACGCCTCCATGGTCGAGGGCCGCATGCACGCGTGCGGTCACGACCTGCACACCACGATGCTGGCGGGCGCCGCGCACCTGCTGAGCTCCCGGCGTGAGGAGCTGGCCGGCGATGTGATCTTCATGTTCCAGCCGGGCGAGGAGGGCTGCGAGGGCGCCCGGCACATGATCGACGAGGGCGTGCTCGACGCCGCCGGCGCCCGGCCCGTCGCGGCGTACGGCATGCACGTCGTCTCCTCGATGCTGCAGCCCGGCCTGTTCGCCACCCGGCGGGGCCCCGTCATGGCGGCGGCCGACGTGTTCCAGGTGACGGTGACGGGGCGCGGCGGCCACGGCTCCAGCCCGCACCGCGCGCGCGACCCGATCCAGGCGGCCTGCGAGATGGTCTCGGCGCTGCAGACGATGGTGACCAGGACCTTCGACGTGTTCGACCCGGTGGTGGTCACGGTCGGCCAGTTCCACGCGGGCACGGCCGACAACGTGATCCCCGACGAGGCGTACTTCGAGGCGACGGTCCGCACGTTCGGCAGGGACAGCCGCAGGCTGGTCAAGCGGCGGCTCGTCGAGGTGGTGGAGGGGGTCGCGGCCGCTCACGGACTGGGCGTGGAGGCGTCGTTCGGCATGGGCTACCCGGTGACGGTGAACGACCCGGGCGAGGCGGACTTCGCCGGGCGGACGGCCGAGGAACTGTTCGGGCCCGGCCGCTTCTTCGTCACGCCGAAGCCCAACACCGGCGCGGAGGACTTCTCGTACGTGCTGGAGGCGGTGCCGGGGGCGTTCGTGTTCCTGGGCGCGTGCCCGCCGGACCGCGACCCGGCGACCGCGCCGTACAACCACTCCACTGAGGCGATGTTCGACGACGAGGTGCTGCCGGACGGTGCCGCGCTCTACGCCGCCCTGGCGATGTCCCGCCTGGGTTCCTGACCGCGCGCCCGGCGAGAGGGCGGACTCCGTACGCTGGAGGGCATGATCGATCGCGTAGCCGTCGACGGGCGCCCCGCGGGCGCCGGGGACCTCGGCCTCACCGTGGCCGGACGAAACGGGCACTTCACTGCGATGCAGGTCAGAGGAGGCCGGGTGCGGGGCCTCGACCTGCACCTCGCCAGGCTCACCGCGGCCACCGGCGAGCTGTTCGGCGTGCCCCTGGACCTCGACGTGGTGCTGGCCTCGGCCCGGGAGGCGCTCGGCGACGCGCGGGACGCGAGCGTCCGGGTGTACGTCGTGGACCGGGACGGCGTCCACGTGATCGCCACCGCCGTGTCCCCGCACCGGTGGCCGGGGCCGCCGCGCGCCCTGATGACGGCCGCCTACCAGCGGTTCCTGCCGCACATCAAGCACCTGGGCGGGTTCCCGCAGGCCTACCTGCGAGGCCGGGCGGAGGCCGGGGGCTTCGACGAGGTGCTGTTCACCGGCCCCGGCGGACTGATCTCCGAGGCGGGCATCGCCAACCTCGGCTGCTTCGACGGGGAGCGGATCGTCTGGCCGGACGCGCCGATGCTGCGCGGCATCGCGATGGGGCTGCTGGAGCGCGGCGGCCTGCCGTTCGAGCGCCGGCCGCTCAGGGCCGCCGACCTGGCCGCCTTCCCGCTGGTGTTCCTGTCCAACTCCTGGGGCGTGACGCCGGTGGGCCGGGTGGACGACCTCGAGCTGAAGGTGGGCGAGGACGAGTGGGCGCGGCTCGCCGCGGACTACGACGCCACCCCCTGGGACGCCCTCGGGTAAAGATTCGCGGCATGGAGACGAGCGCCATTGCGGGCACCGATGAAGGAAAGTTACATTAGCCAAACTACCCCTGGAGATTATTTGACGCACGGAATCGCGTGCACGTAAGGTCCGGTCAACCTCAGACCCCGACCGTCCCGACATCCCCCGGAGCGGAACATGAAGCGACTAGCAGCGGTTGTTGCGTTGCTGGGCCTGGCCACGGGCACAGCGTGCAGCGGTGGTTCCACCGACCCGTCCGGTTCGGGTGGTGGCGGGCTCTTCACCACGATCGACGTGACCCGGCCGGGCATCGACGCCAACGCCCCGGCCAACCCGTTCAACCCCAAGGGCAACGTCTTCAGGGGATACAACGAGATCAGGCTGGCCTACTCCAAGAACCACCTGACCGACCCCAACGTCTTCTACCCCGGCGCCGCGACCAGCTGGGAGATCGCGCCCGACAACTCCTCGATCACCGTCAAGCTGCCGCCGAACGGCAAGTGGTCCGACGGCAAGCCGCTGACCGCCGAGGACGTCAAGCTCTCCATCGGCATCGCCTACACCCAGGGCAGCACCGCGTTCGCGATCACGCCGGGCGCCGCCGGCGCCGCCGCCGAGGTCACCGTCGTCGACCCGACGACCATCAAGGTCACCCAGGACATGTCCAACCCGAGCGCCAAGTTCGCCCGCGGCGTCATGGACACCATCGTGGTGCCCGCCCACGTGTGGGGCGGCGTGCTGCCTGCCGACTTCTGGGACAAGCTGAAGGCCTCGCGGGGCACCGGCCCCGTGGCCGACAAGGCCCGTGAGGAGATCACCGGGCTTGGCCAGAAGATCATCGCCTTCAGGCCGGAGAAGGACGTCTCCGGCGGCCCGTTCACGCTGGCGCGGGTCAACCCGGGCGAGGCGCTGCTGGTCAGGAACAAGAACTTCTACAACGCCTCGAAGATCGCTCCGGCGCAGGTGAAGTTCCTCAACTACACCGGCAACGAGCAGATCTGGAACTACCTGATCGCCGGCAAGCTCGACCACTCCGGCTTCACGGCGGTCCCGACCGACGTGATGAACCGCATCAAGCAGGCTCCGGGCGCCCAGGTCGTCAGGGGCTTCTCGCCGGTGTCGGTGGGCATGGCCTTCAACCAGTCCAAGAAGCCGTACGACAACGTGCACGTGCGCCGGGGCCTGGCCTACCTGATCGACCGCGAGCAGGTCACCAAGACGGCCTCCCCCGAGGGCGGCACCCCGGCCGCGACGACCTCCGGCATCCACCAGAGGCCGGCCGCCGAGTGGCTGGGCGACGAGGCGGGCACGCTGGAGCCGTACAAGTTCGACAAGGCGAAGGCGGAGGCCGAGTTCAAGGCGGCGGGGCTGCGGCAGAAGGACGGCAGGTGGGCGCTGCCCGACGGCTCGCCCTGGAAGGTCTCCATGACCGCCCCGGCCGGCTTCTCCGACTGGATCTCCGCGCAGGAGAACATCAAGAGCCAGCTCATCGAGAACGGCGTGGACGCCGAGGTCGTCACCGTCGCCGACTACCCCCTCTACCTGGAGGAGATCGCGGCGGGCAAGTACGACGTGGGCTTCTGGCTGCTGGCGCTAGGCCCGGCACCGTACGACATCTACCAGCGGCTCTACGGCGCCTCCAACGGCTGGACCAACGTCGCCGGCAAGATCCGGCACTCGCCCGCCGGCAAGGACGGCAACTGGATGGGCAGCGCCGAGACGATCGACGTCGAAGGGATCGGCAAGATCAACCCGGGTGAGCTCACCGGCAAGCTGAACAACGTCGGAGCAGAGGAGGCCAAGCCGATCATGGTCAAGCTGGCCAAGGCCGCGAACCAGGACCTGCCCGCCATCCAGCTCTGGGACTACGTCAACGCCCAGTTCGTCAACACCGGCCGCTTCACCGGCTGGCCCGGTGAGGACAGCGACCTGCTGCGCTGGCCCGCGGGCGTCTGGATGCAGCAGGGCCTGCTGAAGGCGAAGCGGTAACAGCATGACGATCATCGCACGCCGGCTCGCGGGCCACGCGGCCCGCGGGATCGTCATGGTCTTCGCGGTCGCCACGATCAGCTTCTTCATCATCCGGAACATTCCCGGCGACCCGATGGCCGCGAGATACCAGAAGCTCCTGGAACAGGGCATGTCCCCGGAGGCCGCCGAGCGGGCCACGACCGTGATGTACGGCTTCATGCCCAAGGGCACCCTCTGGGAGCAGTACACCGACTACATCGCCGGGCTGTTCACCTTCGACCTGGGCGTGTCGGTCACCAATCCCGGCACCCCCGTGACCGAGGTGCTGGGCGAGGCCGCCAAGTGGACCGTTCTACCCGTGCTGGCGGGCACGCTGCTGAGCTTCCTGCTGGGCGTCGTCATGGGCGTCTACGCGGCCGTCAAGCGCACCGGCAAGCTGGGCGACCTGCTGGCGATCTCCGGCTCGCTCCTGCACGGCGTGCCCCAGTACGTGCTGGCGCTCCTCATGATGGCGATCTTCACCACGATCCTCGCCGTGCTGCCGGCGGGCGGCACCGCGGACATCCTCTTCGAGCCGGGCTTCAACGCCGGCTACATCGGCTCGCTGATCGAGCACGCCACGCTGCCCGTCCTCACCTACGCGCTGGCGAGCTACGGCGGCTGGACCCTGGCGATGAAGTCGAGCGTGGTCACCGTCCTCGGCGACGACTTCATCCTCGCCGCCGAGCTGCGCGGCCTGAAACGGTCCATCGTCTTCAGGTACGTGGCGCGCAACGCGATCCTGCCGCTGTTCACGATCCTGGCCCTGTCGCTGGGCATGCTGTTCGGCGGCGCCATCTTCATCGAGAAGATCTTCAACTATCCGGGGCTCGGCTTCCTGCTCCTCGAGAGCGTCACCAACCGTGACTACGCTCTGATGGGCGGCGCGTTCCTGCTGATCACCCTGGCCATCGTGGTGGCGAACATCCTCGCCGACCTGTTCTACACGGTGATCGACCCGCGGGTGCGGTCCGGTGGGGAGGTGTCGTGAGCGTCCTCCTGGAGGGCTCGACCACGTCGGCGACCATGCGCCGCAACTTCTGGCGCGGCGTCTGGCGGGTGATGAGGCGCAAGCCCAGCCGCCTGGCCGGGGCCGTCATCCTGCTCGGCTTCGCCGTCATGGCGGTCTTCGGCCCCATGTTCTACCCCGAACACCTCCCCCGCGACCTGGCTGCGGGCGTCTACGCGCAGCCGAGCGCCGAGCACTGGTTCGGCACCGACGGGCAGGGGCGCGACGTCGTGGCTCTGGTCGTCACGGGCTCCCGGTACGTGCTGCTGAGCGCCCTGGTCACCGCGGTCGTCACGGTCGTGCTCGGCGCGGCGATCGGGCTGTTCGCCGGCTTCAGGCGGGGCCGGTGGGACACCGCGCTCATGCGGCTGACCGACATGAAGCTGACGATCCCCGGACTGCCGCTGCTGCTCGTGCTGTCCACCATCTGGAAGTTCGGCAGCGCCGTGGAGATGGGCCTGCTGCTCGGCCTGCTCGGCTGGGGCGCGGTCGCCCGGGCCGTGCGCGCGCAGACGCTGTCGCTGCGCGAGCGCGGCTTCATCGAGGCGGCCCGCGGGCTGGGCCTGTCGACCACCCACATCGTGGGCAAGGAACTGCTGCCGAGCATGGCCCCCTACGTCGCGATGAACATGCTCATCGCGGTCACCGGGGCCGTCTACGCGCAGGTCGGCCTGTTCTTCCTGGGCGTGCTGCCGTACGAGGCCGACAACTGGGGCGTGATGCTCAACCTGGCCGTGTTCGGCGGCGGCGCGATGACCACCACCGCCGCGCTGCCGTACATGCTGGCGCCGCTGCTGGCGATCCTGCTGCTCACGCTCGGCATCGTGCTCGTGGTCGACGCCATGGACGAGATCTTCAACCCCCGGCTGCGCGAGGAGTAACAGTGGCCCATCCAGCAACGGCGCAGGCGCCGGGCGTGCGCATCGACGGCCTGACCGTCGTCTACAGGACCCCCGCGGGCGAGCTGCCGGCCGTGCGCGACGTCAGCCTGACCCTGGAGCCGGGCTCGATCACCGGCATCGTCGGCGAGTCCGGGTCCGGCAAGTCCACGCTGGCCCTGTCGCTGCTGAACGCGGTGCAGCCGCCGGGCCGCATCGCCGCCGGCAGCGTCGAGATCGACGGGCTCGGCGACGTGGCCCGGTTCGAGGGCGAACGGCTGCGCAAGGCCAGGGGCGCGCACATCGGTTACGTGTTCCAGGCGGCCCAGAACTCACTCAACCCGCTCAAGACGGTCGGCAAACAACTGCTCGACCTGGGCCGCTCGCACGGCGTGGACGACCTGCGCGGCCTGGTCCGGGAGGCGAGGGAACTGCTCGGCCGGATGGGCCTCGACGGGGCCAGGGTGCTCGACTCGCACCAGCACGAGCTGTCGGGCGGCATGCGGCAGCGGGTCGGCATCATGCTGGCGCTGGTGCTCAACGCGCACCTCGTCGTCCTCGACGAGCCCACCACCGCGCTCGACATGATCACGCAGGCGAACATCCTCAGGATCGTCCGCGAGGTGCACGCCGAACGTGGGCTGACCACGCTGGTCATCACGCACGACATCGGCGTGGTCGCCGAGGTGGCCGACCGGCTCGCGGTCATGTACGGCGGGCGGCTGGTCGAGCAGGGCCCCACCCGTGAGGTGCTGGGCGCGCCGAGCCACCCCTACACCAGGGGCCTGATCACGGCCATCCCCCGCCTGACCGGCGACATCGACGAGGCGCGGGCGCTGCCCGGCCGCCCGCCGACGCTGGTCACCGTGCCGAAGGAGGGCTGCGTGTTCAGGGAGCGCTGCGCGCTGCGGATGGACGTCTGCGACACCGACGACCCGGCCGCCGCCGAACACGGGGCGAGGGTCGTGGCCTGCCACGCGGTGAAGGTGAGGGAGCACGCGTGATCACGGGGAACGGCATCACCAAGACCTTCAGGCAGCGGGGCGACGTGCTCGGCGGCCGGGAGGTGCGGGCGCTGCGCGGCGTCGACTTCGCCATCCCCAGGGGCGGGGCGGCCTCGTTCATCGGGGAGTCGGGCTGCGGCAAGACCACGCTCGGGCGGATCATCGCCGGGCTGGAGACGTACGACGAGGGCGAGATCGGCATCGACGGCACGTCGATGTCGCCGCTCACGCCCAAGCAGCGCCAGCCGCACTTCCGCAAGATCCAGATGATCCACCAGGACCCCTACTCGGCCCTGAACCCGACCCGCACGGTCCACCAGACCCTGGGAGCGCCGCTGGCGCTGCGGGCCAGGCAGACCGGGCGGTCGCGGCAGTGGATGGACGAGCGGGCGGCCGAGGTGCTGTCGCTGGTGGGGCTCGACCCGGGGACGGTGCTGTCGCGCTACCCGCACCAGCTCTCGGGCGGCATGCGGCAGCGGGTCGTCATCGCCCGGGCGCTGACCGTGGACCCCGAGATGCTCGTCGCCGACGAGGCGGTCTCGATGATCGACGTGTCGCTCCGGCTGGGCATCCTGGCGCTGCTGAAGGACCTGCGCGAGCGGCTGGGCGTGAGCGTGCTGTTCATCACCCACGACGTGGCCACCGCCCGCTACATCGGTGACGACGGCGAGCTGTACGTCATCTACCGGGGCCAGGTGGTCGAGCGCGGCCCCGTCGACACGGTCATCGCCGACCCGGTGCACCCGTACACGCAGTCGCTGCTGTCGGCCATCCCGGTGCTGCACGGGCTGGAGCGGCCCGGCGAGCAGCCGGTGGTGCCGCTCGAGTCGCTGGACGAGTCGCAACCGGACACCGGGTGCCTGTTCGCGCGCCGCTGCCCGTTCCGCTCCGGGCGGTGCGAGAGCGAGCGGCCCGCGCTCGGGGCGACGCGGGGCGTCCCGCAGGAGCACGCCTGCTTCCACCCGGAGCGGCGCAGCGTCATCGCCCGCCCGATGAGCGGGGTGTGAGCCGGGTGCCCCACGCCGACCCCGGCCCGTCCCTCGAACGTGCCGTGGAGGTGCCGCAAGCCGGCCCCGGCCCGTCCCTCGAACGTGCTGTGGAGGTGGCGCGGGCGGCGCTGACGCTGGACGCCGCCGAGGCGGGCGCGCTGGTGCGGCG
>NZ_QNFZ01001053.1 GCF_003313395.1 Nonomuraea lactucae | reverse complement strand
GACGTCGGCGGGCAACCACCCCGATTTTCAGCCCAGAACGGGCCTGCCGTCAGGCAGACCGAAGACTAACCCTCCGGTTCCCGCCTCTCCGAGCCCGGGGCCGGTCCAGGCCGTGCACGCGGCCACGCTTTTCGCATATGACTATCTGCGATAAGCCCGCGTTTCGCCGCTAGCGCCAGGCTCCCCGATGCCGAGCGCT
Source organism: Nonomuraea lactucae (assembly GCF_003313395.1). Taxonomy (GTDB): domain Bacteria; phylum Actinomycetota; class Actinomycetes; order Streptosporangiales; family Streptosporangiaceae; genus Nonomuraea; species Nonomuraea lactucae. The sequence continues at coordinate 26,126 of NZ_QNFZ01001053.1, read as the reverse complement.
CTTGCCAACTCATAATGGATTCGGGCTATCATCGTGTTATGGCGATTGATAGTGATGCTGGCCGGTGTGTGAACGCCGACATCGCCGCGGGCATCGCCCCGGCGGCGGCGCTGTTTCACTCGCTGGCCGATGAAACCCGGCTGAAGATCGTGCAACGCCTCGCCCGAGGCGAGGCCCGGGTGGTGGACCTGACCGACCAACTCGGCCTGGCCCAGTCCACGATCTCCAAGCACCTGGCCTGCCTGCGCGACTGCGGGCTGGTCGACTACCGCGCCCAAGGCCGCCAGTCCTACTACGCGCTGACCCGGCCCGAGCTGATGGACCTGCTGGGCGCGGCCGAGCAGCTGCTGGCCGCCACCGGCCACGCCGTCACCCTCTGCCACGCCTCCAGCCCCGATGGCCACGACCGCGACGCCGACCCGCTGGCGGAGGGAGAGCCCGTCGCATGACCGCGCTGAACCTGCCCGGCCTCGGACCCGCCCCGGTCCGCCGCGCCGTACTGCGCCGCCGTATCCGGCTGCTGGTCGCCGCGACCATCACCTACAACGTGATCGAAGCCATCGTGGCCATCACCGCCGGCACCATCGCCTCCTCCGCCGCACTGATCGGCTTCGGCCTGGACTCCATCGTCGAGGTCGCCTCGGCCACCGCGGTCGCCTGGCAGTTCACGACCACCGACCACGAGAAGCGGGAACGGGCCGCGCTGCGCGTCATCGCGATCTCGTTCTTCGCGCTGGCCGCCTACGTCACCGTCGACGCCGTGCGCGCCCTGGCCGGCGTCGGCGAGGCCGAGCATTCCACCCCCGGCCTGATCCTGGCCGCGGCTTCGCTGGTGATCATGCCATTCCTGTCGTACGCACAGCGCCGCGCCGGCCGCGAGCTCGGCTCCGCCTCGGCGGTGGCCGACTCCAAGCAGACGCTGCTGTGCACCTACCTGTCGGCCGTGCTGCTCGTGGGCCTGGCGCTCAACAGCGCTTTCGGCTGGTCGTGGGCCGACCCGATCGCCGCCCTGGTCATCGCGGCCGTCGCGGTCAACGAAGGGCGCAAGGCCTGGCGCGGCGACACCTGCTGCGCCATCCCCAGCCCCATCCGCGCCGACGAGCCGGGCGCCGCCACGTCGTGTTCGGACGGCTGCTGCACCGCTGAGAAGGAGAACGACCGATGATCGGCCGCCCGATGCACGCCGCGGTGCGGGCCGCCTACCGCGCCGAGATGGATGCCGCCCGCACCAACGGCGACTCCGAACAGCGCTGGCGGCATCTGGAGCGGGCGCACATCATCTCCCAGCCGTGGCCCTGGCTCCACACGCGCAACCACATCGCCATGTTCGCGCTGGCCATCGCCCAGCGCGACCGCCGCGAAGCCATCGGCCAGGTGGTGCGGATCATCGTGGCCGCGCCCGGCTCGGCGCTCCGCCGCTACCCCGAAGGCAACACCGGTCGCGCCCGCGTCTCCCTCACCCAGCCGATTCCCATGCCCGCCGACCTGGCCGAGCTCCTGACTGCCGGGTGAGGTCCCAGCGCGCCCACTGACTCGCCGCCGCCCGGGAGAGCCCGGGCCGCCGGGCGTGCTGCGACGCCTCCCGCCTGCCGATCCGCGACGGCGTCCTCGACGCGGCTGTCCTGATCGACGCGTTCTGCTTCGCCCGCGAACTCAACCGCGTCCTGACCAGTGGCGGGGCGGTGGTGTGGATCAACCTGCTCGGCGCCGATGGCCCCCTGTATGTCCCGACTGAGCAGATCCTCACCGCTCTGCGCGGCGCCTGGACCGCGATCGAAAGCAGCGGCGGCCGGGGCAGCTGGGCCATTCTGCGCCGCAGCACCTGATCGCCGTCACCGTCGTCGATGGTCCTCAGCCGGAACGCGATGGCACCCCTGACACCCCCCGCTCACACCTCGGTCGCCTAGCTGGCGCGCTGGTGGGAAGGCCGATTCCCCGCTCCGCGGCATCGGTTGAGGGCGTGTGCAGTGCGCAGGCGCACGGCTTCCGCTCGGGAAGGACATGCGTGACGAGGGGGACTGCTTCGTCAGTTGGCAGGAACGCCGAGTTCGTCGAGCAGGGCGCGGACGCGGCGTTCGATCTCGTCGCGGATGGGGCGCACGTCCTCGACGCCCTTGCCCGCCGGATCGTCCAGTTCCCAGTCCAGGTAGCGCTTGCCGGGATAGACCGGGCAGGCGTCGCCACAGCCCATGGTGACCACCACATCAGCAGCCCGGACGATCTCCTCCGTCCACGGCTTCGGGAACTCCTTGGAGATGTCGATGCCCCGCTCGGCCATGGACGCGACCGCGGCGGGGTTGATCTGAGTGGCGAACTCCGACCCGCCGGACCAGGCCAGCGCGTTCTCGCCGGCCAGGTGCTGGAAGAAGCCCATCGCCATCTGCGAGCGGCCGGCGTTGTGCACGCACAGGAACAGCACGATCGGCTTCCCGTCGCCGTGACCTTCGACCCGGGCCAGCGCGTGTAGGCGCTGTCGGGCGAAGCGCTCGGCCAGCAGCGGCAGGAAGTTGGCGATGGTGCTGTGCGCAGCGAACTGGTCATAGCTGGTGTGCAGGAAACGTTCGATGGTCTCGGTGCCGAAGACGTCGGTGAACTCATCGCGCAGGCGGCGGGCGGCGGTGGTCAGCGCGAGTCGCTGATCCACGGTCAGGCCATCACGCTGGTACATCTGGGACATGATCGCTCACTTATTCTTTGGGGGATGGACAGCCGGAGCCAGCCGGTCGATCCGGCCGGCGAGGTCGGTGTAAGCGTGCTCAAAGGCCGTGTCGGTGCCTGTCGCAACCGGGTCGGGCACCGACCAGTGCAGCCGTGCACCACCCCCGAGCTGATCGCCCAGGTCCTCATGGGCGTTGTCACACACCGCCACGACCAGGTCGTCGGGGGCGACCACGTCGTCCAGATGACAGGGGCGTGCGGTGGCCAGCGACAGCCCGTGCCGGCGGGCGACAGCCGCGGCATGAGGGTGCACCCGCGCCGCCGGTCTGGTACCCGCCGAGACGGCCGGCACGCTGCCCCTGCTCGCCCACAGCGCCGCGGCGAGCTGAGATCGCGCCGAGTTGTGCGTGCAGACGAACACCACCCGAGGCGCATGGCGCAGGGGAGCGGGCAGCAAACCGGCCAGTGTGCCGGGCACCAGTTGCAGGTAACTGCGCCGCCGGTCGCCCTCCGACTGGCGCCGCCGGATCAACCCCGCCTGATCAAGGATTTTCATGTGATGGGCGAGCAGGTTGGTGGGCAGCCCGAGCTTCTGGCCGATCTCTCCGGGCGAAGCGTCGCCAAGGGCCAGGTGGTCGACGATCGCCAAACGGGCGGGCTCACCGAGCGCGGCATGCACCCGCGCCCTGGCCACCAGCGCCTGATTCTGGTCAGTGTCCATTGAGTCAATAGTCATTGACCTAATCCCCCGGCGTCAAGAGCCGGCCAGCAGCCGGTTCTAGCCAGGTAGGGCAGACTCAACGCGAGCCGGCCTGCGCGTTAGCAGCGGAATCGGGACCCTACTCACGCGGTACGACGGGCTCCTGCACGATGGCTTCGACGCGACCGAACAGGCCATGCACCAGCAGGAGACCGATGATGCCGCCGACGATTTGCGCTGCGATGAAGCCGGGCAGCGACGCTGGAGCGATCCCGGCGAAGGTGTCGGAGAACGCCCGGCCGATCGTGACGGCAGGGTTGGCGAAGCTGGTGGAGGAGGTGAACCAGTAGGCCGCCCCGATATAGCTCGCCACCGCGACCGGCGCGACGGCCGCCCGCCCCGCGCGCACCAGGCAGAAGACGACCAGAACGAGCCCCGCGGTGGCGACGACTTCGCCCAGCCAGAGATGCGGCGCGGATCGGTCATGCGTGGACCAGGAGATCGCGGGCTTGTCGAACATCGCGTTGGCCAGGATGGCCCCGCCTATGCCTCCCAGAATCTGTACGACCGCGTAGGCCGCCAAGTCACTCATGCGCGACCCGGCTCCGCCCTGCCGCAGGTACCACCAGTCAGCCGCCGACACCACGGGGTTGAAGTGGGCTCCCGACACCGGTCCGAGCACTACGATCAGCACGCCGAGGCCGAACACGGTCGCGGTGGAGTTTTCCAGCAGTTGCAGGCCCACATCGCCCGGCGAAAGCGTCTGGGCCATGATCCCCGAGCCGACCACCACGGTTACCAGCAGCGCAGTGCCCACGAACTCGGCCAGCAGTCGCCGCGGCAGGCTCATCGGCCACCGCCCCGACCCGCAGGGGACACGCTCAGCGCTCCGGAGACATCCAACAGGGCGGACAGTTCGGCCATCATCTCGGGGACGATGCGGTAGTAGACCCACGAGGCGCGCCGCTCGCTGGTCAGCAGCCCAACCTGCTTGAGCACCTTCAGGTGATGGCTGATCGTCGGCTGGGACACGTCGAAGCTCGCCGTCAGGTCGCACACGCACGCCTCGCCGCCCCCGTGACTGGCCACGATCGACACGATGCGCAGCCGTACGGGATCACCCAGCGCCTTGAACACCCGAGCCAGCCGGGCCGCGTGCTCGGTGTCGAGCGGTTCGCCAGCCAACGGCGAACAACATTCCAGCGTCTCAAGCAGCTCCACCGGCACTCCACATTGGCATCTGTCGATATCAATGCCCGTGTATATAGCCTGGCAGGAGGCCTTGTCCACATCGAGGAGGTGTCGGCTTGGTGAAGCCCGGACGTTCGGGATCGCATGTGGTCGCGGCTCAACGGCGCGCAGCGAAAGCCGAGTGCACCCACACAGACGGCATCGCCATCTCCAGCCAGACGCCAAAGATCTTGACTGTCGGGTCCGTCGAGGCCTCCGACGTCGTCATCACGATGGGATGCGGCGACGCTTCCCCGGTCTTCCCTGACAAGAAGTATCTGGACTGGAACCTTGACGACCCCGCCGGTCAGCGGATTGAAGCCGTTCGCCCGATCCGTGATGAGATTCGGAAGCGAGTGGACGCGGTGATCATCGAAGTGCTGCCCACATCTGGCTGATCAGGATTACGGCGCTGGCAGTCTGGCTCAGGTGCCGACGGTCGCGCTCCGCCGTTCCATGAAGATCACATCCCACAGATGCCGTGGTGACGGCCGATGCGTTCGCGGATGCCCACCTGGCGGAAGCCAAGCGCCTGGTGCAGGGACAGGCTGGCGACGTTCTCGGGAAAGATCCCGGTCTGAATAGTCCACACACCCGCGTCCTCGCAGGCAGCGACGAACGCTGACAGCAGCGCCCTCCCGATCCCGTGCTCCTGGCACCCGGGATGGACGTAGATGCTGTGTTCCACCACCCCGGCATAGACCGGCCTGGCCGACACTGTTCTTGGGCAGCCCTTGGCGTGGTAATCGGCGCAGCCGGCGATCCGCCAGGTCCCGCCCGCGCTGGTCTCGAACTCGGTGAAGTCAAGCTGCCAGACCTGGTTAGGGCCGGTCGGGATCTGAGCGAAGGCCGCGCGCCGCTGTGCCGCCCAGGCGCGGATCTCGGCGGTGTGGTCGCGTCCTTGCAGCAGGCCGCAGCGGCGCATGATCCGCTCCACGGTCGAGGCGGACACCTGGTGGCCGTCAAAACGGCATAACGCCCAGATCTTGCGGTGTCCCCAGGCGGGGTGGGCCCCGGCGGATGCGGTCTGTTTGGTCGGCGAAGCCGAGCGGTCGGGCTCACAGCAAGTTGCGGCGTTTGAAGCTTTACGTACAGGCTGAGGCAGACCAGGGCGATCAAGGCCAGGGAGGAAGCGTAGCCGTAGGCGCCCAGCGCAGCTCGGGCATGCCGGGGGTTTGAAGGTCATGGCCGATCGGCGGCGCCCGTGCTCGCCGACCGGTCGGCCGGTGGCGTCTGGCCTTCCGCTGCCACTTGGTCGATCAGAGGTGGCTGGGTAGGGGTAGGGCATTGACCTGGGTAGATACGACCTGAGGGTGGGGATGATGCCTCGCTATCTGGATTGGGATCGCATCGCGCTCCTGGCCGCCCTGGTGGCTCCGCTGGCCGTCGCCCTGGTGCTCCTGCCCTTCCGCAGCGCGCTGCCGAATACGAGTGTGGCTCTTATTCTGGTCGTGGTCGTGGTCGCGGTCGCCGCTATCGGGAACCGCCTCGCCGGCGCGCTGGCCGCGCTCTCGGCGGCGGTGTGGTTCGATTTCTTCTTCACTCACCCTTACCAGCGCTTCTCGATCACCAAGTCCGCGGATATCGAGACCGCTGTGCTTCTGCTCGTGGTGGGTCTGGCGGTCTCGCAACTGGCCGCTTACGCTCGCCGACTGCGGGTGATCACCGTCACCGATGCCGACTATCTCGCCCGGATCCACGAGACCGCCGAGCTGGCTCAGTCCGCGAGGGCGACCGACACGATAGTGGATCATGTCACGGCTGAGCTCACCGACTTGCTGAACCTGCGCGGGTGCCGCTTCGAGTACGGAATCCTGACCGGTCACCCTCCCCGGCTTGAACAGGACGGGGCCGTGGTCTGGGGTCATAAACGATGGGACGTCGATCGGCTGGGCCTGCCCGATGAGGAGGTCGAGCTGCGGACGATCGGTAACGGCCGCTTCTACGGTCGGTTCATGCTCGAGCCCACGCCGGGAAGCGTCCCGCCTCTGCAGGCACGGCTGGTCGCGGTGACCCTCGCCGATCAGGTTGGCACCGCGCTCGATACGGCCGCGCGCGGCTGAACAGCCTGCGAGCCGGCGACGGGACCGTTCGCCTGCGCGGGCGAGCGACGGTGGCAGACGTGGGTGCGGCGTAGGGAGGGCGTCAATATTTGGGCCTTCGCCGTATGAAACCCGTCAAGAACGGCAAATCCGCTCGAATCCCGGGATTTGCTGGCCTTGTGGCCGCCTTTCTGGCGGCTCGGTCAACATGTCCCGGATTTGAGGAGTGGGGATGACGGACGTCATCTTCGTCGGCCTGACGATCGCGGTGTTCGTGATCCTCGGGTTGGTCGTGAAGGCGGTGGAGCGGCTGTGAGTGCTGTCAATGCCGCGGGTCTGGTCGTGGTCGCCGGTTTGGTGGTCTTCATGGTCGCCGCCCTGCTCTTCCCGGAGCGTTTCTGATGTCGTCGAGCGCGGCGGGACTCCTGTTCATCGGGTCGCTGCTTGTCGCCCTGGCCCTGTGCTACCGGCCGCTGGGCGACTACATGTTCCGGGTCTACACTGGCGCCGGTCACTCCCGTATCGAGTTGATGCTCTATCGGCTGGTGGGTGTCAGGCCGGACGGTGAGCAGCGCTGGGGGGTGTACGCGCGCAGCGTGCTGGCGTTCTCGGCGGTGTCGATCCTGTTCCTGTACGGCCTGCAGCGCGTGCAGAACCACCTGTTCCTGAGCCTGGGCATGAAGCCGGTCGAGCCGGCGCTGGCCTGGAACACCGCGGTCAGTTTCGTCACCAACACCAACTGGCAGGCCTACTCCGGCGAGGCTGCCATGGGCCACGTCGTGCAGACCGCGGGGCTGGCCGTGCAGAACTTCGTGTCCGCGGCCGTCGGCATGGCGGTGGCGATCGCGCTGGTGCGCGGCCTGGCCCGCGGCAGGTCCGGCACGCTCGGCAACTTCTGGGTGGACCTGGTGCGCGGCACCGTCAGGATCCTGCTGCCGATCGCGTTCGTGGCGGCGCTGGTCCTGGTGGCCGGGGGCGCGATCCAGACGTTCGGCGACCACTTCACCTGGGCCACGCTGACGGGTGGAGAGCAGACGTTCACCCCGGCCGCCGCCGCGTCGCAGGAGGCGATCAAGGATCTGGGCACCAACGGCGGCGGCATCTTCAACGCCAACTCCGCCCACCCGTTCGAGAACCCCACCTCGTGGACCAACTGGGTGACGATCTTCCTCCTGCTGGTGATCGCGACGAGCCTGCCTCGTACGTTCGGCCGGATGGTCGGCGACGACCGGCAGGGGTACGCGATCGTGAGCGTGATGGCGATCATCGCGATCATCAGCATCGGGTTGACCAACTGGGCGGAGCTGAGCGCGAGCGGCACCGTGCCGCAGGCGATCGGCCAGGCGATGGAAGGCCGGGAGAGCCGCTTCGGCGTGTCGAACTCCGGCATGTTCGCCAGCGCCACGACGCTTACCAGCACCGGCTCGGTGAACTCCTTCCACGACTCCTACACCGCGCTCGGCGGCGGCATGCTGATCTTCAACATGCTGCTCGGCGAGGTGGCTCCCGGAGGCGTGGGCGCGGGCTTGTACGGCATTCTCATCCTGGCCGTGATCACGGTGTTCGTGGCGGGCCTGATGGTCGGCCGTACGCCTGAGTACCTGGGCAAGAAGATCGGCCCGCGTGAGATCAAGCTCGCCTCGCTGTACTTCCTGGTCACGCCGGTCCTGGTGCTGATCGGCACGGCGGTGGCGATGGCCACGGCGGCGGGCCGCTCGGCCATGCTGAACACCGGGCCGCACGGGCTGTCGGAGATCCTGTACGCCTACACGAGCGCCTCCAACAACAACGGCTCGGCCTTCGCCGGGGTCAGCGCGAACACCACCTTCCACAACGTCACGCTCGGCCTGTGCATGATCTTCGGCCGTTTCCTGCCGATCGTGCTCGTCCTGGCGCTGACGGGATCGCTGGCCGGGCAGGCCCCCGTGCCCGCTTCGGCGGGCACGCTGCCCACCCACCGGCCGCAGTTCGTCGGCCTGCTCGTCGGCGTGACCGTCATCCTGGTCGCTCTCACCTTCCTCCCGGCGCTGGCGCTCGGGCCGCTTGCAGAAGGACTCCTGTGATGTCAACCCCCGTGCTGGAAGCGCCGGGCCGTTCCGCCAAGAAGGCGGACGGCCGGATCGGCGGCGGGCTCATCGACCCGCGCCAGATGATCAGGTCGCTGCCCGACGCGCTGAAGAAGCTGAACCCCGCCACCATGTGGCGCAACCCGGTGATGTTCATCGTCGAGATCGGCGCTGCCTTCACCACCATCCTGGCGATCGTCGACCCGTCGTGGTTCGCCTGGGCCATCGTGGTCTGGCTCTGGCTGACCGTGGTCTTCGCCAACCTGGCCGAGGCCGTCGCCGAGGGGCGAGGCAAAGCGCAGGCCGCCACGCTGCGCGCCGCCAAGCGGGACACCACCGCTCGCCGGCTCAGAAGCGACGACCACTCCAAGTGGGATGTCGTGGGCGCGTCGGAGCTCAAGCAAGGCGACGTCGTCGTCGTCGAGGCCGGGGAGACCATCCCCGGAGACGGCGACGTGATCGACGGCATCGCCAGCGTGGACGAGTCGGCCATCACCGGCGAGTCCGCGCCCGTCATCCGCGAGTCCGGCGGCGACCGCTCCGCGGTGACCGGCGGCACCAAGGTACTGTCCGACAAGATCATCATACGGATCACCCAGAAGCCCGGCGAGAGCTTCGTGGACCGCATGATCGCCCTGGTCGAGGGCGCGAACCGGCAGAAGACACCGAACGAGATCGCGCTCAACATCCTGCTGGCCGCGCTGACGATCATCTTCCTGGTCGCCACCGCCACCATGCAGCCCCTGGCGATCTACTCCAAGTCGGTCAACCCGGGCGTCCCCGACTCCCTGGCGCTCACCACCGACGGCGTATCCGGCATCGTGCTGATCTCGCTCATCGTCTGCCTCATCCCGACCACGATCGGCGCGCTGCTGTCGGCAATCGGCATCGCCGGCATGGACCGGCTCGTCCAGCGCAACGTGCTCGCCATGAGCGGACGCGCGGTCGAGGCCGCCGGCGACGTCTCCACGCTGCTGCTGGACAAGACCGGCACCATCACCTTGGGCAACCGGCAGGCCTCGGAGTTCGTCCCGGTCGACGGCGTGACGGAGCGGCAGCTCGCAGAGGCGGCCCAGCTGTCCAGCCTGGCCGACGAGACGCCGGAGGGCCGCTCGATCGTGGTCTACGCCAAGCAGGCGTACGGCCTGCGCGAGCGCGCGCCGGGCGAGCTGGCGCACGCCACGTGGGTGCCGTTCACGGCGCAGACTCGCATGTCGGGCGTGAATCTGGACGGCCGGGAGGTGCGCAAGGGCGCGGCCACGGCGGTCATGAAGTGGGTGCGCGACCACGGGGGCCACCCCACCGACGAGGTGGGCCACCTGGTGGACGGCATCTCGGCGAGCGGCGGCACCCCGCTCGTGGTGGCGGAGAAGGGCCGCGTGCTCGGCGTCATCCACCTCAAGGACGTCGTCAAGCAGGGCATGCGCGAGCGGTTCGACGAGATGCGCCGCATGGGAATCCGCACGGTCATGATCACCGGCGACAACCCGCTGACCGCCAAGGCCATCGCCGACGAGGCTGGAGTCGATGACTTCCTGGCCGAGGCCACGCCCGAGGACAAGCTCACGCTGATCAAGCAGGAGCAGCAGGGCGGCCGCCTGGTCGCGATGACCGGTGACGGCACCAACGACGCCCCCGCCCTCGCCCAGTCGGACGTCGGCGTGGCCATGAACACCGGCACCAGCGCCGCCAAAGAGGCGGGCAACATGGTCGACCTCGACTCCAACCCCACCAAGCTCATTGAGATCGTCGCGATCGGCAAGCAGCTCCTCATCACCCGCGGCGCGCTGACCACGTTCTCCATCGCCAACGACGTCGCCAAGTACTTCGCCATCATCCCGGCGATGTTCGCCGCGGTGTACCCGGGCCTGGACGCGCTCAACATCATGCGCCTGGCCAGCCCGCAGTCGGCGATCCTGAGCGCGGTCGTCTTCAACGCGATCATCATCGTCGCGCTGATCCCGCTCGCCCTGCGCGGCGTGCGCTACCGGCCGTCCAGCGCCTCCAAGCTGCTCAGCCGCAACCTCTATCTCTACGGCCTGGGCGGCGTCATCGTGCCGTTCATCGGCATCAAGCTCATCGACCTGCTCATCCACTTCGTTCCGGGGATGTCGTAATGGACCGCATGCCAGGCTGGGCCCGCCAGCACCTCGCCGCGCTGCGCGCGCTGCTCGTCCTGACGGTGGTGACCGGCGTCCTCTACCCGGCGGCGGCCACGGGAGTCGCCCAGGCGCTCTTCCACGGAAAGGCCGACGGCTCGCTCGTGGACAAGGACGGCAAGACCGTCGGCAGCGCCATCATCGGCCAGTCCTTCACCGACCAGGAGGGCGCCCCCGTCAGGAGCTACTTCCAGTCCAGGCCGTCCGCCGCCGGCGACGGCTACGACCTGCTCTCCACCGCGGCGAGCAACCTCGGCCCCGAGGATGTCGTGGACACTCTGGCGGTGCCCGGCGCCCCGGACGAGGGCAGGCAGTCGCTGCTCACCCGCGTGTGCGCCCGCTCCAAGGCGGTCGGCGAGCTGGAGGGCGTCTCCGGCGCGCGACCGTACTGCACGCCCGACGGCGTCGGCGCGGTGCTGAAGGTCTTCCCCGCCGTCGGCGCACCGGTCCGGGCGGTGAGCGTCAACCAGTCCTGCCCGGCCACCCCGTTCGTCACCGCCTACCAGGGCGTGGGCGTCGAGTGCGGCAGGCCGGGCGAGGACTACTCGGCCGGACGCACCGTCCCCGTCCGCGGCGGCGTCACCCGCGTCGAGGTGCCCGCCGACGCCGTGACGGCCAGCGGCTCGGGCCTGGACCCGCACATCTCCATCGCCTACGCCGAGCTGCAGGCGCCCAGGGTGGCCAGGGAGCGCGGCCTCGTCCGGGCCGAGGTCGAGGCGCTGATCAGGCGGCACACCACCGGCCGGGCTCTAGGCTTTATGGGAGAGCCGGCGGTGAACGTCCTCCAGCTCAACCTCGCCCTCGACAAGGGGTGATCCGGATGCCACGCGGGCGACTGCGGGTCTACCTGGGCGCCGCGCCCGGGGTCGGCAAGACCTACGCGATGCTCTGCGAGGGCCGCAGGGGGCTGGAGCGGGGCCGCGACGTGGTCGTGGGCTTCGTCGAGACCCACGGCCGCGCCCGCACGGCCGCGCTGCTCGACGGCATGGAGGTGATCCCCCGCAGGACACTGGTCCACCGCGGGGCCACCTTCACCGAGATGGACGTCGACGCGGTCATCGCCCGCCGCCCCAGGATCGCGCTGGTGGACGAGCTGGCCCACACCAACGTCCCCGGCTCCGACAACGTCAAGCGCTGGCAGGACATCGACGACATCCTCGACGCCGGTATCGACGTCGTCTCCACGGTCAACATCCAGCACCTGGAGTCGGTCAACGACGTGGTGCAGCAGATCACCGGGATCCCGCAGCGCGAGACGGTCCCCGACGAGGTGGTGCGGCGGGCCGACCAGGTCGAGCTGGTCGACATGTCGCCGGAGGCGCTGCGCAGGAGGATGGCGCACGGCAACGTCTACGCCCCGGAGAAGGTGGACGCGGCGCTGTCCAACTACTTCCGGGTGGGCAACCTGACCGCGCTGCGCGAGCTGGCCCTGCTGTGGGTGGCCGGCAAGGTGGACGAGCAGCTCGACCGCTACCGCGCCGATCACGGCATCGAGGGCACGTGGGAGGCGCGCGAGCGGGTCGTGGTGGCGGTGACCGGCGGCCCCGAGGGCGACACGCTGGTACGGCGCGCGGCCCGGATCGCCGCCCGGACGAAGGGCGCCGACCTGCTGGCCGTCCACGTGTCCCGCTCCGACGGCCTCGTCGGCGGAGATCCGGCCCATCTGGCCCGCCAGCGCGTCCTGGTGGAGAGCATGGGCGGCACCTACCATCAGGTCGTCGGCGACGACGTGGCGCGCGCCCTGCTCGACTTCGCCCGCGGCGTCAACGCGACCCAGCTCGTGCTGGGAGCCTCGCGGCGCGGCAGGTTCGCGCAGATCCTGTCGCGCGGTGTGGGAGTGGAGACCACGGCCCTGTCCGGCCCCATCGACGTACACCTGGTCACGCACGAGGAGGCCAAGAAGGGCCGGACCCGCCATGAACGATCGCGGGCCGCCCTGACCAGGAAGCGCAGGCTGGCCGGGTGGGCCGTCGCGGTGCTCGGCCTGCCGCTGCTGACCGCCGCGCTGTCGCCGTTCAGGGACGTCCTCTCGCTGCCCAGCGAGATCCTGCTCTTCCTGCTCCTGGTCGTCGGCGTCGCGCTCACCGGCGGGATGTGGCCCGCCATCACCGCGGCCGTCGGAGGGTCGCTGCTGCTCAACTGGTTCTTCACGCCGCCGATCGGTCAGCTCACCATCGCCGACCCGGAGCATCTCTTCGCGCTCATCGTCTTCGTCCTGGTGGCCGCCGCGGTCAGCACGATCGTGGACGTGGCCGCCCGCCGTACGCGGGAGGCGGCCCGCGCCCGGGCGGAGGCCGAGGTGCTGTCCACCCTGGCCGGGCACGTGCTGCGCGGCGAGGCCGCACTACCCTCGCTGCTCGGCCGCCTGCGCGAGACCTTCGGGCTGGCCTCGGTCACGCTGCTCGAACGCATCGGCGAGCCCACCCCCGACGACCAGTCCGAACCGCGGGCATGGCGGATCCTGTCCACCTCCGGAGGAGCGCCGTGCACGAGCCCCGGCGCGGCCGACAGCGACGTCGTCATCAATGAACGGCTGGTGTTGGCGGCGCGCGGGCGGCTGCTGGACGCCAGCGACAGGAAGGTGCTGGAGGCGTTCGCCGCCGAAGCCGCGGTCGCGCTGCGCCAGGAACGCCTGGAGGAGGAGGCCGAGCAGGCCAGGCCCCTGGCGGAGGCCGACAGGATGCGCACCGCGCTGCTGGCCGCCGTCAGCCACGACCTGCGCACACCCCTTGCCGCCGCCAAGGCCGCCGTGGAGAGCCTGCGCAGCGGGGACGTCGACTGGTCACCCGAGGACCGCGCCGAACTGCTGGCCACCGCGGACGAATCCCTCGCCCGGCTCGGCCGGCTCGTGGACAACCTGCTCGACATGAGCCGCCTGCAAGCAGGCGCGCTCGGGCTTTCCCTGCATCCGGTGGCGCTCGAAGAAGTCGTCCCGCGGGCGATGGACGATCTCGGGCCGCTGCGTGACCGCGTGGAGGGCGACATCTCCACCGAGCTCCCCGAGATCACGGCCGACCCGGCGCTGCTGGAGCGGGTGCTGGTCAACCTGATGACCAACGCCGTCCGCTACAGCCCGCCGGACGAGAACGTACTGATCACAGCCAGTCGGTACGGCGACCAGGTCGAGATCCGGGTGATCGACCGTGGCCCGGGCATCCCCGCCGACGCGATCGAGCGGTTGTTCGTACCCTTCCAGCGGCTCGGCGACCGCGACAACCACACGGGCGTCGGCCTCGGCCTCGCGCTCTCAAGAGGGCTGACCGAGGCCATGGGTGGCATGCTCACCCCTGAAGAGACACCCGGCGGCGGCCTCACCATGATCATTAAGATGCCCGTGTCCTCCCGGACGATGATGGCATGACCAGGATCCTGGTCGTCGACGACGAACCGCAGATACTCCGGGCGCTGCGCATCAACCTCGCGGCCCGCCACTACGAGGTGGCGGTCGCCACCGACGGCGGCTCCGCCCTGCGCCAAGCCGCGGACTGGCATCCCGATCTCGTCGTCCTCGACCTCGGCCTGCCCGACATCGACGGCGTCGACGTCATCCACGGCCTGCGCGGCTGGACCCAGATCCCCATCGTCGTACTGTCGGGACGTGCCGGCAGCGCGGACAAGATCGAGGCGCTGGACGCGGGCGCCGACGACTATGTCACCAAACCGTTCGGCATCGACGAGTTCCTCGCCCGCATCCGTGCCGTCTCCCGCAGGGCAGCGATCCAGGAAGCCGAACTCGCCAGCATTCAGATCGGTGACCACGTGGTCGACCTGACCAGGAAGACCATCTCCGACGGGGTGCGGTTGACCCCCACCGAATGGCACATCCTGGAGATCCTGCTGCGCAACCCCGGCAAGCTGATCCCCCAGCGCCACCTGCTGACCGCGGTGTGGGGCAACAAACACGTCAAGGAAACCCACTACCTGCGCCAGTACATGGCCCAGCTGCGCAAGAAGCTCGAACGCGACCCCGCACGCCCGGCCCACCTGCTCACCGAACCGGGAATGGGCTACCGCTTCACCCCGTGAGCAGCGCAGTGGGTCACGGTACGGCTGGTCGGGAGGTACGGCGGGCGGTCGAACGAGCGGCGGCACGCGCTGTTGTTCGGCCGCGTATCCGCCGAGATGCGCCAGGCTCGGGCAAGCTGCTGGCGGTGCCGGTGGATCCGGTGCCGGCGGTCAAGCTCCGGGCCCTGGCCCGCTACGGCCTGGCGGCCAAGGCGCCCACGCTGCGGGACCTGGCAGTCGATCGGCAGGGCGCCACGTTGCTGGCCACGGTGCGGCACCTGGAGACCACATCGGTCGATGACACCCTCGACGTGCTCGATCTGCTATTTCCGGGGTGGGGTGGGCCGCGGCGGGCCAACCGACCCGGGTCGCGTGCCGGTGGCCCTTCTCCCCCCCGCGAGCCCCGCTGAAGACCACCGCCCCGGCCGCGCCCGTCGTATCCGATTCGCGCTCGTGCCCCTCATCATCGGCATCTCACCGGCGACGGCCGCTCAACAGAGGTAGGGCCGACGAGCCGCCGCTCAGCGCCCGATGTTTGCGGACCTGGCGGCCGAAGCCGCAGCCGCGTGGCTGCTACTGGCCCGACTGCGCCTGGGGGTAGCGGACAGCCCATGTACGACGACGCCGGCGTGCCCCCGTCAGCGGCGTTTGTAACTGGCGTCGAGTTCCCTGCGGGTGTCGTGATGTCGACATCCAAGCCACGCGAGATGTGGGGGGCGAGCATGCCGACGGCGAGGGCAAAGGCGGTTTGCACCGTGGCACGGGCCCGGACGGGAATGTCGGGGGGATCTGACCGTGCCTGATCGGCGAGCGTCAACCATTTCTGTGTGGACGCCACCATGTGATCGAACACGGCTGCGGCCCGGCCTTCGAACAGGGCCCTGGCCAGGTACTGGCGGTATGGGCCGATGCTCTGTAGCGGACTCAACCCCCCGGCGCCGGCCTCGGCCCGCGCCTCCAGTTTCCGGATGAGGTCGATGATCCGCTCGTCGCAAGCGGCGAGCAGTTTCTCCTTGGAGCCGTAGTGGTGGCGGATCAACCCGGAAGTCACACCGGCGCGCTCGGCGATAGCCCGGGTTGTCGCCCGCTCGTAACCGACTTCCCCGAACAGTTGCATGGCAGCGTTGCGGATTCTGGCTTTGGCGGTCAGATCGCTCATACCCCGAAGAATTTCAGCAGCGCGGTGGCGATCGCGGCGGGGCACGGCCATCGCGGGCCGCCCGCGTCGCCGCCTCAGCGGAGGAGAAGACGATTGCTTTGCCGCCCCGCCCGGACCTGATCAGGTCCTGCATGGTCGTGAACACGCGACGGATCTCGTCGTCGTCCCGGCGACCCAGCATGAGAAGTGGTTCGTAGGCGGCCACCTTGCTGACCCGATCCAGACCGATCGCTCCGTGAAGTGCGAACAGGCCACCATCGGCTGGCCCGAACACGAACTCGGCGCCGGTGTGATTCACCACCGCGGCGAGGTCCTCGTCTTCCCGTTCGATGCTGTACTCGGGCCCCGCGGGGCCACTCAGGCCACGACCCCGCCGGTCAGGCAGGTAGATGGTGTAGTCAGCAGCAAGGGCCGGACCGAGCTTCATCATGTGTTGGGCCGCGTTGACTCCGCCATGAAGCAGCACCAGTCCGGGCCGCAAGCGGGAACGGCTGACCAACGCCATCGATCGCGTCACGTGTCTGCACGGCAACGGCCCGGTATCAGCGCGGCCCGGCGATGGTGGATGCCATGAACAGTTCAGCGATCGCGGCGCTCGCGGCCTCGCTCGTCGTCGCCGGTGTTTCCGCCGCGTCCGCGACGGCGAAGCCGAGGATCGAACTCTCCGGTGCGTTGACGCAGCCCGTCTCCCCTGAGGGGGCGGCGGCGGGCTCGCTTACGAGCAGCGATCAGGCCGGCCGCACCCACCATGCTTGCTGTCCCCGATCGCCAGCTATTCGGTATTGCTAGGCACTGGTAGTCAGTGCTACTTTGTACCGGTAGTTAGCGTTACCAAGTAGCTAGAAAAAGTGGGGTTCCATGGGCAAGCAGATGACCGAGATGCTCAAGGGAACGCTTGAGGGCATCGTCCTGGCGATCCTGTCCGGTCGATCCGCCTACGGCTACGAGATCACGGCGTGGCTGCGGGACCAGGGCTTCACCGACATCGCCGAGGGCACCATCTACGCGCTGCTGGTCAGGATCGAGCAGCGCGGCCTGGTCGACGTGGAAAAGGTCCCGTCCGAGAAGGGGCCGCCCCGCAAGGTGTACTCCCTCAACGCGCAAGGACGGGAGTACCTCGAAGAGTTCTGGAGGACCTGGAGCTTCCTCGCCGAACGACTCGAACAGCTCCGCAAAGGAGGTCAGTAGACATGGCCGCAGGATCGAACGAGCCGAAGAGCCGGTACCTGCAGTATCTGGAGATCGTCACCGGGTCGCTCGAGGAGAAGAAGCGCTGGCGGCAGTACAAGGCGCGCATCAAGCAGCTTCCCGAGAACTATCGCACGGCAGTTGAAGCGCTGGAGCGGTACCTGATGCACTTCGGGCCGGCCGACGGCACCGGCGCGATGGCGATGTACGGAGACCTGGCCGATCTGTTTGAACAGAGCGCGGCGGACGGCACCCCGATCCGCGACATCTTCGGGGAAGACCCCGTGGAGTTCGTCGAGACGTTCATGGCCAACTACCCCCTCGGGCAGTACCGAGCCCGAGAGCGCAACCGCTTCACCAGCGCCATCGCACGCGCCGCCGGCGAAAACACCGCAAGAAAGGACAGGACAGACTGATGGCGACACAGCAAGCCCCGGCGATCCAGGTGTACGGCCTGGAGAAGTCCTACAAGGAGCTGCAAGTGCTGCGCGGCGTGGACTTCACCGTGGCACGAGGCAGCATCTTCGCCCTGCTCGGCTCGAACGGGGCGGGCAAGACCACGGCCGTGAAGATCCTGTCCACGCTGCTCAAGGCCGACGCCGGGACCGCCCGCGTGAACGGCTTCGACGTCGCCGCGCAGGCTGCGGACGTGCGAGAGTCCATCAGCCTCACCGGACAGTTCGCGGCCGTCGACGAGATCCTCAGCGGGAGGGAGAACCTCGTGCTGGTCGCTCGGTTAAGGCACCTCAAGAACCCGGGCAAGATCGCCGATGATCTGCTCGCCCGTTTCTCGCTGGCCGACGCGGGCGGGCGGAAGGTGTCGACGTATTCGGGTGGCATGCGCCGCCGCCTCGACATCGCGATGAGCCTCATCGGCAACCCACCGATCATCTTCCTCGACGAGCCGACGACCGGGCTTGACCCCCAGGCGCGCATCGAGGTCTGGCAGGCCGTCAGGGAGCTCGCTGAGAACGGCGCGACGGTGCTGCTCACGACCCAGTACCTGGACGAGGCCGAGCAACTGGCCGACCGGATCGCGATCCTCCACGAGGGCCGGATCATCGTCAACGGCACCCTAGCCGAGCTCAAGCAGCTACTCCCGCCCGCGAAGGTTCAGTACGTCGAGAAGCAGCCGACCCTGGAGGACGTCTTCCTCGCGCTCGTCGGTGCCGACGGCAAGGACGGCGACGCCGGCAAACACCGCATCTCGGTACGCAAGTAAGGAACAACGATGAGCAAGCATTTCGTCGGCGACACCGCCGTCCTGCTGGGACGATCCCTGCGCCACATCACCCGCAGCGTGGACACCATCGTCACGACCGCGATCATGCCGATCGCCATGATGCTGATGTTCGTCTACGTGTTCGGCGGCGCGATCAACACAGGGTCGGTTTCGTATGTGAACTACCTCCTGCCCGGCATTCTGTTGATCACGGTCGCCTCGGGCATCGCCTACACCGCGTTCCGGCTGTTTATGGACATGAAGGGCGGCATCTTCGAGCGCTTCCAGTCCATGCCGATCGCGCGCTCGTCGGTGCTGTGGGCGCACGTGCTGACCTCGCTGGTCGCCAATCTGATCTCCCTCGTCGTCGTCGTGCTCGTCGCCCTGCTCATGGGCTTCCGCTCACCGGCGGGGGTGCTGGCGTGGCTCTCGGTCGCCGGCATACTGATCCTGTTCACCCTGGCGTTGACCTGGATCGCTGTCATCCCCGGTCTCACCGCGAAGTCCGCCGACGGTGCGAGCGCGTTCTCCTACCCGCTCATTTTCCTGCCCTTCCTCAGCTCGGCGTTCGTGCCCACCGACACCATGCCCGGCCCGCTGCGCGTCTTCGCCGAGCACCAGCCAGTGACCTCTATCGTCAACGCCATTCGCAACCTGTTCACCCAGCAGCCGGTCGGCACCGACATCTGGATCGCCCTCGCCTGGTGTGCCGGCATCCTCATCGTCGCGTACGGCTTCGCCATGAACACCTACCACCGCAAGATCTCCTAGGCCGTATCGGTCGGGCTTGTCTTGATCCCGGTGAGCGTGGCGGACAGGCAGATCGCAGCGCGGCCCTGAACAAGAACAGCACTTCCTCGGCTTGTCTCCGCTGCCGGGGGAGGCTTTCAGGAGATTTGCGCGATATGAGCACCGGGCTGTGAGCGGACCACCCGGGACACTTTCGGCAGCCGCTGGCCTTGCCGGTGCGAGTGACGAACGGCCTCCACCGGGGGCGGGTCGATCCCCCACCGGGTACTGACGTCGCCCCGATGTCGTGGACTGGAGCGACGCGCACCGCCGACGCGGATCGGCATACCCGCCAGAGCCTGTGGCTGGCTGCCATTCCTTGCAGCGCACCCTTCGAGCTCCACCCAACACGTCCTATCGCGAGACAAGGAAGATCATGACTGAATCCCTCCACACCGTCACGACGATGCCGACGGCGCGTCAGTCCGGCTGTCCCTTCGACCCGCCCAAGGAACTGATCGAGGCCCGTGAGCACGGCCCGATCAGTCGCTTCCCCTTCCCTGGCGGGCACCAGGGCTGGCTGATCACCGGCTACGACCTGGCCCGGTCGGTCCTGGCCGACCCGCGATTCAGCTCGCGCAAGGAACTCATGCGCCACCACCCGCTGATCGACTACGGCGACATCGAGGTCCCCCCGGCGCCGCCCGGCGAGTTCCTCCTCATGGACGAGCCACAGCACAGCCGCTACCGCAAACCACTGGTCGGCAAGTTCACCGTCCGCCGGATGCGATTGCTCACCGAACGCGTCGAGCAGATCACCGCCGACCACCTGGACGCCATGGAGAAGGCCGGACCGCAGGTGGACCTGGTGACCGCGTTCGCCAAGCCCATCCCCGCCATCGTGATCTGCGAGCTGCTGGGCGTGCCGTACGAGGACCGGGGCTTCTTCCAGGAGAACATCGACAAGTTCCTCGGCGGAGAGGTCAGCGACGAGGAGCTGATCGCGGCCTACACCGCGACCCAGCAGTACCTCGCCGGGTTGGTGGTGGCCAAGCGCGCGAACCCAACCGACGACGTGCTCAGCGACCTGCTCGACAGCGACCTGGCCGACGAGGAGCTGCAGGGGATGGCCCTGATCCTGCTGTCGGCCGGGTTCGACACCACCGCGAACATGCTGGCGCTGGGCACCTTCGCGCTGCTGCAGAACCCGGACCAGCTCGCCGCACTGCGCGCCGAGCCCACGCTCACCGACCAAGCCGTCGAAGAGCTGCTGCGGTATCTGAGCGTCGCCAAGCAGTTCCACAGGGTCGCGCTGGAGGACATCGAGCTGGGCGGCCACACCATCACGGCCGGTACGACGGTCATCCTGTCCCTCAACACCGCCAACCGCGACCCCGAGCGCTTCCCCAACCCCCACGAGCTCGACCTGCGCAGGCAGGACGGCGGCCACCTAGCCTTCAGCCACGGCATTCACCAGTGCCTGGGCCAGCAGCTCGCCCGCGTCGAAATGCGCGTCGCCTTCCCCGCACTCCTCAACCGCTTCCCCACGCTGCGCCTGGCCGTACCCGCCGAAGAGGTCGCCCTGCGCCCGGAGGCCGCCGACATCTACGGGGTCAAGAGCCTCCCGGTCACCTGGGACGCGTAACCACGAACCAATGACAGACGAGGAGAGACGGGTGGCCCGGATCCACTACGCCGCACCGTTCAGCGTGGATGAGCTCACGGCCGGGCTGATCGCGACCACCGGACTCGACGCGGACACCGTCACCGCACGGTGAACGCCGTGTGGGGCCCGGGCTCGGTTCAAGCCCGCGCCGGCGAGCTCAGCGGCGCCCTGGACAACACGACCGACTATCACACCACCTGCGCCTGGCGAGCGGCCGAGTTCCCGGCCGCGAACATGCTCGCGGACGCGCGATCGGTGGCGCGGATGTACGCCGCCACGGTCAGCGACGTCGACGGGGTGGTCGCGGCGCCAGGCAGCGACGGCGCACTCACGCTGCCGTTCGCCGGGACGCCGGCCGAGCCGGCTGCCGAACTGCTCACCATCAATGAGCGGCACGGCTCGGTGCGCCGTGACGGCCGGTGGACGCTGCCGCACCGGCTCGAGCTGCGCACCGCGTGGTGCGAGGTGATGCTGGACCTGACCAGTGCGGTGCGCAGCGCGCCCGAGCTGGTCATCGAGCTGCGGGCACGCGGCGAACGTGGAGTTGGTCCTCGCGCCGGGCATGGTGGTGAACGCCAACGAGCTATCGGTGCGGCACAGCACGCTGGCGATCAGCAGGGACGCGGGCGACAACACGCCGGAGACGCTGCATGTCCGCCTGGTAGGCCGAATGCGGCACAGCCGGCTCGACACCCGGTGGCAGGCGCCGCGCCGCTGACGTGTCAGGGCCCGGATACCGTGGTATCCGAGCCCTGCTATCTCGCGCGTGGTGCGGGCGCGCTGCCGTGTTACGGCCTGTCGTTAACGACAGCACCGCCGCCGACGAACCGTTCTTCCTGCTCCTTCCCTAAACCCCGGGTGATCGCGCCAGCGGCCGCGCGACCTACCGGGCGCCGGGCCGCCCACGCCTGGGTGAGCCAGGCCAGTGCCAGCGGGATGACGATCAGCACCCCGGCCTGCTCGGCCACCTGCCCGCTGCGCAGGTACGGCCCGTCGAGGTCCTGCCTCACGCTGGCCGTCCCGCTGCGGCGGTCGCTTCTGTGATCGTGCCCGCTCGGCTGCCCTCGAAGGCCATCCCGGCCTGCGCCCAGTCCTGCTTGCCCCCTGCGTAGACGCGCACGTCGCCGTAGCCCGCCCGATCGGGCGCCACCTGCTCGGCCAGCTCGGCAGTGAGCTGTCCCGGCACGTTGCGCGCGCCGGAGATGTGCTCGGCGGCGTAGGCATCGACCGGCAGGGCCTCCATCAGCTGCACGGTCCCGGCCTGGAGCAGCGCGAGCAAGTCGACCCGCCCGCACGGAGTACGGCACCTGTTCGCCGCCTACGACCTGGGAAAAGACAAGCTGTACGGCCATATCAAGCCCGTCAAGACCCGCATCAGGTTCCTGGAGCTCTGCCGCTACTTACGTAGCCTGTATCCGCCGGAGGTTGCATCGCCATCATCTGCGATAACTACGCCCCACACTTGAGCACGAACCGCTACTTCATCTGGCGCAACCGCCATGCCGACGACCGGCGTCTACGCACCGGTGTCGACAGGGCAAACGTTGCCTGATGCGGCACTAGGTAGCGGATGCAAGACCCTCACGCCGGTTCCTGGCTCCCTCGGGCCAGAACGCCGGCTGGCAGGCCCCGACGGCTCAGCCGACGTGGACGTGTGGCCGGCGCTCCAGGTCGGGCTCGGCCTGGCGGAGCACCTCCCTGGTCAGCGGTGGCACATCACCGCCGCCGAAGACCAGATAGCGCAGCATCGCGACGATCGGATTGCCCTCGGCCCAGTGGAAGTAGATGTGCGGCGTGCCGCCCGTGCGGTCGCGCAGGTAGAGCAGGAGCGCGGCCAGGGTGTTGGGCACGGCCGAGCTCTCGATGGTGAGGATCTTGTGGCCGTATCGCTCCTCGCCCTTGACGTGCAGCTCGGTCTCGAACTCCGAGGCGTCTGGCACCGACACCTCGACGAACATGATCGGTTCGGAGGAGCGCAGCCGGTGGTTGATCCACTGCTCGCGCAGCTTTTCGTTGTACTCGGCCTGGTCGCGCTTGTGCGGCTCGTTGGCGATCAGGTGGATGTCCCCG
Organism: Nonomuraea lactucae; assembly: GCF_003313395.1. Classification (GTDB taxonomy): domain Bacteria; phylum Actinomycetota; class Actinomycetes; order Streptosporangiales; family Streptosporangiaceae; genus Nonomuraea; species Nonomuraea lactucae. Next base: position 3,232 of record NZ_QNFZ01001053.1, on the reverse strand, counting down.
CACGCCTCGTTGACGTACTCCTCCGCCAGCGGGTCGAGATGCACCTCGGTGACGCGCAGCTCGGTCGAGCGGGTGGCCCGGGAGATCAGCGAGGTGACGATGATGGCCACGATGAAGAACGAGGCGATCTTCACGCCGTCGGGGCGCTCGATGACGTTGTCCACCAGGGTGTAGGCCAGGACCGCCGAGATCGTGGCGAAGCCAGCTGTCGCCGCGCGCTGGCCTTTCCTACGGGCCGACAGCGTAACGGCGACCGCCGCCGACAGCATAAGGACCAGTACGCCGGTGGCGTACGCGCCGCCCTGGGCGTCGACGTCGGCGTCGAAGATGATCGTGATGGCGAACGCGATGGCGGAGAACACCAGCACCAGGGGCCGGACTGCGCCGGTCCACTCCGGCGCCATGCCGTACCGGGGCAGGTAGCGGGGCACCAGGTTGATCAGCCCGGCCATCGCCGAGGCGCCGGCGAACCAGAGGATGGCGATGGTGCTGATGTCGTAGGCGGTGCCGAACAAGTTGCCGAGGTATTCGTGTGCCAGGTATGCCAGCGCCCGCCCGGCGGCCTCGCCGCCCTCCTCGAATTCCTGGTGCGGGATGAGCACCGTGGTGACGAAGCTGGAGAAGATCAGGAACACGCTCATGATCAGCGCCGCGGTGGTGAGCAGCCGCTTGGTGCCCCTGATCCGCTCCTGGATGTCACCCTTGACCACCGGCATCACGGCCACGCCGGTCTCGAAGCCGGACATGCCCAGGGCCAGCTTGGGCATGACCAGCAGCGACAGGCCGATCATCGCGAGCGGGCTGCTGTAGGTGGCCTTCAGCGCGTTCTCCCAGTTCACGACCACGCTCGGCGCCTCGATGACGTGGAGGATCGCGGTCGCCACGACGACGGCGTTGAGCGCGAGGTAGACGAAGACGAGAAGGACGGCGATGCCGATCGCCTCGGTGAAGCCCATCAGGAACACGCCGCCGAGCAGGGCCAGCAGCACGAGGGTGACGAGGACCCGCTGGCCTTCCAGGAAGTGCGGCACGAACGGGTTCTCCAGGATGTGCGCCGTCGCGTCGGCCGCCGACAGGGTCATCGTGATCACGAAGTCGGTGGCGGCGAACCCGAGCAGGGCCAGCACGAACAGCTTGCCCCACCACTGCGGGGCGAGCTTCTCCAACATGGCGATCGAGCCCTGCCCGTACGGGCTCTCGGCCGCGACCCGCCGGTAAACCGGCAGCGCACCCAGCAGGGTCAGCGCGACCAGGAACAGCGTGGCCAGTGGCGACAGGAGTCCGGCCGCGAGCGCGGCGATACCCGGCTGGTAGCCAAGAGTGGAGAAGTAGTCGACACCGGTCAGGCACATCACACGCCACCACGGGTGCTTGACGTGCGGGCCGTGCTCGATCTGCTTCCGGTCGGTCTGCAGCCCCTGCAGCAGCCACGACCGCAGCGTGCCCTCGGTCGCAACTGGCCGCTTCACCAGCACCATCCCGGCAACCCTCCATCGAAATCGAGTAAAGCCGCATCGCAGCCTACTTGGCTGGATTGAGGGTTTTGCCTGGTGGAGGCGTCAAGAAAACGTATATGCGCCTAAATTGCGGGATGTGTCGAAGTGGCGTTAGCACGCAAGACGCCAGGGGCGGGAGCCCCGGCGCGACCAGGGGAGAACTCTGACCGAGATCGTGCTATCAGGTTCGCGGACCGTTGCTCAGATCGGTCGAGGGTGCGGAGTTCACGCGCTCGGAGAGGTGTGACGAGCCATCTTCGCCGCCGAGATCAGCAGGATTGCGGCCAGGCTGGGGATGAGGACCAGGTCGGGATGAGGCCGAGCAGCCCGCCGATCAGGGCGCCGGTGATCGAGCCGGCGACCATGACGGCAACGAAGCGCGGGTTGGCGGCGAGAACCGCGAAGCTTCCGTCGCGGCTGTAGCGGGCGAAGGCCACGAGCATCGTAGGGAGGGCTACCAGCAGCGACAGGCTACCGGCGGTTTGATGTCGGCGGCGTCCAGGATGGCGTACAGGACGGCTTCGGGGCCGCGGGCCAGCAGGTCGGGCCGGTCTTCCTTGCGGCGGCGCACGGCGGCCAGGTTGGGGGCCTCGCCGTGGCAGACAGTCAGCACGAAGTCGCGGCCCACGAAGACGTGCAGTTCGCCGAAGTCGACCTCTTCCCCATCGTCGAGATAGCGCGCGGCGCGCAAACCACGAACAGGGTCTCGCCGTGGCGTTCCAGCTTAGGCCGCTGGTGGGTGACGATGGCGTCCTCGACGGCCAGCGCGTGCAGGCCGAGCTCGTCGGCGGCTGCGACGAGGTGGTGTTCGGCGGGCCAGTACAGGCTGACCAGGCCATCGCGCCGGGTTTGTCGCGCAGCAGGGAGAAGGTGTCGGCCAGCGTGGCCGGGGAGGCGGCGCGGCGACCGTCGATGTACAGGGCGCCGTCGACGATGCTGGCCTCCACCGGCGCTTCGGCCTCGCCGGCGCGCGGGCCGTGGACCGCTCGGGCGGCTCGGTGGCGGTCCCGGCGCGCGGGGAGCCACGCATCAGCGGGCCGAACCTGCGCAGGCGTCGCTCAGGCATGGCAGGGCTACCTTTCGAAACGGCTGGGCTCGGGCGCTCCGGGGGTGCTCCGGCTCTGCCGGGTCAGGGGCGGGCGAGGCGGAGCGTGGCGTCGGCCAGTGCCCAGCCGGGACGACGCACGCCCGCCGCCGCGGCGGGCCTGGCGGCCCCGGTGATGGCATCTGTCGCGGTGGTGGGGGCGGGCGGGGTGATGAGGCCGTTGATGTATCCGGTGAGCAGGCCCGCCTCGGCCAGCAGGACGCCGATGTGGGGGTGGGCAGCCCGGTAGTAGATGCGTCTGCCCTCGCGCCGCACGATCACCAATCCGGCCGCGCGCAACTTGGCCAGGTGCTGGGAGATCGCCGCCACGTGCGTGCCGGTCTGCTTGGCCAGCTGGCTGACCCGCCGCTCCCGGCTCGAGACCGCGTGCAGGATCTGAAACCGGGTGGGATCGGCGATCGCCTTGAGCACGTCCACGATCACCTCCACCGGCATGACCGGCGAATCATCAGAAACGTGCGCAACCATGCAAGGATTCTAAACTGGGTACTGTCTGCTTCCCAGGGATGAAGCAGCAGGACAAAGGGGCTAGGGTGCCGACGGTAGGAAGCATCCGCGGCGAGCGCGGCGGGGGCGCGGTCGGCGGGCGGTGCCCGGGCAGGCAGAGGGCGCGCTGCGAGCGGGGCGGGCG
>NZ_QNFZ01001050.1 GCF_003313395.1 Nonomuraea lactucae | reverse complement strand
GCCCCGGCCGCCCCAGCCGCGGTGGCCCCACGGCCCGCCCGGGCCCCAGGGACCGCCGGGGCCCCACGGACCACGGCCGAACTCGGGCGGGAACGGGCGCCTGCCTCTGTGCCTCTCCTCGTGCGGCCCGTGGTGGTGCGGCCCGTGATGGCTGTGGTGCCGTCGTCCCGCCTCCTCCCACGCTCCGGCCACCGCCTTGAGGGCGTCGCGGGCGGCGCGCTTGAACTGCTTGAACTCTCGGGGGTCGGGCCAGGGCCCGCTCGCTGCGTGTGCGGAAGTCATAGTGATCTCCTACTTCGACTAGCTTTCGACTGTTCTAGATGCTTCAACGATATATCGGCAACATGTCGCTAGCAACGGCTCGGGGCAAGTGAGACAGATCACGAAAAAGTTCGGAAATACGGGAACACGATCGGGGATGGGGTCGTTGTCTCCATCAGACGAGGTCGTTCCGCGTCGGCAGGGCTGGGGGGTGCTGTCGGTGCGTGAGACGACCTCGTCTGCGTTTCCTGACTTTCACGGACAGGTTCTGGTGTCGTGTGGCTTCGCTCCGTCACCTCTGCGCCACCTCGACGCCCCGTGCGCGCGCGCTTTGCCGTACAGTCCGGATCATGATGGGTCACACGCACGCGATGACGGGGGCCATCGCCTGGCTGGGGCTGGCGCCTGGGCTCGCGGCGCTGCCGATGGTGATGGATTCGAGCCGGTACATCGAGACCGGGATCATGGCGAACGCGCTCAGCCCGGCGGAGCTCCTCGCCGGGGCCATCATCTGCGCCGGCGCGGCGATGCTGCCCGACCTCGACCATCCCAGCGCGACGATCGCGCAGACGTTCGGGCCCGTGACCTGGTTATTGAGCAAGGCGGTCAACTGGCTGGGCGGCGGGCACCGGGGCGCCACCCATTCGCTGGCCTTCGCGCTCGCGCTGGGGTTCGGGGCGCACTGGCTGGCCAGTTCCTATCCGATCGGCCGTGACGTCCTGGTCGTGCTGCTCATCGGGCTGGCGCTGCGGGCGATCGGCATCGGGATCCCCGGCAACAAGGCGGGCTCGGCCCTGATCAACGTCGGCCTGACCGCCGGGCTGTACGCGGTGTTCCTGTCGCTGGGCGTCGGCTACGCCTGGCTGGGGCTGGCCGTGGCCATCGGCTGCTTCATCCACGTGGTGGGCGACTGCATGACGGAGAAGGGCTGTCCGGTGCTCTGGCCGATGTCGGTCAGGTTCGTGCTGCCATGGAAGATCGGCATCAAGACCGGCCAGAAGTTCGAGCAGAAGATCCTGGCTCCCGTGCTGTCCGTGGCGATCCTCGGGCTGCTCTTCCTCCGGCTCGGCCCCGTTTAACTTGATGTCGAGATATTTCGGATATATCTTGACGTCGAGACATCCGCTGCAACCCTGCGGTTAGGGTCACCTAACGTGCTGAGCTGTCCCGCGGTGCGGCAGGATTCAACTTGAGCAACTGTCTATGGAGGAGGCGAATCACCGTGTCCGCGAACAGCTTCGGCAGCCGTGACACGCTGCGCGTCGGAGACGCGTCATATGAGATCTTCCGGCTGGATGCCGTCGAGGGCGCTGCCCGCCTCCCGTACAGCCTGAAGATCCTCCTGGAGAACCTCCTCCGCACCGAGGACGGCGCGAACATCACGGCTGACCACATCAGCGCGCTGGGCGGCTGGGACCCCGGGGCGGCGCCCAGCGTGGAGATCCAGTTCACCCCCGCCCGCGTGATCATGCAGGACTTCACCGGCGTGCCCTGCGTGGTCGACCTGGCCACGATGCGCGAGGCCGTACGCGACCTGGGCGGCGACGCGGCCCGCATCAACCCGCTGGCCCCCGCCGAGATGGTCATCGACCACTCGGTCATCGTCGACTACTTCGGCCACCCCGACGCCTTCCAGCGCAACGTCGAGCGCGAGTACGAGCGCAACCGCGAGCGCTACCAGTTCCTGCGCTGGGGTCAGACGGCCTTCGACGAGTTCAAGGTCGTCCCGCCCGGCACCGGCATCGTCCACCAGGTCAACATCGAGCACCTCGCCCGCGTGGTCATGACCCGCGACGGCAGGGCCTACCCCGACACCTGCGTCGGCACCGACTCGCACACCACGATGGAGAACGGCATCGGCGTCCTCGGCTGGGGCGTCGGCGGCATCGAGGCCGAGGCCGCGATGCTCGGCCAGCCGATCTCCATGCTGATCCCGCGCGTGGTCGGCTTCAAGCTGAACGGCAAACTGCCCGCCGGCGCCACCGCCACCGACCTGGTGCTCACCATCACCGAGATCCTGCGCCAGCACGGCGTGGTCGGCAAGTTCGTGGAGTTCTACGGCGAGGGCGTCTCCAGCGTGCCGCTGGCCGACCGGGCCACGATCGGCAACATGAGCCCCGAGTTCGGCTCCACCTGCGCCATCTTCCCCATCGACGGCCAGACCGTCGACTACCTGCGCCTGACCGGCCGCTCCGAGGAGCAGATCGCCCTGGTCGAGGCGTACGCCAAGGCGCAGGGTCTGTGGCTCGACCCGGCCGCGCCCGAGCCGGTCTTCTCCGAGTACATCGAGCTCGACCTGTCCACGGTCGTCCCGTCGATCGCCGGCCCCAAGCGTCCGCAGGACCGCATCGCGCTCTCCGACGCCAAGAAGGCCTGGCGCGCGGCCGTCAAGGACTACGCGCCGAGCGTGCAGGGCCCGGTCGACGAGGCGTCCGACGAGTCGTTCCCCGCGTCCGACCCGCCCGCGATCAGCCACGACGGCAACGGCGACAAGCCGCACCCCAGCCTGCTCAACGGCACGCGTCCGCACAAGAGGGTGCCGGTCACGCTGGCCGACGGCACCTCGTTCGAGATCGACCACGGCATCGTGGCCATCGCCGCGATCACCTCCTGCACCAACACCTCCAACCCGTACGTCATGCTCGGCGCGGCGCTCCTGGCGCGCAACGCCGTGGAGAAGGGCCTGACCCGCAGGCCGTGGGTGAAGACCTCCCTGGCCCCGGGCTCGCAGGTCGTCACAGGCTACTTCGAGCGGTCGGGGCTCCAGCCGTACCTCGACAAGATCGGCTTCAACCTGGTCGGCTACGGCTGCACGACCTGCATCGGCAACTCCGGCCCGCTGCCCGAGGAGATCTCCGAGGCGGTCCAGGCCAACGACCTCGCGGTCACCGCCGTTCTGTCCGGCAACCGCAACTTCGAGGGCCGCATCAACCCCGACGTGAAGATGAACTACCTGGCCTCGCCGCCGCTCGTCGTGGCGTACGCGCTGGCCGGGACCATGGACATCGACCTAGACACCGAGCCGCTGGGCACCGGGGCCGACGGCGAGCCGGTGTTCCTGCGCGACATCTGGCCGTCGCCCGAAGAGGTCTCGGCCGTGGTCAACTCCTCGATCGGGCGCGACATGTTCGAGCGCGACTACGCCGACGTGTTCAAGGGCGACGACCACTGGCGGTCGCTGCCCGTCCCGACGGGCGACACCTTCGAGTGGGACCCCGACTCCACCTACGTCCGCAAGGCCCCCTACTTCGACGGGATGCCGGAGCAGCCGGAGCCCGTCTCCGACATCGCCGGCGCGCGGGTCCTGGTCAAGGTGGGCGACTCCGTCACCACCGACCACATCTCGCCGGCCGGCTCGATCAAGGTCGGCACGCCCGCCGCCCAGTACCTGGAGGCCCACGGCGTCGCGGTCAAGGACTTCAACTCGTACGGCTCGCGGCGCGGCAACCACGAGGTGATGATCCGGGGCACGTTCGCCAACATCCGCCTGCGCAACCAGATCGCGCCGGGCACCGAGGGCGGCTACACCCGCGACTTCACCCAGCCCGAAGCCCCGGTGACGTTCATCTACGACGCCTCGGTCAACTACGCCGCCGCCGGGACGCCGCTGGTGGTGCTGGCGGGCAAGGAGTACGGCTCGGGCTCGTCGCGCGACTGGGCGGCCAAGGGCACCGCGCTGCTCGGCGTGCGCGCTGTCGTCGCCGAGTCGTACGAGCGCATCCACCGCTCCAACCTGATCGGCATGGGCGTGCTGCCGCTGCAGTTCCCGGAGGGCGCCACCGCCGAGTCGCTCGGGCTGACGGGCGAGGAGACGTTCGACATCACCGGGGTGGAGGCGCTCAACGAGGGCGGCATCCCGCGCACGGTGCGCGTGCGGGCCGGTGACGTGGAGTTCGACGCGGTGGTCCGCATCGACACGCCGGGCGAGGCCGACTACTACCGGCACGGGGGGATCATGCAGTACGTCCTGCGCTCCCTCCTGGCCAAGGCGTAACCGCCCGCTCCGCCAGCTCCTTCGAGATCCCGCCGTCCTCGCTGATCAGCGAGGACGGCGGGATCTTCCGTGTATCCCCTCAGGAGACTCGTGCGGCCGGGGCCGTCCAGGTGTCGCAGGCGGCGGGGGAGCGCGTGGTGAAGCCGCGCTTGAGCCAGTAGGCCCGGTTGGTGCCCTTGCCGTGGCTGCGGTGGCCGTCGTCGTCACCGCTCGCCCTGGTGGCCTCCACGACGGCGGCCCAGTCGCCACCGGTGCGGGACAGGGAGCGCCACACGCCGCCGACGAACACCCCCGACAGGCAGTCGGCCTGCAGCTCGTAGCGCCGGGCGAGCTCCGGCTGGCGGGCGCGGTCGGCGCGCGCCCTCGCCTCGTAGTGACGCCGCAGGCCGGTCAGGCTCTGCAGGTGGTGGCCGTACTCGTGGGCGGCCACCTTGAGCGGATAGAGGTCCGTGCGGCCCTCCACCCACCAGCCGGCGAGCAGGAAGACCAGCGTGCCGCGTTCGGTGCAGTAGAAGGCCGACGCGCTGGAGGGCCACCGGACGCCGCACACCCGCGGCTCGGGGTCCTCGTAGAAGCGCGCCACCGGCTTCCGGTACGGCAGGCCGGCGCGGGCGAAGTGCCTGGACCAGGACGCGTCCAGGCACTTCAGCATGACGGTCAGGTACTCGCGCGTCCTCGGGACGTTCCCCCGGATCAGCGGCGGCTCGGGGCAGGAGGCGGCGGCCAGCTCGCCGCTCCCGGCGAAGGGACGGGGCACCCGGGCACCGTGAACGGGAGGAGCCAGGGCGGCAGCCCGCCCGGCTCCCTGCGCGGTCGCCCGCGTGGCCTCCCGCATGGTCGCTCGCACGGCCCCCTGCGGTGGCGTCGGCTGCCCGGTCGCCGCGGACGGCGGGGAGGCGAGGCAGGCCGCCACGAGGGGCACGAGGGGGAAGAGGCGGGCGGGGGAGAGGGGGAGCACGGTCAAGGAGCTTAGAGCAGCGCGGCGGGCCCGACTCTGGCACGATGTGAATAACCGCCCGGCGAACTATCACTTCGCCGGGCGGTCATGGTCATATCATCCGTTTGAGCACGGTGACGGCCTCGTTGACGACCTCATCCGGAGCGTGACCGACGTAGAACTCGAACCGCTCCGGCGACATGGCCCGGACCTGCTCGATCATGGCCCAGCTCGTCTTCCGCAGTCCCGATCCGTCGGGGCCGATCTTGACGTGCGTGAGATAACCGCGCTCACGCGTCGTCAGTGGAACGGCCAGGACCAGCCCCAGCTTCGAGTGGTTGAGCCGGTCGTTGCTGACGACGAGAACAGGACGGGGAAACCCCTGCTCCCGGCCGGTCGGCTCGCCGAAGTCGGCGAACCAGATGTCACCTTGCGTTACCTTCATCTTTCTCCTCGGGGAATGTGATGAGGCCCTCCCATTCGGGCGCGATCCGGTGTGAGCGGGATCGGGGGCCTACGAGCGTCTCGCGCTCGGCGACGTATGCGGCCCAGGACTCCGGGTCCTCTCTCTGGGTGCGCTCGATCTGGTCGTTGAGCTCCTCCCAGAAGTGCTTGCGTTCGTAGTCGTGGATTGCTTCGTTGAGCACCTCGGTCATGCTCCGGCCCTCCTGTCGGGCGATTCGGGCGATGCGGTCTCTCGTCGCGACGCTGACGCGTATTGTCGTTGCTGCTGCTTTTGGCTTCATGCTCATACTCCAGAGACTACGTCCGCGTCTATTCCGACCCTACGCCATCGCGATTACTCTCGCACCACGAACGGCAACAGAGAGTAAGGCTGATTGACTCTTCCCCATGACGGACGAGTCGTTGGTGTTGATCGTCGGTGGGCTGGCGGTGTTCGCCGGTGCGGTGGTGCAGGGGAGTGTGGGCTTCGGCCTGGGGCTCGTCGCCGCTCCGGTGATCGCGCTGCTCGATCCCGGGCTGATGCCCGGGGCGGTCCAGGTGGTGAACATGACGATGCCGCTGTTCACGCTCGCCGTGGAGTGGCGCCGGGCCGACTGGCGTGGGGTGGGGTTCGCGTTCCTGGCGCGGGTACCGGGAAGCGTGGTCGGTGCAGTCATTGTTGTCTACGTTTCCGTCTACACCCTGGGCGTCTTCGTGGGCATCATGGTGCTCGTGGCCGTGGCGTTGACCGCGCGGGCTGTGCACGTGCCGCGCAACAGGGCGACGATCGCCGCCGCCGGGTTCGTCTCGGGGATCACCGGCACCGCCACGGGCATCGGGGGGCCGCCGATCGCGCTGGTCTACCAGGACGCGAAGGGGCCGCAGATCAGGGCGACCCTGGCGATGTTCTTCTTCCTGAGCGCGGCGCAGACACTGGTCGTCCTCGCGCTCATCGACCGCCTGCCCGCGCGGGCACTGGTCGTCGGGGTGAGCCTGATCGTGCCGATGGCCGCCGGGTTCGCGGTGTCCGGGCCGGTGCGCAGGTACGTGGACGCGGGCAAGGTGCGCCTGGCCGTGCTCGTGGTGGCCACGGCCTCCGCCGTGCTCCTCATCGCGCAGAGTCTCGCGCTGTGAGGACGCCCACCAGGAAAGCGCTTGCTAGGCGACTGCCAGGTGAACATCACGTGGCCGGGCGAGTCGCACAGGTTGAGCGCGCGTTTCTGGATTGTTACCCGGAACAACAAACTCCGCCTTGCCTGGGGCTTCCAAAGCAGGCCGCGGGGGAATACGTTGCCGCAAACAACATTCATCCGGGCCCCTCCGGAAGAAAGGACCCTGCACTATGCGCATGGGGATCCTCAGCATGACCGCCGCGGCAGCCGTGCTCGCCCTTGGTCTCACCGCCTGCGGGGGCGACAGCGGTCAGACCCCGGCCGGTTCCACGGCACAGCCGACGCAGAAGACCGGCAAGATCGGCGTCATCCTGCCCGACAGCAAGTCCTCGGCTCGGTGGGAGACGGCGGACCGCAAGTACCTGGAAGAGGCGTTCAAGGCCGCCGGGGTGCAGTACGACATCCAGAACGCCCAGAACGACAAGACCGCCTTCCAGACCATCGCCGACCAGATGATGACCAACGGCGCGACCGTGCTGATGATCGTCAACCTGGACAGCGGGACCGGCAAGACCGTGATCGACAAGGCCAGGTCCCAGGGCGTGGCGACCATCGACTACGACCGGCTCACGCTCGGCGGAAACGCGGCCTACTACGTCAGCTTCGACAACAGCAAGGTCGGGACCCTCCAGGGCGAGGGCCTCGTCAAGTGCCTGTCCGAGAAGAAGGCCGAGAAGCCGATCGTGGCCTACCTCAACGGCTCGCCGACGGACAACAACGCCACCCTGTTCAAGCAGGGCTACGACGGCGTGCTCAAGCCCAAGTTCGACTCCGGCGAGTACGTCAAGGGCCCGGACCAGGCCGTGCCCGAGTGGGACAACACCCAGGCCGGCACGATCTTCGAGCAGATGCTGACCAGCCAGCCGAAGATCGCCGGTGTGCTGGCCGCCAACGACGGCCTCGGCAACGCCGCCATCACCGTGCTGAAGAAGAACAACCTCAACGGCAAGGTGCCCGTCACCGGCCAGGACGCGACCGTGCAGGGTCTGCAGAACATCCTCGCGGGCGACCAGTGCATGACCGTCTACAAGGCCGTCAAGAAGGAGGCCGACGCCGCCGCCAAGCTCGCGGTCTCGCTGGCCAAGGGCGAGAAGCCCCAGGCCACCGGTAGCGTCAAGGACCCGGAGACCGGCCAGAACGTCCCGGCCGAGCTCCTGGAGCCGCAGGCCATCACCATCGACAACGTGAAGGACGTGGTGGCCGACGGGTATGTCACCAAGGAGGAGCTGTGCACCGGCGACTTCGCCGCCAAGTGCACGGACGCGGGAATCCAGTAGCCCCGGACTCCGGTGACCCCGGAATCCGGTGACGCAGGAACCCAGTAACGAAGCGGAACGGGGTACGGCCGGCGCCATGGCGCCCGGCCGTGCCCCTCACCGAGGGAGACCCATGACCCCCCTGCTCGAAGTGCGCGGCGTCGACAAGAGCTTCGGCCCCGTGCAAGTCCTGCACGACGTCAACTTCCAGGCCCACGCCGGCGAGGTCACCGCGCTCGTCGGCGACAACGGCGCGGGCAAGTCGACGCTCGTCAAGTGCATCGGCGGGATCCATCCCATCGACTCCGGAGACATGCTCTTCGACGGCGCCCCCGTCCACGTGCACGGCCCGCGCGACGCGGGCGAGCTCGGCATCGAGATCGTGTACCAGGACCTGGCGCTCTGCGACAACCTCGACATCGTCCAGAACATGTTCCTGGGCAGGGAACGCCGCAGCGGCCTGGTGCTCGACGAGGCGACGATGGAGGAGCTCGCCGAGCAGACCCTGAGCGGCCTGTCCGTGCGCACGGTCAAGTCCATCCGGCAGCAGGTCTCCAGCCTGTCCGGCGGCCAGCGGCAGACCGTCGCCATCGCCAAGGCCGTCCTGTGGAACAGCAAGGTCGTCATCCTGGACGAGCCCACCGCCGCGCTGGGCGTCGCCCAGACCGCGCAGGTGCTGGAACTGGTGCGCAGGCTCGCCGACACCGGCCTGGCCGTGGTCCTCATCTCGCACAACATGAACGACGTGTTCGCCGTCTCCGACCGGATCGCGGCGCTCTACCTCGGCAGGATGGCCGCCCAGGTCAAGACCGCCGACGTGACGCACGCGCAGGTCGTCGAACTGATCACCGCCGGCCGGAGTGGGGACCTCGGCCTGAAGAACGGGGTCACCCCATGAGCAAGGTCAAGGAACTTCCCGGCGAGGCACAAGTCGAGGCCGTCAGGCAGCCGTCGATCGGGCACAGCGTCCGCGCCTACACCGAGCGGGTGCGCAGCGGCGACATGGGCGCCCTGCCCGCCGTGCTCGGACTGATCGTGCTCTGCACGGCCTTCGCGATCGCCCGCCCCTCCTTCCTCACCGCCATCAACTTCGCCAACCTGTTCACCCAGGGCGCCGCGATCACCGTGATCGCGATGGGCCTGGTGTTCGTGCTGCTGCTCGGCGAGATCGACCTGTCGGCCGGCTTCACCAGCGGCGTCTGCGCGGCCGTCCTCGCGGTCCTGGTGACGAACATGGGCATGCCCTGGTACGTGGGCGTGCTGGCGGCCATCCTCACCGGCACGGTCATCGGCAGCGTGCTCGGCACGCTGGTGGCCAAGGTCGGCATACCGTCGTTCGTGGTGACGCTCGCCGCGTTCCTCGCCTTCCAGGGGCTCGTCCTGGTGCTGGTGCACGAGGGCACGAACATCTCGATCAACGACCCGGTCATCAAGGCCATCGCGCAGAAGAACCTTCCGCCCGCGCTCGGCTGGGCGCTGTACGCCGGGTGCGTCGCGATCTACGCGCTCGTCCAGATCGTGCGGGCGCGCAAGCGGGCCGCGCGCGGCCTGGTGGCCGACCCGCTCTCGCTGATCGCGGCCCGGGTCGGCTCGCTGGCCGTGATCGGCGGGGCCGCCGTCTACGCGCTGAACCTGGAGCGCAGCTTCAACCCGGCGTTCGCCTCGCTCAAGGGCGTGCCCATCGTCGTGCCGATCATCGTCGCGCTGCTGGTCCTGTGGACGTTCGTGCTGCGTCGCACCGGGTTCGGCCGGCACCTGTACGCCGTGGGCGGCAACGCCGAGGCGGCCCGCCGGGCCGGCATCGGGGTGGACCGGATCAAGGTCTCCGCGTTCATGATCTGCTCGTCGATGGCCGCGGTGGGCGGCATCATCGCCGCGTCCAGGGCCAGCTCGGTCGACCCGAACACCGGCGGCAGCTCCGTGCTGCTGTACGCGGTGGGCGCGGCCGTGATCGGCGGCACCAGCCTGTTCGGCGGCAAGGGCCGGGTGCTCGACGCCGTCCTCGGCGGCGCGGTCATCGCCGTCATCGACAACGGCATGGCCCTGATGCAGTACGGCGCCAGCGTCAAGTACCTGGTGACCGGGTTCGTGCTGCTGCTCGCCGCCGGCGTCGACGCCATCGCCCGTAAGAGGGCCTCCGCCGCTGGTCTAAGGTGAGCATCGACTCCCACCCCAAGGATTCACAGACGATGCGTGCCGGCCCTTCCCAGGAGGACATCAGGCGCCACAACCTCGGCGCCCTGCTGCGCCATGTCCACCTGGGCGGGCCGATCTCGCGGGCCGAGCTCACCACCAGGATGGGCCTCAACCGCAGCACCATCATGGCGCTCACGTCCGACCTCACCGCCGCCGGGCTGGTGCGCGAGGAGCTGCCCCGCGAGACCGGCCGCGCCGGCCGGCCCTCGCTGGTCGTGCGCCCCGAGTCGTCGCGGGTGTACGTCTTCGCCTTCGACGTCGGTCCCGACCGGCTGGCGGTGGCCCGCGTGGGGCTGGGCGGGGCGATCCTCGATCGCAGGGAGGTCGCACGGCGGCGCGGCCCGTTCGAGCTGGAGGAGCTGGCCGGGATGCTGGCCGGGTTCGCCAGGCAGATGCGGCGCAAGACCCGCGACGACACGGTCTGCGTGGGCGCCGCCGCGGCGGTCTCCGGCGGCGTGCGCAAGGGCGACGGCGTGATCAGGTTCGGCCCCAACCTGCAGGCGGAGGAGGTGCCGTTCGGCGAGGAGCTGGGCCGCAGGCTCGGCCTCGGGCTGCCGGTCAGCGTCGGCAACGACGCCAACCTGGCGGCGCTGGCCGAGCACAGCCGCGGCGTCGGCATGGCCGTGCGCGACCTGCTCTACCTGCACGGCGACGTCGGCATCGGCGGCGGCATCATCGCGGGCGGCCACCTGCTGGGCGGCCACGAGGGCTACGGCGGCGAGGTCGGCCACATGGTCGTCAACCCGGGCGGGCGGGCCTGCGGCTGCGGCTCGTCCGGCTGCCTGGAGGCGGAGGTGGGGGAGCGGGCGCTGCTCGAGGCGGCCGGCCGGCTCAACCCCCACCCTGACGCCCACCAGGGCCGCGAGGCCGTGCGGGCCGTGGTCGACGCCGCCGACCGGGGCGACATCAGGGCGCAGGAGGCGCTCAAGCGGGTGGGCGACTGGCTCGGCCTCGGCGTCGCCAACCTGGTCAACATCTTCAACCCCGAGATGGTCGTCTTCGGGGGCATGCTCCGGGAGGTCTACCTGGGCTCGGCGGCTCAGGTGCGCACCAGGCTCGCGCTGCACGCCATGGCGCCGCAGCGCGAGAAGCTGCGTTTACGAACCTCATCGCTGGCCGACGACGCGACGCTCGTGGGCGCGGCCGAGCTGGCCTTCGCCCACGTGCTCGCCGACCCCCTGGAGGCGCTGGCCCGGGTGCAGGGCTAGGCGACGCGCGAGGGCGAGGCCGTCCAGGTGTTGCAGAAGCGGGCCGAGCCGCCGCGGTAGCCGCGGTTCTGCCAGTAGGCGAGGTTGCGCGGCTTGCCGTGCACCTTGCTCTCGCTGGCCTCGCCGACCGCGTCGATCCACTCCGCCCAGGTGATCCCGGGGTCGATCGAGTCGAGCGTGGCGCTGTAGAAGACGCCGGCGAAGCACTCGGCCTGCATCTCCAGGCGGTGGCTGACGATGGAGCGGGCGGTGCCGCGGGCGCGCCAGTACTGCCGGTTCTGCTCGTCGAGCATGCCGGTGAGCTGCTGCACGTGGTGGCCCCACTCGTGCGCGACCGAGTGGGCGATGTTCATCCTGAACGGATCGCGCACGTCCCGCTTCATGATCCGGATCGCCACCGTGCGCTGCATGGGGCAGTACTGCGCGCCGTTGCTGGTGATCTTCCCGCAGACGGACGAGCTGCCCGTGGTGATCGCGATCCTCGGGGAGCTGTAGCGCAGGCCGGCCGCCTTGAAGCGAGTGGCCCAGAAGCGGTCCGCGCAGCGGGCCATGGCCCGGTGGAACGCCTTGACCGACGCCACGCTGCCCTCGCGGATGCCGGCGACCGAGCACGACTGGGGCGAGGTGCTGCCGGACCGGTAGATCTTGTTACTGGCCAGGACGGCCGGTGGTGCAGCGACCGTGGCCCCGGCGCTGGGCTGGGCGGCCTCCGCGCCGGCCGTACCCGAAAGGGTCAGACCCACGGTCATGCAGACAGATGCTGCGAGAAGGGGAATACGCACGATCGCGGATACTAGACCAGTTCGTGGGGGTTTGTTGGCCAGTCCTCTACATTGCCTCGCGTAGCCGCCGTGCCTGGCCGCAGGCGGCGGCGCGGTCGTGCCCGGAGCGGCACGACCGCGCTGGTCGTGTGGCCGAGGTACGCGCGGCCCGGGTGCGGCTAGGCGACGTACCTGGGCGACACGGACCAGGTGTTGCAGGCCCCGGGCGAGCCCGAGTTGAAGCCGCGGTTCATCCAGAACGCCTGCGTCGAGCCCTTGCCGTGGTCGTTCTGCGTCCAGCCCTTGTGGCCGTTCTTGCGGAACCACTCGACGGTGGCGTCCCACTGGGCCGGGTCCACGGGCAGGGTGTCCCTGACCGAGCTCATGAAGACCGAGGAGAAGCACTCGGCCTGCAGCTCCGAGCGGCGGGACAGCAGCAGCCGGCCCGACGTGCCGGCCGAGGCCCTGGCGACCGCCCAGTAGTTCCAGATGCCGGAGATCTGCTGCACGTGGTGGCCGTACTCGTGGGCCATCAGGCGGGTGATGCCCAGCGCGAACGGGTTCCGGAGCTGGGTGCGGGTGATCAGCATGTACATCGTGCGGTCGGTGGAGCAGTAGACGCCGTCCGCGCCGGGGTTCCACGTGCCGCAGGGGGTGCGCACCTTGCGGGTGATGATGCGCAGCCGGGGCTTGCTGAACGAGAGCCGGGCCTTGCGGAACTGGGTGGACCACGACCTGTTCAGGCAGCCGGTCACCCTGGTCAGGAAACGCTTGTACGCGGCGGTGCTGCCCCTCGGCAGGCTGCCCGGCGAGCAGTTGGAGCTCGCCAGCCGCCCCGTCTTGTACAGCGGGTTGGCCGTCGCGGCGGCCTTGCCCCGCGGCGGCGCGGCCACCGGCCGCTGCTCCGAACGGGTGGTCACGGGCTGGGCTTGCGCTGACGCGGTACCCGCGCCCACCAGCGAGATCAGCACGCCGGCGGCCGCGAGTGTCGTCAGTTTCCTCATGGGGAGAGTGTTCATAGTGAGGGAAAGACTAGGTCAAGATCGTACAAATATGGGTGCAATTGACTTGATGGGGTCAGCTACGCGTCCACGAACTAGACTTCAACCCGTCGGCGCAAAGTGGCAGAGGGGATCGCTTCCGTGAGCGGGTTGCTGGGCTCGGTTGAGGGACCGCACGACGTCAAACGGCTCGATGCCGAGCAGCTGCCGGTGCTGGCGGGCGAGATCCGCGACCTGCTCGTCGACTGCTGCTCCAGGTTCGGCGGTCATCTAGGGCCCAACCTGGGCGTGGTCGAGCTGACGATCGCCGTCCACCGGGTGTTCGACTCCCCGCGCGACCCCATCGTCTGGGACACCGGCCACCAGGCGTACGTGCACAAGCTGCTCACCGGGCGGGCCGCCGGCTTCGGCGCGCTGAAGCAGGAGGGCGGCCTGTCCGGCTACCCGAGCCAGGCCGAGTCCGAGCACGACCTCGTCGAGAACTCCCACGCCTCCACCGCGCTGTCCTACGCCGACGGCCTGGCCAAGGCGTTCAAGCTGCGCGGCGAGCGCGACCGCACGGTCGTCGCCGTGATCGGCGACGGCGCGCTGACCGGCGGCATGGCCTGGGAGGCGCTCAACAACATCGCGGCCGTCAAGGACCTGCCGGTCGTCATCGTGGTAAACGACAACGGCCGCTCCTACTCCCCGACGATCGGCGGCATCGCCTCCCACCTGTCCAAGCTCCGCGTCACCCGCCGCTACGAGGACTTCCTCGACTACGTCAAGGAGAAGATCGGCAACGTACCGGTCCTCTACGACGCGCTCCACGGGTTCAAGAAGGGCGTCAAGGACGTCCTGGCGCCGCAGGTGATGTTCGAGGACCTCGGCCTCAAGTACGTCGGCCCCATCGACGGCCACGACGAGCAGGCCATGGAGGCGGCGCTGCGCAAGGCCCGCGACTTCCGAGGCCCCGTCATCGTGCACGCGCTCACCCAGAAGGGCCGCGGCTACTCTCCCGCCGAGAACCACGACGAGGACCAGTTCCACTCGCCCGGCGCCTTCGACCGGCTCACCGGGGCGGAGAAGCCGAAGGGCCGCATCTGGACCAACGTGTTCAGCGAGGAGCTGGTCAGGCTCGGCAAGGAGCGCGACGACATCGTCGCGATCACCGCGGCCATGCTCCACCCGACCGGCCTGGCCGCGTTCGCCGAGGCCTACCCCGAGCGCGTCTACGACGTCGGCATCGCCGAGCAGCACGCGCTCACCAGCGCCGCCGGCCTCGCGCTCGGCGGGCTGCATCCGGTCGTGGCCGTCTACGCGACCTTCCTCAACCGCGCCTTCGACCAGCTCCTCATGGACGTGGCGCTGCACCGGCTGCCGGTCACCGTGGTGCTCGACCGCGCGGGCGTCACCGGCGACGACGGCGCCAGCCACAACGGCATGTGGGACCTGTCGGTCCTGCAGGTGGTGCCCGGCCTGCGCATCGCGGTGCCGCGCGACGGCGAGCGGCTGACCGAGCTGCTCGGCGAGGCGGTGGCCGTCTCCGACGGGCCCACGGTGCTCCGCTTCCCCAAGGGCCCGGTCGCCGAGCCGGTCGACGCGGTGGGCAGGCTCGGCGAGATGGACGTGCTGCTCGCCGGTCCCGGCGAGCCCGACGTGCTGCTGGTCGGCGTCGGCCCCATGGCCCAGGTCTGCCTGGACGCCGCGGCGCTGCTCGACGCCCAGGGCATCTCGGCCACCGTCGTCGACCCGCGCTGGGTCAAGCCGCTCGACGAGGCCCTCGCCCTGGCGGCGGGCGCGCACCGGCTGGTCGCCGTCGTCGAGGACAACGGCAGGGTCGGCGGCGTCGGTGACGCGGTGGCCCGCCTGCTGCGCGACGCCGACGTCGACGTGCCCGTACGCACCTTCGGCATCCCGCAGCGCTTCCTCGACCACGCCAAGCGGGCCGCGATCCTAGGCCGGATCGGGCTCACCGGCCAGGACCTCGCCCGCCAGATCACCGAGGCGGTCGCCAGGCGGAGCCTGCCGATCGACACGCCGCCCGCCCGTCGCTGAGCAGTCGCGAGTGCGCGTGCATGATCACCTGAGGTGTGGGAATGGTCTCAGATCGTGGACATCCTTCGCACCAAATCCGTTGAGCAGTCCATCAGGGACACCGAGGCCCCCGAGCACCAACTGCGCAAGCGGCTGACCGCCGTGGACCTGACGGTCTTCGGCATCGGGGTGATCATCGGCACCGGCATCTTCGTGCTGACCGGCCAGGTCGCCAAGCTGACGGCCGGTCCGGCCGTGGCCCTCTCGTTCGTCGTGGCGGGCGTCGTGTGCGGCCTGGCCGCCCTGTGCTACGCGGAGTTCGCCTCGACGATCCCGGTGGCGGGCTCCGCCTACACCTTCTCCTACGCCACCCTCGGCGAGTTCCCCGCCTGGATCATCGGCTGGGATCTGATGCTGGAGATGGCGCTGGCGGCCGCGGTGGTCGCCGTCGGCTGGTCCGGCTACTTCGGTGCGCTGATGTCCTCGATCGGCCTGCCGCTGCCCGCCTCGATCGCCGGCGACGACCCCGTGGTGAACGTGCCCGCGATGGTCGTCGTGCTGATCCTCACCGCGGTGCTCGTGGCCGGCATCAAGCTGTCCTCGCGCGTCAACGAGGTCATCGTGGCCATCAAGGTCGCCGTGATCCTGCTGGTCATCGTGGCGGGACTGTTCTTCGTGAAGCCGGCCAACTACTCGCCGTTCATCCCGCCGCCGGTGCCCACGGAGCAGGTGGCCGGGCTGAAGGCGCCGCTCATCCAGGTGCTGTTCGGGCTGACGCCCGTCTCGTTCGGCGTCATCGGCATCTTCTCCGCCGCGGCGATCGTGTTCTTCGCGTTCATCGGCTTCGACATCGTCGCCACCGCCGCCGAGGAGACCATCCACCCGCAGCGTGACGTGCCGCGCGGCATCATCGGATCGCTGGCCATCTGCACGGTCCTGTACGTCGCGGTGTCGCTGGTCGTCGTGGGCATGCAGAAGTACACCCAGCTGAGCACCTCCGCCCCGCTCGCCGACGCCTTCACCGCGGTCGGCCAGACGTGGGCGGCCGGGCTCATCAGCGTCGGCGCCATCGCCGGGCTCACCAGCGTGGTGATGATCCTCATGATGGGGCAGACCCGGGTGCTGTTCGCCATGTGCCGCGACGGGCTGCTGCCGCGGCCGATGGCGAAGGTGCATCCGAGGTTCGGCACCCCCGCCCGGCTCACCGTGATCATCGGGGTGGTGTCGGCGCTGCTGGCGGGCTTCATCTCGCTGGGGGCGCTGGCCGAGCTGGTGAACATCGGCACGCTCTTCGCCTTCGTGGTGGTCTCCGTCGGGGTGATCATCCTGCGCCGTACCCGGCCCGACCTGCCGCGGGCGTTCCGCGCGCCGATGGTCCCGCTGCTGCCGATCCTGTCGGTGCTGGCCTGCTTCTACCTGATGCTCAACCTGCCGGTCGAGACGTGGCTGAGGTTCGTGATCTGGATGCTCATCGGCGCGGTGATCTACTTCGCCTACGGCTACCGACGCAGCCGGGCGGCGACGCGCGTTCCGCAGGCGCCGCCCGGCTGACGGGGCCGGTCAGAACGCGAAGACTCCCGCGCCGGCCGCCTTGGCCCGGCACAGGTTGGTGTAGGTCCCGTTGTACGAGACGTTCCTGCCCTGCCAGGTGCCCGTGACGCCCACCTTGTACGGCTGGAACACCCAGCCGCAGTTGCCGGCCGGCTTCCGGAGGGCGCCCAGCTTGCCCCCGGCGCTGCGCAGCAGCGCGCAGGCCCTTGCCGGATCGGGGTGGTCCCCCCCGTCGGGGTCGCAGTTGAGCGTGTAGGTCCGGGGAGCCTGCCCGGCCGCCGTCACAGTGATCTTCAGAGTCGTCGACCGGTTGCCCCAGTCGGCCACCGCCGGTGCCGCGGCGAGCATCAGGAACGCCCCGCACAACGCCGTTGTCGTGATCGATCTCATGCGTGTCCTCTCCATCGGAGCACGAGAGCCTGGTGCGCATGGTGCTGGTGCGCACGATGCGCACGGTGTGCACGGTGTAGTTACCCGGCGCCTCGTCGGCCGCGGTCATGGATCGTTTCCCGGTTCGCCCATGTGATCGGCCACCGGGCAAAGGACGCAGAAAAGGGGACCCGCCGGGCGGGCCCCCTTTTGCCCCCTTTCGCCTGCGCCGGTCAGGCGGGCACCGATGCGACGCCCGGCTCCAGGAAGCGGGGGCGGGCGATGCCGGACCTGTCCAGGAACGGCGTGATGCCGCCGAGGTGGAACGGCCAGCCCGCCCCCAGGATCACGCACAGGTCGATGTCCTGGGCCGCGGCGACCACGCCCTCGTCCAGCATGATCCGGATCTCCTCGGCCAGCGCCTCCAGCACCCGCCGCCGCACCTCCTCGGACGTGGACGGCGAGCCGCCGCCCGCGAACAGGGCCACGGCCTCGGGGTCGAGCGTGAAGTCGGGCGCGTAGACGCCCGGCTTGCCGGAGGCGACCAGCTTGGCCATGTTCGCCGAGACCCCGAACCGCTCGGGGAACGCGGCGTGCAGCGTCTCGGCCACGTGCAGCCCGACCGCCGGGCCGACGAGCTGGAGCAGCGCGTACGGCGTCATCGGCAGCCCGAGGTCGTCCAGCGCGTGCTCGGCCGTCTCCAGCGGCGTGCCCTCGTCCACTGCGGCGACGACCTCGCCCATGTACCGGAGGAGCAGCCGGTTCACCACGAACGCCGGGGCGTCCTTGACCAGCACGGCCGACTTCTTGAGCGACCTGCCCACGGCGAACGCCGTGGCCAGCGTCGCGTCGTCCGTCGCGGCGCCCTTGACGATCTCCAGAAGCGGCATGACGGCGACCGGGTTGAAGAAGTGAAAGCCGACCAGCCGCTCCGGGTGCCTCAGCTCCGCGCCCATCTCGGTCAGCGACAGCGACGAGGTGTTGGTGGCCAGCGTGCACTCGGCCGGGACCACCGCCTCGACCTCGGCGAACACCTTCTTCTTGACCGCCATGTCCTCGAACACGGCCTCGATGACGAAGTCGGCGTCGGCGAAGGCGTCCTTGGTCAGCGAGCCGGTCACCAGTGCCTTGAGCCGGTTGGCCTGGTCGCCGGAGACGCGGCCCTTGGCCAGCAGCTTGTCGACCTCGGCGTGCACGTTCGCCACACCCTTGTCGAGCCGGGACTGGTCGAGGTCCGTCAGCACGACCGGCACCTCCAGCCGGCGGGCGAACAGCAGAGCCATCTGCGAGGCCATCAGGCCCGCCCCCACCACGCCGACCTTGGTCACCTTGCGGGCCAGTGACGCGTCCGGGGCGCCCGCCGGGCGCTTGGCCCGGCGCTGCACCAGGTCGAAGGCGTACAGGCCGGCCCGCAGCTCGTCGCCCATCAGCAGGTCGGCGAGCGCCTCGTCCTCGGCGGCGAAGCCCTCGTCGCGCGAGGCGGTGCGGGCCAGCGTGACGAGGTCGAGCGCCCGGTAGGGGGCGGGGGAGGCGCCGCGCAGCTTCATGTCCACGAGGAACCGGGCGTCGGCCACGGCCTTGTCCCAGTCGTCGCCGTCGTGGGAGGCGCGCTCGGGCGCGACCTCGCCCTTGACGACCCGGGCGGCCCAGCGCAGTGACTCCTCCAGGAAGTCCGCCGGCTCGAAGATCGCGTCGGCGACGCCCAGCTCGAACGCCTGAGCGCCCTTGATCATGCGGTTCTGCGAGAGCGGATTCTCGATGATCAGCTTGAGCGCGGCGGCCGGGCCGATCAGGCGGGGCAGCAACTGCGTGCCGCCCCACCCGGGCACGAGGCCGAGGAAGCACTCGGGCAGCGCCACCGCCGGGACGCCGGAGGAGATCGTCCGGTAGGTGCAGTGCAGCGCGACCTCCAGGCCGCCGCCCATCGCCGCGCCGTTCACCAAGGCGAACGACGGGATCGGCAGCTCGCCCAGCCGGCGGAACACGTGGTGCCCCAGCGCGCCGATCGCCAGCGCCTCCTCGCGCGAGGTGACGGCCGCGGCGGCCTTGAGGTCGGCGCCGACGGCGAAGACGAACGGCTTGCCGGTGACGCCGACCGCGACCAGGTCGGTGCGGGCGGCGATCTCCGACAGCGCGCCGTTCAGCGCGAACAGGCCGTGCGGGCCGAACGTGCTGGGCTTGGTGTGGTCGAAGCCGTTGTCCAGCGTGATGAGCGCCATCGTGCCCGCGCCGCCGGGCAGCTCCACGTCTCGCACCAGCGCCTTGGTGACGACTTCGTCGGTGCCGCGCTCGCTCAGCAGCGCCCGCCAGGTCTCAACATTGTTCATGCCAGGTTCTCCCAGATCACGGTGCCGCCCATGCCCATGCCGACGCACATGGTGGTGATGCCGTAGCGAACGTCGGGGCGCTCGCCGAACTGGCGCGCGAGCTGCGTCATCAGCCGCACGCCCGAGGAGGCCAGCGGGTGGCCGAAGGCGATGGCGCCACCGTAGGGGTTGACCCGGGCATCGTCGTCGGCGATGCCGAAGTGCTCCAGGAAGGCCAGCACCTGCACGGCGAACGCCTCGTTGATCTCGAACAGCCCGATGTCGGAGACGGACAGCCCCGCCAGGCGCAGCGCCCGCTCGGTGGACGGGATCGGGCCCACGCCCATCACCTCGGGATCCACCCCGGCGAAGGCGTAGGACACCAGCCGCATCTTCGGCGCCAGGCCCAGCTCGTCGGCGACCTCGCGGGCGGCCACGACGCAGCCCGTCGCGCCGTCGTTGATGCCGGAGGAGTTGCCCGCCGTGACGTGGCCGTGCGGGCGGAACGGCGTCTTCAGCCCGCTCAGGGCCTCCATCGTGGTGCCGGGCCGGGGACCCTCGTCGTCGACCGCGAGGCCCCAGCCCTTCTCGGCCGTCCTGACGGCGGTCGGGACCAGGTCGGGCTGGATCCTGCCGTCGGCGTACGCCTTGGCCACCTTCTCCTGGGAGAGCACCGCGTAGGCGTCGGCGCGCTCCTTGGTGATGGACGGATAGCGGTCGTGCAGGTTCTCGGCCGTCATGCCCATGACGAGCGCGCTCGGGTCGACGAGCTTCTCCGACAGGAAGCGCGGGTTGGGGTCCACGCCCTCGCCCATCGGGTGCCGGCCCATGTGCTCGACGCCGCCCGCGATGGCGACGTCGTACGCGCCGAACGCGATGCCGCCCGCGACGGTGGTGACCGCGGTCATGGCGCCCGCGCACATGCGGTCGATCGCGTAGCCGGGCACGGACTTCGGCAGCCCGGCCAGCACCGCCGCCGAGCGGCCGATGGTCAGGCCCTGGTCGCCGATCTGCGTGGTGGCGGCGATGGCGACCTCGTCCACCCGCTCCGGTGGCAGGTTGGGGTTGCGCCGGATCAACTCGCGGATGACGCGCACGACGAGATCGTCGGCGCGGGTCTCCGCGTACAGTCCTTTCGGCCCGGACCGGCCGAACGGCGTGCGCACGCCGTCGACGAACACGACGTCACGAGAGGAAGGCACGGATTCGCTCCTCGTTGCTGGACAGCTGTCGAGCCTATGCTACTCGCCAGTAACTAGTTGCCGTCCAGGGGACCTCGTGAAACGGGCGAGACGGGTGATGTGTAAGGGGTCGGCAACAATTTGTGGTGATGGTGCGAAATATCCGGACAACTGCGGGTTGGCTCTGTTAGTAAAGGTGACAGTCTGGAGTCGTACTGGAGAGGGTCAATGGTGGCGCGCGACGAGAACGACAGGTCGTACGAGGATGGCCAGGGGAGGCCGCTGAACCCGGAGTTGACCGGAGACGTCCTGTCGCCGCGGTGGAGCACCGACGACACCGACGAGCAGCCCGCCATCGTGGTCTCCGGCAACGAGACCTACATCATGCCGACGGAGGGCGCGGCCCCGGAGCCGTACGCCTCCCAGGACGGAGCGGCCGATGATTCGGCCGGCTACGCCGACGCCGACAGCGGCGCCCACCACACGCAGGACGCGACAGCCCTCTATGCCCCCGCCGATGAGGACGGCGACGACGTCGACGATGCCGGCGACGGCGAGCGGCGGCACGACCCCACCTATCTCCCGCTCGACGCGAGCTACGAGGCCTCGGCCGGCGACGAGCCACGGGAGACCCGGCGCGGCTTCCTCGGCTCCGGCTGGACCGACGCCGGGGACGACCCCGCTCCGGGCGACAAGGAGGTGCGCCGCCGCACCAAGGTGCTGCTGGTGGCCGCCGCCGCGGTCGTCCTGGCCGGTGCGGGCGCCGGCTGGCTGCTGTCCGGCACGTCGTCCGACGACCCGTGCGCGGGGGACCGCTGCGCCGGCGTCGGGCAGGTGAGCGCGCCGCCCCCCGAGTCGCCCACCCCGGAGGACACGGACCAGGGCCAGGACGAGCCGGTCGTCTCCTCGACGCCGGACCGCAGCGCGTCGCAGACCACCGCCCCCACGCCGGCGGACGTCAAGACCCGGGCGGAGCGGACGCCCACGCCGCGGGCCACGCCGACCCGCATCGGCGAGCCCACCGCCAGGCAGAGCGGCCGGGCCACGCCGGTGCCCGACGGCGTCGAGAAGACCGGCGCCGAGCGGCAGACGGGCACCGAGCAGAAGCAGCCGACGAGCCAGCCGACGCAGTCGACCCAGCCGCCCGCCACCCAGGCGCCGGCGCCCACCCCGACCAAGAGCGAGAAGGGGCTGATCGACATCCTGTTCCCCTGGAGCTGACGCCGCGCCCGGGGCGTGTAAGGATGCGTTCCCGGGAGCCGGTCTGGCAGACTGGGAAACCGCTTTCCGGGGAGGTGTCGTGGTCACGCTGGAAGACGTCGCCAGACAGGCGGGCGTCTCGCTCGCGACCGCCTCGCGCGTGCTCAACGGCAGCACCCGCCAGGTGGGCGCCGCCCTCCGCGCGCGGGTGGAGCGGGCCGCCGACGAGCTCGGCTACCGCGCCAACATGGCGGCCCAGACACTGGCCCGCGGGGCCAGCAACGTCATCGGCATCGTGGTGCACGACCTGACCGACCCCTACTTCGCCGCGCTCGCCGACGGCGCCATGCGCGCCGCCGCGGGGGAGGGCCTGCTCGTCATGGTGGGCACGACGCACCGCGACCCCGAGCAGGAGATCGCCTACGTGGCGACCCTGAACGCCCAGCGCGTGCGCGCCGTGCTGCTGGCCGGGTCGCGCGTGGACGACCCTGAGGTCACCGCGCGGCTGCGCCACGAGCTCGAACGCTACCGGGCCAGCGGCGGCCGGGTCGCCTGCGTCGGCCAGGACCTCCTGGGCGTCGACACCGTGGCGCCCGCGAACTACGAGGGCGGCGCGGCCCTCGCCCGGTCACTGGCCGGGCTCGGCCACACCCGCTTCGCGGTGCTGGCCGGACCGCCCAACCTGATGACCGCTCGCGACCGGTGCGCCGGCTTCGCCGCGGCGCTGGAGGAGCTCGGGCTGCCCGAGCCGCGGATCCTCCACGGGCCGTTCGACCGCGACGGCGGCTACGCGGCGGCGCGGCAGTCGCGCGACGCGACGTGCGTATTCGCGGTCAACGACGTGATGGCCGTGGGGGCGCTGGCCGCCTACCGGGAGCAGGGCGTCCGGGTGCCGGACGACGTGTCGGTGGCGGGCTTCGACGACATCGTCACGCTGCGCGACCACGTGCCCGCGCTGACGACCGTACGGTTGCCGCTGACGGACATGGGGGCTCTGGCGCTGGAGCTGGCGCTCGGCGCGGGGGAGCGGGCGGTCGTGGAGCGCGTCGCCGGAGAGGTGGTCCTGCGGGAGAGCGTCCGCCGCCTCTGACGGGTCCCGCTCGACGGCGCACGCGGCATCCGGTGCGTCCCGCGCGTTGGTGCGTCCCGCGCGTGAGCGCTTTCCGGTCCGGCTCGTCCGATGGTGCCGGGCGAGATCTGCCCGATAGCGTACGTGATGTCTGATGAGTCCCACTCGATCGCGAGCGGGACCTTGTGCTGGAACGGGACGCGGGAGGCGCGGTGAAGCT
Organism: Nonomuraea lactucae; assembly: GCF_003313395.1. Taxonomy (GTDB): domain Bacteria; phylum Actinomycetota; class Actinomycetes; order Streptosporangiales; family Streptosporangiaceae; genus Nonomuraea; species Nonomuraea lactucae. The sequence continues at coordinate 3,138 of NZ_QNFZ01001050.1, read as the reverse complement.
GGCGGTCAGCACGCTCGGGATGCCGGGCGAGGGGCTCGACAGAGCGATCGAGGTGGCCACGGAGCACGGGTGCCAGGGCCTGGAGCTCCGCCTGCACCCCGACACCGGCGTGCACCGGGACCTCGACCCGGACGAGCGGCGGTCGGTGCGCGCGCGGGTGGAGGACGCGGGGCTGGAGATCGCGGCGCTGGCCGGCTATACGCGGGTGTGCGAGCCGGGCCCGGACGGGCCCGTGGTCGGGCAGCTCCTCGGCGACCTGGAGCTCGCCGCCGACCTCGGCGCGCCCGGCGTGCGGGTCTTCCCGCGCGGTGAGGACGCGACCGTGGGCGCGCGCCGCCTCAAGGCCGTCTCCGGTACGGCCGGCGACCTCGGCCTGAAGGTGCTCGTCGAGACGCACGATCTCATGCCCACCGGAGCGGCGGTGGCCGGGCTCCTCGACGAGGCCGCCTGCCCCGGCACGACCGGTGCGCTGTGGGATCTGCTGCACCCGTGGCGCAACGGCGAGTCGCCCGCCGACACGTTCGCCGCTCTCGGGTCCTGGCTGGCGTACGTGCAGGTCAAGGACGCCGTGTCGGCGGAGGACAAGACGCCGGTGCCCATGGGGGCCGGCTCGGTGCCGCTGGACGAGTGCGGCGAGTTGCTGGGCGAGGCGGGCTACGACGGGTGGGTGTCGCTCGAATGGGAGCGGACCTGGTATCCCGACGTCGCCCCGGTCGAGGAGATCCTCCCGGGTGCCGCCACCTGGGTCCGGCGCTTCGGCAAGGCCGCCCGATGAGGGGCAAGGTCCTGGTCGTCGGGATGGACGGCCTGCGCTTCGACCGGCTGACCGCCCTGCGCCCGCCCGTGCTCGACACGCTGATGTCGACCGGCGCGTACGGCACCAGCCTGCTCCCGTACGGCGAGGACGACGGGACCCGCACCGAGTCCCCCGGCGAGGTCGTGCCGGAGAGGGCCGCGCTCGCGAACGCCCTCTCAGCCGCGACCGTCCCCGATCATGACGGGAGGGTCATCCGGGCGTGGAGCGACTCGGGCCCGGGCTGGTCGTCGATCGCGACGGGGGTGTGGCCGGACAAGCACGGTGTCGTGGACAACAACTTCGTCGGCGCACAGTACGCGAAATATCCGGACTTCTTGACCCGGGTCAAGGAGGCGCGGCCCGAGCTGGCCACCTCCGCGTTCTTCTCCTGGCCCGCGCTCGACGAGCACGCCACCTTCAGCACGGCCATCGACACCCGCGTGGTGTTCGACGGCTACGGCCACTCCTCCTGGTCCGCCGCCGACCGGCAGGTGGCCGAGGCGGCCCGCGAGCATCTGGCGGGCGCGGACCCGGACCTGACGTTCGTGTACCTCGGCGACACCGACGAGGTCGCCCACGAGCTCGGTCCCCACTGCCAGGAGTTCACCGACGCGCTCTTCACCCAGGACACCCAGCTCGGCGCGATGCTCGACGCGATCCGCGCGCGGCCGTCGTTCGCCGCCGAACGCTGGACCGTGCTGATCACGACCGACCACGGCCACGTGGACGAGGGTGGCCACGGCGGTGTCTCCGCCGCCGAGCGCACGGTGTTCGTCATCGCCAACCGCCTGGGAGACGACCTCGGCGGCGCGTCCCTCGGCGCGCCGAGGCTGGTGGACGTGGCGCCCACCGTGCTCGCCGTGTTCGGCGTCGAGCCGGACCCGGCCTGGGAGTGGGACGGGGAGGCGCTGCGGTTCTGACGCCCGGCCGGCGACCCGCCGCGTTGTTCATCAGGTGTTGAATTTCGTCTCGTCACGGGTCACACTCGTGACGGGACGACGAACGCCTGGGGTGTGAACGATGAACACGGCACTGCTGTTCTCCGAGATCGACGCCGGGATGCTCGCCGAGGTCGGCGGCAAGGCCGCCAACCTCGGCGAGCTGACCCGAGCGGGCCTGCCCGTCCCACCGGGCTGGACGCTCACCACCGAGGCCTACCGCCAGGTGGCGGAGGCGGCGGGGCTGGCGGAGGTCGTCGCCGAGGGCGGGCCCGGCCTGGCAGCGGCCGCCCGCTCGCGGCTGCTGGAGACGCCGGTGCCAGACAAGGTGGCCAAGGTCGTCATGGAGGCGTACGCCGGGCTCGGCGGCGGGCCGGTCGCGGTGCGCTCCTCGGCCACGGCCGAGGACCTGCCGTTCGCCAGCTTCGCCGGGCAGCAGGACACCTACCTGAACGTCGTCGGCCCCGACGCCGTGCTCGACGCCGTCCGCCGCTGCTGGGCGTCGCTCTGGACCGACCGGGCCGTCGCCTACCGCGACTCCAACGGCATCGACCACGCCGGCGTGCGGCTCGCGGTGGTCGTCCAGGTCATGGTGGACGCCCGGGTGGCCGGGGTGATGTTCACCGCCAACCCGGTGACGGGCAGACGCCACGAGGCGGTCATCGACGCGGCCCCCGGCCTTGGCGAGGCCGTGGTCTCCGGCGCCGTGAACCCCGACCGCTTCGTCGTCGACACCGCCACCGGCCGGATCCTCGAACGGCACGAGGGCGACAAGCGGCTCGCCGTCCGCTCCCTGCCCGGCGGCGGCACCGAGCGCGTCGAGGACGTGCCCGGGCCGACGGCCCGGGGCCTGTGCCTGACCGACGCTCAGGTGCGGGACCTGGCCGAGCTGGGCGCGCGCGTCGAGGGACTGTACGGGGCGCCGCAGGACACGGAGTGGGCGATCGACGGCGACGGCACGCTCTGGCTCACCCAGGCCCGGCCCATCACCACGCTCTACCCGCTGCCCGAGACCACTCGCGAGGGCCTGAGGGTCTACTTCAGCTTCAACGTCGCCCAGGGCGTCATGGGTCCGGTCACGCCGATGGGGCTGGCGGCGTTCCGGCTGGCGGGCTCCGGGGCGGCCCGGCTGTTCGGGTACGGCCCGGCGGAGATGAGGGACGGGCCCGCGTTCATGGCCGCGTCGGGCGGGCGCCTGTGGATCGACCTGACGACCGCGGTGCGCAGCAGGGCCGGCCGCGCGATCCTGCCGAGGCTGCTGACGCTGGGCGAGGCCAGGACGGCCGCCGTCCTGGACCGGCTCTTCGCCGACCCCAGGCTGCCGGTGGTGCACACCTCGCGCCGCCCCGTCCTGCGCGGGGTCGCCCGCTTCGCCCGCCGCGTCCACGCCCCGGCCCGCGTGCT